>NZ_SMKA01000181.1 GCF_004348455.1 Kribbella albertanoniae
GTACTCCTCCAGGGCGTGGGCGGTCCAGCCGGTGATGCGGGCCAGGGCGAAGAGGGCTTCGCCGGCGTCGGGGCGGAGGTTGTGGGTGTGCATGACGGCGGCGATGGCCAGGTCGCTGTTGGGGAAGGTCTTGGTGCGGGCGGCGATCGTTCGGATGACCTGCAGGATTGGTGCGTCGCCGAGGAGGTTGAAGAGGACCTCGGCTCGGGGGTCGCGTTTGCGGTAGATCTTGTGGCCGAAGCCGGGGAGGGGGGTGCCGGTGCGGAGGTTGTCGGATAGGGCGCTCAGTGGGTCGTCCTTTGCGCGGTCCAGGAACTCGTAGGCCAACGTCGGTGCAGCGCCGTGGTACTGGCCGTCCAATGCGCCGAGACCCGCCGAGACGACGGCGTACAGGTTGGCTCGGGCGCTTGCTGCGACTCGTGCTGCCACGGTGGAGACGGCTAGGCCGTGGTCGGCCAGCAGGATGAGTACGGCGTCGATCAGCTCGGGACGTGGTGGTTGGCTGGACGGCTGGGCGGTGACGAGTTTGGGCCAGAGGCGGGTGCCGGGGGAGGTGTCTGGTGAAGTTGTGCGGCCGGGGAGGGCGGTGATGAGGGTGCCTAGGAGGGTGCGGGCTGCGGTGGTGATGGAGGCGGGCTGCAGGTCGAAGCGGAGTGGATCTGCGGCGCCCAGGGCGGCGACGGCTACGCGTAGCTGGTCGGTGAGGCGGGCGGTGGGTGGCAGGACAGCCATGGCAGCTCGGGCCAGGTCGATCGAGGGCCGGTGGACCGGGAATGACGGTTGCTGGGTGAGCTCACCGCTCCAGAGGAGGTGGGCGACCGTCTCAAGTGAGGACGTGGTGGCCAGCTCGGCGACCGAGCGGCCGCGATAGTAGAGCTCGTCGCCGGACTGCAGCGTGAGGGCAGACTCGATCTCCTCGACCACTCCGGAGTGCTCTACCGATCGACTCGCGACCTGCTCCACGTCGGCAACGGCGAACAAGCTGCCGCGGCGGCCGCGGGCTCGCACGCTGGTCAGCAGGCCGCGGCTGACGTACGCGTAGACCGTCTCCGGTTTCACGCGCAGCCGTCGCGCCACCTGTGCTGTCGTCAGGTAATTCTCGTCACCTTCTGCTGTCATCCCCGCTCCATCATGCACTCATATTGACTGGATCAATATTGACAATACTTGATTGCGAATCAACCCTGAAGTCATGTCAACGACGATCAATGTTCCGCCCGGTCTCCGTAATGTCGTCGTCACCGAGACGACCCTCGGCGATGTCCGCGGCGACGAAGGGTTCTACCACTACCGGCAGTACTCGGCGGTCGACCTCGCCAAGTCGAAAACGCTGGAAGACGTCTGGTTCCTGCTCTTCGAGGGCCACCTGCCGACCGGCGCCGAGCGCGACCGGTTCATCGCCGACCTGGCGCCGCTGCGGGTGCTGCCGGATGAGGTCCGCGCAGTACTCCCCGCCATCGCCGCCGCCGGGCCTACATTCAACCCCCTGGCCGGCCTCCGAACCGCGCTTTCCCTGCTCGCGGCCAGCAAGAATTTGCCGCCGCTGTGGGATGCCGACCCAGCTCGCCGCAAAGCCGACGCCATGCTCGTCTGCGCGGTCACCCCGACCATCCTCGCCGCCCTGCACAGGCTCCGCGAAGGCCAGGAACCACTGGAGCCACGCGCCGACCTGACCGCCGCCGCCAACTGGCTCTACCTGGTCACCGGCAAGGTGCCGACAGCCGTCGAAGCCAGCGCGATCGAGCATTACTTGATCGCCACCGTCGACCATGGATTCAACGCGTCAACCTTCACCGCCCGCGTCATCACCTCCACCGGCGCCGACCTGGTGTCGGCCGTCGCCGGAGCGATCGGCGCTTTCTCCGGTCCATTGCACGGCGGTGCCCCCGACCGTGCGCTGGCCAGTCTCGACGAGATCGGTACGCCGGATCGCATCGACGCCTGGGTCCGCGCGAAGGTCGAGGCCGGCGACCGCATCATGGGCTTCGGCCACGCCGTCTACCGCACCGAGGACCCCCGCTCACTCATGCTGCGCGACATCGCCCGCGGCCCGCTCAGTCAAAGCCCGCTCAACCAAAACGACGGCGGCGATCTCGTCGACTTCGCGACCACGGTCGAGCAGCGCATCGTCGACGTACTGGCCGAGCTCAAGCCCGGCCGCAACCTCTACGCGAACGTCGAGTTCTACGCCGGTGTGGTGATGGAGATCTGCGGCATCCCGCGCGCCATGTTCACCCCGACGTTCGCCGTCAGCCGGGTGATCGGCTGGTCCGCCAACATCCTCGAACAGGCCGCCGACCCCAAGATCATCCGCCCGAGTGCGCAGTACGTCGGTCCGCCGCCGCCTGCTCCCGTCGAGTGAACTTCAGTACGCCGTCCTCGATCGAACCGAACCGGAACATCAGCAGGTCGCGCGGGTAGTTCTGGCGCAGCCGCCAGGGACCGTTGGGGCCCTGGCGGGGGAGGATGCCGGCGGCTCGCTGGATGTACCCCGAGGACAGGTCGACGACGGGCCGCCGGGGAGCGTCGTACTCGGCGGGGTCGATCTCCGGCAGGCAGATGTCGGTACCGGTCTCGCGCAGATGGTTGAGCAGACGGGCGACGAACTGCGAGCTCAGGTCGGAGCGTAGCGTCCAGGAGTTGTTGGTGTAGCCGACGCACCAGGCCAGGTTCGGTACGCCGCTCAGCATCAGCCCCTTGTAGACGAAGGTCTCGCTGACCGGAACCGGCCGGCCGTCGACGGTGAGCTCGATCTTGCCGAGGGCAACCATCTTCAGGCCGGTCGCCGTGACCACGACGTCCGCGTCCAGCTCCGCGCCGGACTTGAGCAGCAGTCCGGTCGGCGTGAACCGCTCGATCTCGTCGGTCAGCACCGAAGCGGTCCCCTTGCGCAGGGCGCGGAACAGGTCGGAGTCCGGAACCAGGCAGAGCCGCTGGTCCCACGGCTTGTACCGCGGCGTGAAATGCGGGTCGACGGGGATCGATTCGGGCAGCTGCTTGGCCGCCATGCTGTTGAGCAGCCAGGCCGCGTGGGCGGGGAACTTGCGGAGGGCGTTGTAGGTGAGGGTGCTCATCGCGATGTTCTTCGTGCGGACCACGCGGTGCGCGAGCTTGTCCGGCAGCAGCCCGCGGACGCGATTGGCGAACGCGTCGGAGGCCGGCCGGGACGCGACATAGCTCGGCGTGCGCTGCAGCATCGTCACGTGCGCCGCGGTGCCGGCCATCGCCGGGACGAGCGTGACGGCGGTCGCGCCGCTGCCGATGATCACCACGCGCTTGCCGGAGTAATCCAGGTCCGTCGGCCAGTGCTGCGGATGCACCACCCGCCCCTGAAACGACTCCTGCCCCGGGAAGTCGACGACGTACCCCTGCTCGTAGTCGTAGTACCCGGTGCAGGAGTAGAGGAAGGAGCACGTGTACGACGAGTCGTCCGTCTCGACCGTCCACCGCGCGGTCTCGGACGACCAGGAGGCGCGCAGGACGCGCTGCCCGAACCGGATGTGCTTGTCGATCCCGTACGTCGACGCCGTCTCGTTGACGTACTCCCGGATGTCCTGCCCGTCGGCGATCGCCTTCCCGTCCCACGAGTGGAAGGGGAAGCCGAGCGTGAACATGTCCGAGTCCGACCGGATCCCCGGATAGCGGAACAGGTCCCACGTCCCGCCGATCGCGTCCCGCGACTCGAGGATCGCGTACGACCGGTCCGGGGCCTGCGTCTGCACCCGGTAGGCCGCGCCGATCCCGGACAGGCCGGCGCCGACGATCAGGACGTCGAGGTGCTCCATACGTTCCTCCTGGGGCGGAAAGGCTTGTTGAGCATCCACTCAACAGTAGCGCGAAAACTGCTCCGGCGGTGCTGTCGATTCCGTTCGGGCCCGATCGTCAGCAAGATGTCCGGTAGCAAGCCCGAGACAAGGGAGTCCGAGATGGCGCAGTACATGTTCCTGCTCTTCGACAGCGAGGAGTGGTACGACAACGTCACGCCGGAGGATTGGCAGCAGGCGATGAAGCTGCACGGCGCGTTCAGCGAGGCGGTGGAGAAGGCGGGGGCCCGGATCCTCGGCGGCGAGGCGCTGGAGCGGTCCAGTACGGCGAGCACCGTGAAGCAGCGCGAGGGGTCGGAGCCATTGGTGACCGACGGACCGTTCCTGGAGACCAAGGAGGCTCTCGGCGGGTTCTACATCGTCGAGGCCCGTGATCTGGACCAGGCGCTCGAGCTGGCGAAGCTCTGCCCGGCCGGCAACGTCGAGGTCCGCCCGGTGATGGACACCTCCGCGGACAGCGGGCCGCAGGCCTGACTCCATGCAGGTCCCACCGCACCGACCACCCGCGACGGCACATCCGCGGGCGGTCGTTGCGGCCGTGGAGCGGGCGCACCGGGAGAGCTGGTCGAACGTGCTCTCCTCCGTGGTGCGGCTGACCCGGGACCTCGACCTGGCGGAGGACTGCACGCAGGACGCCTTCGTCCAGGCGCTGCGATCCTGGCCGGACGAGATTCCGGCCAATCCGGGTGGCTGGCTGACCACGGTCGCGCGACGGCTCGCCCTCGACCGGATGCGGCGCGAGACCACGCTCCGGCGGAAGCTGCCGCTGCTGATCGAAGAGCCGGGCGAGATCGAGCAACCGACCGATCCGCTCCGGCTCGTCTTCACCTGCTGCCACCCGGCGCTGGCGCAGGAGTCCCAGGTCGCGCTGACGCTCCGGCTGATCTGCGGTCTGACCACCCGTGAGGTGGCGGCCGGGCTGCTGATCAGCGAATCGACCGCCGCGGCCCGCATCACCCGGGCGAAGAAGAAGATCGCGGCAGCCGGTATTCCGTACCGGATCCCGGCCGATCACGAGCTGCCCACGCGGCTGGACGCGGTCCTCACCGTCGTGCACCTCGTCTACACCGCCGGCCATGTCGCGGCCGGTCCCGAGCTGACCCGGACGGAGCTGACCGGCCGGGCGATCGAGCTCGCCCGGCTGCTGCAGAGGCTGATGCCGGGCGAGACCGAGGCGGAGGCGTTGCTCGCGCTGCTGCTGATGAACGAAGCCCGCGGTGACGCTCGGATGAGCGCGGACGGCGAGCTGGTGCTGCTCGCGGATCAGGATCGTTCGCGCTGGGACACGAAGATGCTGGCCGAAGGGGTGTCGCGGGCGACCGCGGCGTTGCTGCACGGACACGGGCGCTTCGCGCTGCAGGCTGCGGTGGCCGGTCTGCATGTGACTGCACCGACGTGGGAGCGGACCGATTGGCAGCAGGTCGTCCGGATGTACGACGCGATGATGGTGAGCTGGCCGACGCCGATCGTCGCGCTGAACCGGGCCGCCGCCCGGAGCTTCGTCCCCGGCATCGACCTGTGCGAGGTCCTCGCCGAGCTGGATGCCCTGGGCAACGAACCTGCGCTGCGCACGTACGCCTACCTGCCCGCGGCCAGGGCCGACGTACTGGCTCGCTTGGGGCGGACCAGCGCGGCGGCCGACGCGTACGGCGAGGCGGTGGCGCTCACGACCAACGAGGCCGAACGGCGGTTCCTGGGTAGGCGACGAGCCGCACTCAGCCGGTAGGGCCGGGGAACCACAGGGTGTCGGCCGTCCCGGCGTCCATCCGGCCGCGGTACACGTCGATCTTGTGGTCGATCAGCTCGAGGTTCTCCTGCAGCTCGGCGAGTTTCGCGAGCACCTCGGCGCGATGGGACTCCAGCAGCGCGAGGCGCTCCTTCTCGTTCCCGGCGCCGGCCAGCACGAGATCGGCGTACTCGCGGATCGTCCGGATCGGCATCCCGGTCGACCGCAGCCGGGTGCACATGCCGATCCACCGCAGGTCGAGCTCGCGGTACCGGCGGCGGCCGCCCGTGGTCCGGTCGACGCTGGTGATGACCAGGCCGGCGCGTTCGTAGTACCGAAGGGTGTGCACGCTGACGCCCGTCCGCTCGGCCGCCTCGGCGATGCTCAGCCCGGCCTCGGGGATGGGGTCAGAGGGTTGCTTGACTTCGAGCACGCTCTAAATCCTAGGTTCGAGCTATGAGAGTTTCAACGAGGCAGCGAGTCGTCCTGGCGATCTGCTGCGCGAGCATCATCGTCTCGCTGATGGACGTCTCGATCGTCAACGTGGCGCTGCCGTCCATCCACGGCGACCTCAGTACGTCGGTCAGCGGCCTGCAATGGACTGTCGACGCCTACACCCTGGTGCTCGCCGTGCTGCTCCCGCTCGCGGGTTCGACGGCGGACCGGATCGGCCGGCGCCGGGTGTTCCAGGTCGGCCTGATTGTGTTCGGCCTCGGCTCGCTGGCCTGCAGCCTGGCGCCAGGTATCGGCTGGCTGATCGCGGCCCGCGCCGTCCAGGCGGTCGGCGGCACCATGCTGAATCCGGTCGCGATGGCGATCGTCGTCACCACCTTCCCCGACCGGCGCGAGCGCGCGAAGGCGATCGGTATCTTCGGCTCGATGTCCGGTCTCGCCCTCGCGCTCGGCCCGATTCTCGGCGGCGCCCTGGTCGACAGTTGGGGCTGGCGATCGATCTTCTGGGTCAACCTGCCGATCGTCGTGATCGCCGTCATCTGCACCCAGCTGTTCGTCCCCGAGACCCGCGCCGACCGCGCCCGCCGGTTCGATCCGATCGGTCAGCTTCTGCTGATGCTCACGCTTGGCAGTCTGGTTGGTGCGATCATCGAAAAAGTCCCCTGGCTTCTGGTCATCGCAGCGCTGGCCGCGACAAGCCTGATCGCGTACGAACGCCGCCGTACCGAACCACTGCTTGAGCTGCGCCTGTTCCGCAGCATCCGCTTCAGCTCCGCGCTGGTGATCGCGTTGGTCGCCTACGTCGGGTTCGGTGCCTACCTCTTCGTCACAACCCTCTATCTGCAGAACGTGCGCGACCTTCCCGCACTGGCCGCCGGGTTGTCGCTGTTGCCGATCGGCGTCGCGATCCTCCTCGTCGCCCCGTACGCCGGACGCCTGGTCGCCGCACGCGGTCCACGCGTACCGCTCGTGATTGCCGGTACGGCGTTCGTCCTCAGCGTGCTCGCTTCGTTCGCCCTAGGCGCCACGACCCCGCTGCCGGTCGTCCTCGCCATCTACCTGGTGTTCGGGATCTTCGTCGGGATGATCAACCCACCCCTCGTCAACACGGCCGTCTCCGAGATGCCCACCGACATGGCCGGCCTCGCGGCCTCGATCATCTCCACCGGGCGCCAGGTCGGTATCAGCCTCGGTGTCGCGCTCGCCGGGACCGTTATTGCCTCGACCGCTCTGGTCCGCTGAGGCAGAGTGCACACCTATGGAATTGATCGGGCAGGGCATGGAAGGCGCCGTCTACGACCTCGGTGACGGCACGGTCCGCAAGGAGTGGTTCGAGCGGCGGCCCGACGACGTACGGCTGATGCAATCCTTCCTCGACGAGATCCCCGAGCTCCCGTTCCGGACACCGCGGATCCGCACGATCGATGCCGCCGACAACGGTCTGGCCGTGAGCGTCGAGGACAAGCTGACCGGTACGCAGCTGCCGTCGGCCGAGGTGGCCGAGAACGACGCCCTGGCTGCGTTCGTCGGAATCGTCGAAGCACTCGGTACGACGACCGCCGGGCCCGCGAGCAGGGAGTTGCTCGTGCTGAACGAACCGTTCTGGCTCCCCGGGCTGTCCTGGGGCGAATCGCTGGCTGCGCTGGTCCGCCGTCGGGCCGAGGCGTCGTACCGGCATTTTGACCGCGATGTCGCGGACTTCCCGGCCTTGCTCGACCGCATCACCCGGCGGCTGGCGTCCATCGAGCTGGAGAAGCTGAGCATCGTGCACGGCGACATCTGCCCACCCAACCTGCTGATGGACGGCGCCCGCGTGTCCGCCTTACTGGACTGGGGTTTCTACTCGACCGCCGGCGACAACACCTTCGATGCTGCCCTCGCCGCCGGCTTCTTCGACATGTACGGCGCCGACGCGCGCCGCCTGGACGCCATACTGCTCGACCGCTTCGAAGCCCTCGGCCACGACCGCGAGCGGATGTACCTCTACCGCCACGCCTACGCGATCACCACCGCAACCATCTACGACCAAGAAGCAGGCGACGGCCATTACGCGTGGTGCGTTGCCGACCTCAACCGCCTGCCTAGGTGATGGGGTTGCCGTTGCTCAGGTTGTGCAGCTCGGAGGGTTTGCTCAGGACCAGCGGGAGGCGGCGGGCGTTGAGTGGTGAGACGAGGCCTTCCAGGGCTTCGGGGGAGTGCCAGGACAGGGCGAGGATTTCGCGGCCGTCGGGGTGGAGGGTCTCCAGCAAGGACGCGTCGTGGATGCCGCCGTCGTAGAGGATTTCGACGGCGTCGCCCCAGCCTTCCCAGCGGGGGAGCCAGTCGATGGCGAGGATGCCGAGGAGGGGGAGGGCGATGCCCAGCTCCTCCTCCATCTCGCGGGAGGCGCCGGTGGCCGGGTCCTCGTCCGGTTCGACGACGCCGCCGGGGAGCTCGAGGTCTTGTTTGTAGCTGACCTGGCAGAGCAGGACTCGACCGGTGGTGTCCTGCACGACGACGTGCGCGATCACGCGCTTCTTCGGCAGCGTGGAGTCCATCAGGGTCGTCCAGCCGAGCACGGAATCGGGGCGCGGGTCGTCGCTGCGCATCCCGTACACGACCACGTCGCGGCGTTCGCCGTCGACGAGGGCGGCACCGCGCAGCAGACCTTCGCGGCGGAAACCGGATCGGATCGCGACCCGCATCGACGAGTGCAACGAAGGATCGACGTCGATCTGCAACCGGTCCAGACCGAGTTCACCGAACGCGTACTCCGACAGCAGCCGGACCGCTCGTTGGGCGAACTCGGGCCCGCCGTCCAGCGCCCACACGACAAGCCCGGCACCTGGGGTAGTCCGCCGTACCTCCACTGTGCCGAGCGGAGTCCCGTTCTCGACTTCGAACGTCACCACCTGCTGGTCGTCAGCAGACAGGCGCAGGGTCAGGTCACCATCGGTCAGCGGTTGTACGGCGGTCACCCCACGAACGCTACCCGTCGTACCGCAAGTACACGGTGGCCAGGGGCGGAACGGACAGCTCGGTGCTCGTCGTCATCCCGTGCCACTCGGGGCCGTCGGCCGTGACCGCACCGAAGTTGCCGACCCCGGAGCCGCCGTAGTTACCGGCGTCGGTGTTGATCACCTCGGACCACTGACCGGCGTACGGGAGACCCAGGCGGTAGCCGTGGTGCGGCAGCGCGGAGAAGTTCGCGATGCAGGCGATCGTCGGCTCACCCTCGTCGCCGAAGCGGACGAACGAGAAGACGTTGTTGCCGGCGTCGTTGGCGTCGATCCAGCTGAACTTCTCCGGCGCGTGATCCGTCCGCCACAACGCCGGCGTAGCGGTGTAGACGCCGTTCAGGTCGCGGACGAGATCCTGCAGACCGCGGTGGTTCTCGTGGTCCAGCAGCCACCAGTCGAGCTCGCCCTTCTCGGACCACTCCGACTCCTGACCGAACTCGCAGCCCATGAACAGCAGTTGCTTGCCCGGGTGGGCCCACATCATCGCCAGGTAGGCGCGCAGATTCGCCAGCTGCTGCCAGCGGTCGCCCGGCATCTTGCGGAGCAACGAGCCCTTGCCGTGCACGACCTCGTCGTGGGACAGCGGGAGCACGAAGTTCTCCGAGTAGGCGTACATCATCGAGAACGTCAGCTCATGGTGGTGGTACTGCCGATGCACCGGCTCGTGCTCCAGGTAGCGGAGCGAGTCGTTCATCCAGCCCATGTTCCACTTGAAGCCGAAGCCGAGCCCGCCGAGGTGGGTGTCGCGGGTGACACCCGGCCAGGACGTCGACTCCTCGGCGACCGTGATCACGCCGGGGACGCGCTTGTAGAGGGTCGCGTTCATCTCCTGCAGGAACGACACGGCCTCCAGGTTCTCGCGGCCGCCGTACTGGTTGGGGACCCACTGGCCCTCCTGGCGCGAGTAGTCCAGGTAGAGCATCGAGGCGACCGCGTCCACGCGCAGGCCGTCGATGTGGAACTCCTCGGCCCAGTAGATCGCGTTCGCGACCAGGAAGTTGCGCACCTGCGGCCGGCCGAAGTCGAAGACCAGCGTGCCCCAGTCGGGCTGCTCGCCGCGGCGCGGATCCGGGTGCTCGTACAGCGGGGTCCCGTCGAAGCGAGCCAGCGCCCACGCATCCTTCGGGAAGTGCGCCGGCACCCAGTCGACCAGTACGCCGATGCCCGCCTGGTGCAGCTTGTCGACCAGGAACCGGAAGTCGTCCGGGTCGCCGAACCGCGAGGTCGGCGCGAAGTACGACGTCACCTGGTAACCCCAGGAACCGCCGAACGGATGCTCCATCACCGGCATGAACTCGACGTGGGTGAAGCCCATATCGTTGACGTAGGCAACAAGCTCGTCGGCCAGCTCGCGGTACGTCTTCCCCTTGCGCCACGAACCGAGGTGCACCTCGTAGACGCTCATCGGCTCGGCATACGCACTCGACGCGGCCCGGCGCTCGATCCAGGCGGCGTCCTCCCACTCGTACGACGTCTCGTGCACCACCGACGCGTTGGCCGGGGGAACCTCGGCGAGGTTCGCCATCGGGTCGGCCTTCTGCCGCCACACGCCGTCCCGGCCGCAGATGTCGAACTTGTACCGCGTGCCCGGGCCGATGCCCGGCACGAACAGCTCCCACACGCCGGAGCCACCCAGCGAACGCAGCGGATGCGCGCGGCCGTCCCAGAAGTTGAAGTCGGCGGTCAGCCGGACGCCTTGTGCGTTGGGAGCCCAGACGGCGAACGACGTCCCGGTCACAGCACCCGTAGGACCGTCGTACCGGCGAACGTGCGCACCGAGCACAGTCCACAGCTGCTCATGCCGGCCCTCGCCGATCAGATGCAGGTCGACCTCGCCGAGCGACGGGAGATACCGGTACGGATCGTCCACCTCGACGGCGGGACCATCGGTGTAGCTGACCTCGAGCCGATAGTCCGGCACCTTGTCGGTGTCCAGCACCCCGACCCAGATCCCGTCATGCTCATGCCGCAGTGGCAGCTGCTTCCCGTCGTACAGGACCGTGACCGAACTCGCGAACGGCCGCAGCACCCGCACGGTCACCCCATGCTCGCCAAGATGCGGCCCGAGCACCTGATGCGCATCGTGGTACGTCCCACCAACCACTCGCTCCAGCACAGTCCGGTCCACCGGAACCGCTGTCACCACAGGCTCCTCGGCCGCAACCACCGGCTGCTCCATGGCTTCGCGCTCACTCGATCCCATGCACCCCATCCTGCCCGATAGCCAACACATTCACTGCACCCCGTACCCGACAAGCCGCGACCTACACGAAGAAGATTCGCGCTGGCATGCTTGGACACCATGAAGCGCACCACGCTGACCCTCCCGGACGAGCTCGACACCGAGCTCCGCCACGAGGCCGCGCGCCGCGAAATCACGGTCTCCGAGCTGGTTCGCGAGGCACTCACGATGCACCTGGCCGAGGCCGACATCGAACAGCTCCGCTGAGCCGGCGGAGAGTACTCACCCCGGGGGTCGGGCGCCCCTGGTTGCCCGCTGCTGTACGCCCCTGACCATCACCACCCGATGGGTGAACCCACGAGCTGATGATGCGGCGAACCTACTGCCCTAGAGCGGCGCGGACTTCGGTGAGGCGGGTGGCGTAGCGGGGCCAGGCGAAGCCGGTGCGGGTGTAGGCGATGGTGGTTTCGTTGACCAGGTGGGTGGTGCGGGGGAGGTCGCCTTGGGCTAGGGACAGGGCGGCGGCTACTGCGCGGGCTGCTAGCCAGGAGATGCTTTGGGCGGGGGCTTCGGCGAAGACGGCGTCGAGGAGGGCTGCGGCTTCGTCCAGCTCGCCTTGGCGGACCAGGACGTCGGCCAGGTCGATGTAGGCGTGGCTGACGCCGCTGTCGTCGGCCAGGGCGTATTCGACGGCGGAGCGTAGGTGTTTCTCGGCTTCGTCGAGGTCGTTGCGGGCTACGGCGGCGAGGCCGCGGATGACGTCGTTCAGGGGGAGGATCTGGCGGTCGTCGAGGCGGCGGGCGTAGTGGTCCGATTCGGCGGCCGCTTTGAGGGCCTCGTCCCAGCGGTCGAGCCCGACCAGCGCACCGGCGAGATTGCTCAGCCCGCGCGACAGTCCGTGCTCGTCGCCGAACTCACGGTCGGCCACGATGCACGTCTCGTAACACACGAGTGCGCGCTCGGATTGGCCTGCATAGACATACAGCGTGCCAAGCGCATCCGTGAACGCCGACAGCCGACGCTCGTGCTCGCCGGAGGAGCGGGCCAGCGCCTGTCCGGTCAGTAGTGGGGTGAACGCGTCCAGCAGTCGGCCGCGCTCGATCTCGACGATGCTGCGGTAGTACAGCGCGGTCAGCGTCAACGTGTCGTCGTCCTGCAACGGCGCGAGCCGCTCGGCCTCGGTCAGCAGCTCCGCGGCGCGGTCGAACTGACCGCGCATCGTCAGCACGAAACCGTGGTTGCACAACGCGGTCAGCCGCTCGGACGTGGTCGCGCCCGGTGCGTCGGTCAACGCGTCGAAGTGCCGCGCGGCCTCGGCATACCAGCCTCGGATCAACCACGGTGTGTGCATGACGAGCGCCAACCGCAGACCGGCCGCGGCACGCTCGGTCCCGGCGGCACGATCCAGTACGTCGAGCAGATTCGGCCACTCGGCGAAGACCTCGTTCAGGGCTTCGGCGTGGGCGAAGTCGTCGCTGTTCTGGCCGGCGGTCTGCACATAGCTCATGGCCCAGTCGAGCTCGGCGCTCCGCGCAGTCTCGGTCTCACCGGCCTCTTCCAGCTTCGTCAGCGCGTAGTCCCGCACGGTCTCCAGCAAACGGAAGCGTCGCCCGTTGACGGCCTCGACCGTCAGCAGACTCCGATCCGCCAGCTCGGTCAGTGCCGGCGCGACATCCCGCGGATCGAGTGCGACCTGCTCGGCCGCCTCCAGAGTGAAACCACCAGCGAAGACCGCAACCCGGCGCAGCACAGCACGCTCGGTATCCCCGAGCAGTTGGTGACTCCAGTCCAGTGCCGCGACCAGACTGGTATGACGGGCCTGCGAATCCCGCCCGCCGGCCACGAGCAGCCGCATCCGATCCGTCAACCGCTTCGCCAGCTGCGGGACAGTCAGAGTCCGAGTGAGACCCGCTGCCAGCTCAATCCCGAGCGGGAACCGGTCAACCGCCGTACAGATCGCGGCGACCTGCTCTGGATCGGCGCCCTGGGCATCGATCGCGCAGCGCTCGGTGAACAGTTGCGCGGCCGCCAATGCATCCAGCGGGCGCATCGGCCGGACCTCCTCGGCCTCCAGCTGCAACGGCCGCTGCGACGTCACCAGCACGGTCAGCCCCGGCGCCCGCCGTACCAGCGCAGCTACGATGTCCGCGGCCTGCTCGACCACATGCTCGGCGTTGTCGATCACCAGCACCGAACCGTCGAGCGCCGACGCGGCGGACGCGAGCGGATCGTGGCCGCTGGCCTCCTCACCCGCAATCGCCTCCAGTACGGCGCCTTCGCGCTGCAGCGGGGCCAGCTCGACCAAGCGGACCGGGCGGTTCGCCACCGTCCGGACCGCCTCGAACGACAGCCGGGACTTGCCGCTCCCAGGACCGCCGACCAGCGTGACGACACCGGGTCGCGTGATCCGGTTGATCAGCCAGGCCAGCTCCTCCTGCCGGCCGACGAAACTGGTCAACGGCGACGGCAGATCGGCGACAGGACCGGCGGACGCACTACGGGTGGCCGAACTCGGAGCCACGGGTTCAGATGCCGTCGGCAACAAAGTCGGGTCCTGCCGGAGCAGCCGCAGCTCCATCGCCGCAGTGTCCGGCGCCGGATCCACGCCGAGCTCGTCAGCCAGCCGGTTGCGCAACTTGGACATCCGGCTGAGCGCATCAGCCTGACGCCCGGTCCGGTAGAGCGCGAGCGCCAGCAGGCACCACAGACGCTCATGCAACGGATTCTCAGCGGCAAGTGCCTCGAGCTCACGAGCCGCCTCGGCCGCATGACCGAGTGACAACTCCGCATCGAGCATCTCGACCTGCAGCGTCAGCTTCCACGCATCGAGTTGCTCGCCCTCGGCAACGGCATACGGAATCGTGCGCAGGTCGGCGAGCGACGGACCACGCCACAGCTCGAGCGCCTCATGCGCGGCGGTCCTGACGCCGAGGTGATCACCAGCCCGTACGGCGGTGTGCATCCGCTCGGCGGCCGCCCGGGCCTCCGTCAGGTCGCTGAGGTCGGCGGCCAACGCATAGCCACCGTTCACCCGGGTCAACGAGTCGGGGGAGTCGATCGCGGCCCGGAGCCGGGAGGCGAGCACCCGCAGCCGCTCGGTCGGGCGGGCCAGATCGACATCACCCCAGAGATCCGCGGCCAGCCGATGATCCGGAACCGACATCCCGCCGGCCAGTGCGAGCCGCACCAGCAACGCCCGCTCCAGCGGCCGATCGACCGCGACCACCCTGCCCCCGAGCCGGACAGCCAGAGGCCCGAGCACAAGCACCTCTAGCGGTGGAGCGGTGGGCATACCCGCAAGTATTACAGTGGCGACGCCCGCACGCTCAGTAATTCTCAGGATGGAGGATTACTTGGCGGAGATTTGGGGTATCTGATGTTGTTTTACGTTCTACTGCTCGACGCCGGCCAGCTGCGCCGCCGCAGCTAGTGGAATGCGCAACCAGGTTGGCCGGTTGCGGGCCTCATACAGCACCTCGTAGATCAGCTTGTCCGCCAGGAACGCGTCCAGCAACGCGGACTGCTGACGGGGGTCGCTCTCCGCAACCTCCGCATACCCGTCGCAGAACGCCTGCTGGTTGCGGCTGGCCCACTCCGAAGCCCGGTAGGCGATCTGCTGGTCACCCTCGTGATCGGTCAGCAGCAGCGACCGCGCCGCGTAGTCGAAGGACCGCAGCATCCCGGCGATGTCCTTGACCGGAGTGTCCAGCGCGCGCCGCTCGACCAGCGACTTGGCCGGCTCACCCTCGAAGTCGATCAGCTTCCAGCCGTCGATCGTGCGCAGCACCTGACCGAGGTGGTAGTCGCCGTGGATGCGCTGCACCAGCACCGGCTGATCGGCCGCTGCCAGGTTGTCGAACGCACGGCCAAGACCTTCGGCGTACGGCGCCAATTCGGGAACCGCGGCAGTCGCGGCGGCCAGCCGTCGGTGCATCGCGGCTGCGTGCTCGACCAGCTTGGACTGCTCCCAGACATCGGTGCCGAGTGCCTTCGCCAGCTCGGCATGCACCTGGGCGGTGCTGGCACCGAGCCGATGCGACTCGGCCGCGAAGTCGCCGCCGACCTCGGCCGCGTGCAGATCGGCCTCGGCGTACAGATCGCGCACCGACGAGGTCGCGAACGACCAGCCGTCGGTGGCGTTCTTCTGGAAGGCCGTCATCATCGCCAGCTCACCGCTGTCGGTCCCGCCACCGGCCCGCGGCCAGCTGCCGCGAGCCGACCCGAGCACCTCCGGGACCAGCTCGGACCCGGACTCGGTGAGCGCCGACTCGATCTCGACCCCGGGGTTGCTCCCGGGCTCGAGCCGGCGGAACACCTTCAGCAGCGCCACGTCGCCGAAGACCAGCGACGTGTTGGACTGCTCGACGGTCAGCACCAGGGACTGCGCGTCCTCGGGCACGACCGTCGTACTCTCCGGTGCGTGCACCGGGTGGAACTCCAGCGCGTCCAGCTTCCGGCCGTTGGTGAGACCGTCCAGCCAGTACGGCGTGGCTTCCTTGTCGTGCAAGGCGTCGTACACCCACACGCGGGTGTCGTCGAGTTCCTGCTCGTCCCAGTCACCGATCAGGGCGTGGCTGAGATTCTCCGCCGGAGCCTGGTGGTAGCTGAGCGGCAGCTGGTACACCCGGATCGGGATATCCGATCCGGGCGGCCCCGAACAGTAGACGAACCCGATCCGGACCGCAGGCCACACCCCGTCGTCGGACAGCCACACCGAGGTGGCCATCGCGTCGACGACGACGTCGTGTCCCTTCTCCCCGAACCATCGCTGGCTCGCACAGAAGGACTGGACCTGGTCCAGATGGGAAGTCACGAAATGCTCTCCTCGTGGTCGGCCGGCTTGGGCAGCCGGAACCAGTAGAAACCGTGCGCGCCGAGCGTCAAAAGGTAGGGCAACTCACCGATCGCTGGGAAGTGCACCCCGCCGAGGAGCTCAACCGGCTCGACACCTTCCCACTGCCGCAGGTCCAGCTCGATCGGCTGCGGGAAGCGGGACAGGTTGTTCACACACAGGACGACGTCGTCGCCGAACTCACGGATGTACGACAGGACGCTCGGGTTCGAGCCGCCCAGATCGGTGAAGGTGCCCATCCCGAAGCAGGGGTGCTGCTTACGGGTCTGGATCATCCGCCGGGTCCAGTGCAGCAGCGACGAGGCGTTCTCCATCTCGGCCTCGACGTTCACCGCCTGGTAGCCGTAGACCGGATCCATGATGACCGGCAGACTGAGCTTGCCCGGGGTCGCGGTCGAGAACGACGCGTTCCGGTCCGGCGACCACTGCATCGGGGTCCGGACACCGTCGCGGTCACCCAGCCAGATGTTGTCGCCCATGCCGATCTCGTCGCCGTAGTACAGGATCGGTGATCCCGGCAACGACAACAGCATCGCGGTGAACAACTCCATCTTGTTGGTGTCGTTGTCCAGCAGCGGGGCGAGCCGCCGGCGGATGCCGATGTTCGCCTTCATCCGCGGGTCCTGCGCGTATTCGGACCACATGTAGTCGCGGTCCTCGTCGGTGACCATCTCGAGCGTCAGCTCGTCGTGGTTGCGCAGGAAGATGCCCCACTGGCAGGTGTCCGGGATCGCCGGGGTCTGGGCCAGGATCTCCGAGATCGGGAACCTGGACTCGCGCCGTACCCCCATGAAGATGCGCGGCATCACCGGGAAGTGGAACGCCATCTGGCACTCGTCACCACCGGAGTCCCGGTCGCCGAAGTAGTCGACCACGTCGGCGGGCCACTGGTTCGCCTCGCAGAGCAGGATGCGGTCCTCGTAGTTCGCGTCGACCTCTTTGCGGACCCGCTTCAGGAACTCGTGGGTGCGCGGCAGGTTCTCGCAGTTGGTGCCGTCCTCCTCGAACAGGTACGGCACCGCGTCCAGCCGGAAACCGTCGATACCGAGGTCCAGCCAGAACTTCAGCGCCTCGATCATCGCGT
This sequence comes from Kribbella albertanoniae, assembly GCF_004348455.1. Classification (GTDB taxonomy): domain Bacteria; phylum Actinomycetota; class Actinomycetes; order Propionibacteriales; family Kribbellaceae; genus Kribbella; species Kribbella albertanoniae. The sequence goes on from NZ_SMKA01000181.1 coordinate 17,121, forward strand.
CGCCGACGGCCGGGTTCTCGAAGTTGAGGTCCGGCTGGCTGGAGTAGAACCGGTGCCAGAAGTACTGGCCGCGGACCGGGTCCCAGGTCCAGTTCGACTGCTCCGAGTCCACGAAGATGATCCGCGCGTCGCCGTACGGCTCGTCGGTGTCGGACCAGACGTAGAAGTCGCCGTACGGGCCGTCCGGGTTGGTCCGGGATTCCTGGAACCAGGGGTGCGCGTCCGAGGTGTGGTTCATCACGAAGTCGACGATCACGCGCATGCCCCGTGAGTGCGCGGCTTCCATGAACGCGGCGAAGTCCTGGATCGTGCCGACCTCCGGCATCACGCCGGTGTAGTCGGAGATGTCGTAACCGCCGTCGCGCAGCGGTGACGGATAGAACGGCGGCAGCCAAAGGCAGTCCACGCCGAGCCACTCGAGATAGTCCAGCTTCTCGGTCAGGCCCTGCAGGTCGCCGATGCCGTCGGCGTTCGAATCCTTGAACGACCGCACCAGGACTTCGTAGAAGACGGCCCGCTTGAACCACAGCGGATCCTTCTTCGTCAATCCGTGGTGCTGCTCCGGCAGCATGTCGGTCACGCTCACCTCCATCGGGAGTGTTGTGGGGGACTCCGCCGCGCGCCCGCGTCGTCGTCCCGTACCCCGAATCGGCGGACTCAAAAGGCCGGTTCGATCAAGGGGGAAGGCAAACGCAGGAACCGGCAGAGCCCGGTGATGTGGTGACGCCGCGCGAGTGACGGTTCCGCGAGTGCGTTGCGCATAGTCTGACGGCCCTTTGCCAGTACAAGCAAATAGACCCGCAAACATCCCGCAGAGTAAAACCTCTACCCGCACTGGTCTACGTCGAACGCCCGCGTCCCCGCCCACGTTTCTTGCCGGAATCGTGACGGCTCGCTGGTTGTGCCTTCGGTGTCTGCGAGTCCGGCGCACTGCCAGCCTTCGCAACCCCGTCGTTCGCCAGCCGCTGCGCGTCATCCGCGCTGTCGCGAGACCCCTTCTGCTCCTTCAACCCCGCCTGACGCTGAATGGCACTCCATGTCCCGGTCGGGATCTCGCCGTGGCTCGGGACGGTCACCGAGATGCCTGCATCGTTCTGATACACCATGTGACTGCCCTTGCCGCGCCCGTCGAGCTTCCGGTAGCCCGCGTTCCGCAGGATGCGCTCGGCATCGCGGACCTTGATCGGCACTAGTCGACCTCGACTGTCACAACCAGTTGCTCCGGCACCCCAACGGTCTCGGCCAGGAGAGCGATCGCGTCCTTGAGGTCTTCGAGCGCAGCTTCGGGAGTCGCGCCGGAACCGTTCGCGAACGACTTCGGGGTGAGTGCGGCTTCGGCGCACCAGACGCCGTCCTCGTCCTGCTCGATGATGTACGGGACGCTGATCTCGCGCTGCACTCTTACCTCCTGGTCAGTTGCCGGGCTGGGTGGACTTGCGGGGTTTGCGGACGTACTTGGTGAAGCCGGAGCGTTCGGCGTCGGCCTCGGTGCGGAACCAGACCTCGGCCTTGGTGCGGCCGTAGTACGGGGAATCCGGGGTGTGGAAGAGCATCGACTGCGCGTTGCCCTTGATGGTGAAACCGTCCGGCGGTCCCTGATGCGGTACGGCGTCCGCCGAGCCCGGACCGAACCGCCCGACCGGAACCTCGTCGTCGAACAAGGTCGGTGCCGACGAGGACCCACTGTCCATCAACCGCGAGAACTCCCCCTCACCCGGTACGACGCCCTCGGGCGCCGGGGGAGCGGGTACGACGGGCTCGGGCTCAGCACGCGCAATCGGCTCCGCTTCAACCGCGGGCGCAGGTGCCGCGGCCGCGGCCGGCTCAGCGTTCGGAGTAACAGGTGCGGGCTCCGGGTCCGCGACGACCGCCGGCTCGGGGTCTGGGGCAACGGCTGCGGGCTCGGGCGCCGGTACGACGGCCTCTGGCGCCGGCGCGGTTGCGGCCTGCTCGGGGG
>NZ_SMKA01000182.1 GCF_004348455.1 Kribbella albertanoniae
CCCCCGCTCCCGCGCCGAATCCCACTCCCGTGTCTGCTGCCCGGCCATCTCCCGAGCCCGCGCCCACCTCTGCATCTGCTAACGCCTCCACTCCGACGCCAGACTCAAGCCCCGCGCCACACTCGGGTCCCGCGCCTCACTCGGACCACACGTCTGACGCCGGCCCCGCACCTCGCCCTGTCCCCGCACCTCGCCCTGTCCCCGCACCTAGCCCTGTCCCCGCGCCTGCCGTCGCACCTGACCCCGCCGCCGCACCCGGCAACGTTGCTACAGGCAACGACCTGTGGGCTGACCGGGCAGCCGGTGTCAGCGTAGATCCCTGTCCCCACGGCACCCCCGGTGTGGACGACAAGCCCCGTCCGGACAACGAGCCTGGCCCGGACAACGAGCCTGGCCTGCGTAACGAGCCTGGCCTGCGTAACGAGCCTGGCCTGCGTAACGAGGCAGGTCTGGGTAGCGAGGCGGGTCTGGACGAGCCCGGCATGGATGATGAGGCCGATCGTGAGGCGCCCCACTCAGCCGAGAGCGACCTCCCAGAACCTCTCGACCCCAGCGACACTTGGACAGTAGACCCCTTCCAACCACCCAGCGAAAGCCCGCCCGAGACAGTCGAGTCAATGACCGCGGACGAGCTGCGTGCCCTCGCAGCCCGGCTGGCCCAGATCAAACACGACGCCCACACCCGACCGCACGGTGAACGGCCTGCCCCGGCTCGCCCGGGCAAAACCGAGGTGTATGTGCACCTCACCGACCACACCCTCGCCACCGGTGCCGGAGTCCTGCGCGCAGAAGAGATCGGCCCGCTGCTGCTCGCCCAGTTCACCGAACTCGTTGGCTACGGCCCCTACGTGGTCAAGCCGGTCATCGACGTCAACAAGGCCATCAGCTCCGACGCCTACGAAATCACCGACCGGATCCGCGAACACATCAAACTCACCCACCCCACCGAACAATTCCCCTACGGCACCCGCGAAACCACCAACAACATCGACCTCGACCACATCACGCCCTACAACCCCCTCGGCCCACCAGGCCAAACCAACACCCAGAACCTCATACCGTTGAGCCGCTACGGCCACCGGGTGAAGACGCACGCCGCCGGATGGAAGGTCCGCCGCATCGACGCCAGGACGATCGAGTGGACAACGCCCCACGGCTTCATCCTCCGCGTCGACCCCACCGGCACTCACCCCGTCCCCAGGAGCTCTACGTGATGGCCAGGTGCAGCAGTCCGCCGGAGAAGGTGGGACGGAGGACCGCTTCCACCCGGACGAACTGCGCGTGCACGGGGGTGAAGGTGGTTGTGTTCAGGCGATCAACAGCCACCTCGTACAACGTGGGATCGGCGACTGGGCGCCAGGTGGTGCCGTCTAGCCAGAGGACTCGCCAGGAGGCTGGGACGCGGCACTGGCCGAAGCCGGTGTCGTCGAACCAGTACGCCGATGCCTGTCGGAGCTCGCGGACCTCCCGGAGGTCGTACTGGATCCACTCCGTTGTGCCGCGCCGGTCCCACCAGGTGAAGCGCGGAATGGAGGTGTCGGCGGAGGACGCGGGCAGGCGGCCGTCGTCAACCGCCTCGAGCGAGTCGCCGGCGTAGACGTGTGAAGCGGTGATTCGGGGGCGGAGTCGCCACTCTGCGCCGGTTGACGAGGCTTGAGGGAAGGCGGTGATGCGGAGCCGGGCAGCGCCCATCGGGATCAGGGTGACGGTCTCGTCCGGCTGGGTCGTTTTGGCTGGGCTCGGCTGCAGTAGGCCGACCACGTTCTCGCTGTCGCTCTCCCACTGCGGGATACGGCGCGCCTTCGTGGTCAGCGCCAGCGGGACACCCGCGGTCGTGAACGGGTCCGCGCCGGGCGCGGGAGTCCGTCGTACGGGAGTGAAACCGGCATCTGGCACCAGACCGTAGTTCCACGGGGAGTCCGGGTGTACGGCGAGCTCGGGCCACTCCGTCGTACCGCCGATGGGCTCGTAGCGCTCACCGATGGCCAGCGAGTAGGTCAGTGGGCCGCGGTCGACAGACACGGAGTCATGGTTGGCCGTCCACTGCCGTGTGCGGACCTGCATCGGCAGCACCAGCTTCACGCGGTCGCCGGACCGCCATGTGCGGTCTAGCTGGATCCAGCCGCCATCCGCACGCACTCGGGAGCGCTCGCCGTTGACTGCGACGGAGTACCCGTCCGCCCAGCCAGGGACCCTTAAATACAAGGGGAAACGCGAGTTGCCCTGCACAGTGAAGTTCATGGTGTCGCCGAACGGGTACTCGGTCTCCTGCACGATGCTGACGGTCTCACCGCCACCGACCTTCGCAGTCACCTTGCTGGCGGCGTAGAGCGAGGCGGCCAGGCCGTTGTCGGTAGTGGCCAGCCACAGCTCCTGCGCGTAGTACGGCCAGCCCATGCCGTAGTTGTGCGGACAGCACCGGTACTGGTGGATGCCGTACTTGTAGGCCAGCATGGCGAACCCGTTCTGGAACTGCCCATGCTTGATGGTGTCGTCGAGCTCCACACTGTTCGCACAGGTGATGTAGTGCATCACCTTCTGCTGCGGGTCGTACGACGCGGTGAGCGAGTTGAACGCCAGCTCCTCACACCGGTCGGCCCACACGGTCTCACCGGTGAAGCGGGACAGCATCTCGAAGCTGTGCATCAGCTCGACGATTCCGCAGGTCTCGAACCCCTGCCGCGGGTCACCGAACCCCGGCCGCGAGTTCTCGTCCCCCGCGAACCCACCGCCCGGGAACTGACCGTACTGCTCCATCACCGTCGCATAGTTCCGGTACGTCGCCGCCCGGTGCTGCTCGTTGTCCGACAGAAGCCAGTACTGCAAGGGCTCCCGGAACCCCTGGGCCAGGTTGACGTTGTGCCAGGTCGGAATGCCGTTGACGTAGTCCGCCGAACCGGAGTGCATCTTGTGGACCAGGTCGAGCAGCCATGACTCACCGGTGCGGTTGTAGAGCCAGTACGCGCTGTCGATGTTGTCACCCCAGCGGAATGCACCCCACGACCGGTTGAACACCTCAGGCGGCTGCATGTTCTGGAACCGCAGGTACTTCGTCATGAACGGTATGACGCGCTGGTCGCCGGAGTACTCGTACCAGGACCGGATCGCCGCCAGCAGCGGCATGCCCGGCCAGAAGTCGGGCCCACCTTCCAGAGAGGTCCGTAGCCGGTCCGGTCCGAACCAGCCGTCGGCCGCCTGCGTCCGGATGATGCCGTCGATCCACCGCTGTGCTCTGGTCAGTACGCCGGTGTCGCCGGTGACGTAGCCGAGATCACCGAAGCCCCGCAGCCAGTACGGCAACTCCTCCCAGGCACTCTTCGTCCGGTCGACCCAGCCGTTGGACTCGTACACCAGGAAGTCGGAGATCTCGTCGTACCGGCCGTTGAGTCCGTTGATCTGCAGCTTGAGTTGCTGGGCCAGCCAGCCGCGAGCCTCGATGGCACCGGGCGGCAGCTTCTGGAACGGCACAGGTCGCAGCGGCGCCCGCTGCGGAACGTAGTGCCCGCCACGGCCGGCGGGTGGGCCAAAAGGGCGGGCTTCGGCAGTAGGTGGTTCGACGGCGCTCACGGCAGCCGCCGCGGCCAGGGTGACACCGAGGAATTCACGACGGGGCAGTCCCTTCGGAAAGGTCATGGCAGTCCTGCTTTCGGGTGATTCGGGGGCGGACGATCACACCAGGACGGAAAAGCAGAATACGTTTTCCGTCGCTGCTAAAGTAGCATCATGAAGCGCCCGGCGGTACGGATCACGGATGTCGCGGCGCTGGCCGGAGTCTCTGCCGGGACGGCCTCGAAGGCGCTCAACAACACCGGCCAACTCAGCCAGGACACACGCGAGCGGGTACGGCGGGCTGCGGCTCAGCTCGGCTTCACGCCCGACGTTCGCGGCCGGGCCTTGTCGTCGGGGCGCACGTTCACGGTCGCCCTGCTGACCACCGACAGCTCCGGGCGGTTCAGCATCCCGATCATGCGTGGCGTCGAGGACGTGCTCAGTGCGGGCGAGCTGGCGACCGTGTTGTGCGACACCCGCGACGACCCGCTGCGTGAGCAGAGCTATCTGCGGTCGATGGTGGCACGTGGTGTCGACGGCATCGTCGTGACCGGCCGTCGCACCGAGCCGCGCCCGCCGATCGACGTACCGCTGCCGGTTGTCTATGCGCTAGCTGCGTCGACCGATCCGGCAGACGCCTCGGTGATCGTCGATGACGCCGCCGGTGCGGCCGCTGCGATCACTCATCTGCGGACGCTCGGACGGACCCGCATCGCGCACATCACCGGCCCGGCCGATCACCGCTCTGCCGTCGAACGCGCCCAGGCGATGACCACTCTGGTCGGTGAGCCGCTGTTCGGCGAGTGGAGTGAGCAGTGGGGCCGGCAGGCGACCGACCTGCTGCTGCGTAGCCACCCCGACGTCGACGCCATCACCTGTGGCAGCGACCAGATCGCCCGCGGCGTGTGCGACCGCCTCCGGGAGCTGAGCCGCGCCGTACCGGCTGAGATCGCTGTCACCGGCTACGACAACTGGCCGGTGATGGCGCTGGCCAGCCGGCCGCCACTCACTTCGGTGGACCTGCGGCTCGAGGAGCTCGGACGCCGAGCCGCCCAACTCCTCTTGGAAGCAATCGCCGGTACGCCGCACCACGGCGTACTGGAACTCCCAGCGCAACTGGTCCCCCGGGAGTCGACGCTGGGTGGCTGACCTACTTGGTCTGCTGACCTCGGCGAGCCCAGCGGAAGGCTACGGCTGTCCACAGGACGGCTGGGATGCCGAAGATGGCAGCTGCGACCTCACGACCGAAGACCAAGAACCCGAGGCCGAGCAGAAAGAACGGCGCGGCCAGCCAGACTGCCCCGACGAACGCCGCCCAGCGCCAGCGTCCGGTGGGCCGTGGCGCCGGCCGGTAGGGCGAAGGCGTCGGCAGGCCGCTGAAGATCGGTTGCAGATCGCCGTGCGTGACGGCCTCGTTCAGCAGGTCCACCCGCCGGTGCAGCTCGAGTTCGTCCAGCCGGCCGATCGCGAACTGCTCGGCCAGCTCATCGGTGAAGACCCGCCGTTCCTCGTCGGTCAGCCGAACGTTGGCCACGCGTCGTCGCGCCGCGACCACCCGCGCCTCCTGTCCGGCCGCCGCGGCCCGACCCATGAGGTCTCCCGGCCTGACCGTCGGTCGCCGCTCCACCATCCGCCCCACCTCACCCTCGTCCTTCGAGTGTGCCAGACGATCGGGCAACGACAACCTCACCGGATATCCCCCGAAGTTGCCCGGCGGAGTCCAACTGTGGAAGCAGCGGTTCATGCTGCTGCCGGGTTGGCGAGCAGTTCGGCCAGCGCTTGGGCTGGGGTTTTCAGTTGGAGTGTAGGGCGGGGGCGCTGGTTCAAGGTGGTGGCGATCCGGTCCAGGTCGGTAGCGGTGTGGATGGACAGGTCGCTGCCCTTGGTGAGCCAGTGGCGTAGGAGCCGGTTGGTGTTCTCGTTGGTGCCGCGTTGCCAGGGGGCGTGTGGGTCGCAGAAGTAGACCGGCATGTTGAGGTCGAGCTGGATGCGCCGGTAGCCGGCCAGTTCACGGCCGCGGTCCCAGGTCAGCGAGCGGCGTAGGTGGTCGGGCAGGTTGGTCATCTGGGCGATCATGGCCTCGGCCACGGTGTCGGCGTCGTGCTGGCCGGGCAGGTGCAGCAGGATCGTGAACCGGGTGGTGCGCTCGACCAGCGTGCCGACCGCTGAGCGGTTGCCGGTGCCGATGACCAGGTCACCTTCCCAGTGGCCGGGCACGGCGCGGTCGGCGGCCTCGGCGGGGCGCTGGCTGATCGTGAACGCGTCCCGGTAAGGGTCCCGGGTCTGGTGCCGGTCGCTGCCGCGTGGTTTGCGTGCCGGGCGGTGCAGACTCAACTGGCGGTGCAGGTCTAGGCGCAGCTGGCCGCGGGACTGCACATACAACGCCTGGTAGATGGTTTCGTGGGACACACGAGCCATCTTCTCCTCAGCGCTGTCACCGGGGTGGTCGTGGCGCAGCACCGCCGCGATCAGGCCCGGGGACCAGCCGGCATCCATCCACTCCTCGATCCGCTGGCACAGCCCCGGATCGGCCAGCTTGAACTCCTTCGGACGCCGCCGCCGTTCATGAGCAGCCCGGTGCGCCACCGGCGCCCAATACACCCCGTCCTGGCTGCGATTACGGTCCACCTCGCGCCAGACCACCGACTTGTCCCGCCCGATCGCCTCACCGATATCGCCGTACGAAAGACCACGCCGTACCAGCACCGCGATCACCGCCCGGTCCTCACTGGTCAACGGCCGGCGAGACCTCGCCCCCTCAGTCTCACCCGCGCCAGGCACACCCTCCGGCACGCTGCCCGCCAACCCACCAGACCTACCCCGCTGCATCGACGACTCCATGAGCCCTGATGCTCGCCACCACAACGCCCCCGTGCCCCACGACACGCCCGCAGCCAACGAAGCCGACTGCAACGACAACCCACCACACACCAACCCGAGAAACCTCTCCCGCACCTCATACCCACGCGCAACCGGCATCGGACAACACCTTCCTCAAGGCGTGCTTCGACCGCTGGACTCCGCCCCCCTTCTCCCCTGAAAATTTGAGGGGAGAAGGGGCGAGTCGGACGGATATCCCCTCAAATTTCCGCAGGGGAGGTTAGGCCAGGGCTGCGGGGAGGGTTGCGGTCCAGACCTCGCGGAGCTCGGTCAGCGGGATCTCGAACTGGTCCTGGACGTCGAGGGTGTCGCCGGTGATGACGCCGATCTTGGTGTGCGGGAAGCGACGCGCCGTACACATGTCGGTGAAGCGGACCTCTTCAGTGCGCGGTACGGCGACAACTGCGCGGCCGGCGGACTCCGCGAACAGGAAGAGGAACGGGTCCAGGTTGTCGGGCGCCCACACGCGCGCACCGACACCGCCGCGCAGTGCGGACTCGACCAGGGTCTGGGCGACACCGCCGTCGCTGACGTCGTGGGCGGCGTCGATCAGGCCGTCACGGGACGCGTTGATCAGGATGTCGGCGAGCTGCTGCTCGGCGGCCAGGTCGACGGCCGGCGGGCGGCCACCGAGGTGACCGTGGACGACGTGCGCCCACTCCGAGCCGGACAGCTCCTCGGCGGTCTCACCGAGCAGGTAGAGCTGGTGGCCCTCCATCTCGCCGGTGAAGCCGATCGGCGTACGGCGGGTGACGTCGTCGATGACACCCAGGACGCCGATGACGGGCGTCGGAAGGATCGCCACCTCACCGGTCTGGTTGTAGAACGACACGTTCCCACCGGTGACCGGGATGCCCAGTTCCTTGCAGCCGTCGACCAGGCCGCGGATCGCCTCGGTGAACTGCCACATCACGTCCGGGTCCTCGGGGGAACCGAAGTTCAGGCAGTCGCTGACGGCAACCGGGCGGGCGCCGGTCGTGGCGACGTTGCGGAAGGACTCGGCCAGCGCGAGCTTGGCGCCGGTGTACGGGTCCAGCTTGGCGAAGCGGCCGTTGCAGTCGGTGGAGACGGCGACGCCGAGACCACTCGTCTCGTCGACCCGGATCATGCCGCTGTCCTCGGGCTGCGCGAGCACCGAGTTGCCGAGCACGTACCGGTCGTACTGGTCCGTGATCCAGGACTTGTCGCACAGGTTCGGCGAGCCGACCAGCTGCAGCAGGGTGTCCCGCAGCTCGGCCGAAGTCGTTGCGCGCGGCAACTTCTCCGCGCCGTCTGCCTGCAGCTCGTCCTGCCAGGCCGGCCGCGCGAATGGACGGTTGTAGACCGGGCCCTCGTGCGCGACGGTCTCCGGCAGTACGTCGACGACGCGCTCACCGTGCCAGTCGATCTCCAGCCGGCCGGTGTCGGTGACCTCGCCGATCACGTCCGCCTGGACGTCCCACTTGGCGCAGATCTTCAGGAACTCCTCGACGTTGGCCGGCGTGACGCAGGCCATCATCCGCTCCTGCGACTCACTCATCAGGATCTCTTCGGGAGACAGCGACGCATCCCGCAGCGGCACCTTGTCCAGCGAGACCCGCATGCCACCGTCACCGGCGCTGGCCAGCTCCGAGGTCGCACACGACAGACCGCCACCACCCAGGTCCTGGATGCCCTCGACGACCTTCGCGGCGAAGAGCTCGAGCGTGCACTCGATCAGCAGCTTCTCCATGAACGGGTCGCCGACCTGGACCGCCGGCCGCTTGGTCGGGCCGCCTTCGGCGAAGGTCTCGCTGGCCAGGATCGAGACGCCGCCAATACCGTCGCCGCCGGTCTTGGCGCCGTACAGGATCATCTGGTTGCCGACGCCGGTCGCGTTGGCCAGGTGCAGGTCCTCGTGCCGCATCACACCGACACAGAGCGCGTTCACGAGCGGGTTGCCGATGTACGTCGGGTCGAAGACGACCTCGCCGCCGATGTTCGGCAGGCCGAGGCTGTTGCCGTAGCCGCCGATCCCGGACACGATCCCCGGGAGCACCCGCTTGGTGTCCGGAGCGTCCAGCGGACCGAAGCGCAGCGGGTCCATCACGGCGACCGGGCGGGCGCCCATCGCGATGATGTCGCGGACGATGCCGCCGACGCCGGTGGCCGCACCCTGGTAGGGCTCGACGTACGACGGGTGGTTGTGCGACTCGACCTTGAACGTGACCGCGTAGCCCTCGCCGATGTCGATCACGCCGGCGTTCTCACCGATCCCGGCGAGCATCTTGCCGGCCGGGGTCTCCTGCGGGATCTCACCGAACCGCTTGAGGTGCACCTTGGACGACTTGTACGAGCAGTGCTCGCTCCACATCACCGAGTACATCGCCAGCTCGCAGCTGGTCGGACGGCGGTCCAGGATGTCGCGGATCCGCTGGTACTCGTCCGGCTTCAGACCGAGCTCGGCCCACGGCTGCTCGACGTCCGGGGTGCTCTCGGCATTGGTGACGGTGTCAGTCGACACTTTTCGACTCCTGCACTAGGTGGGACTCAGGTGAAACGGTACTGGGCTGCCCGGGAGCGACGAGATGCGCCACCAGCAGTGGTACGGCGAAGCCGGTCATGATCGCGGGCAGTGCGACCCCGGCGTCGTTCAGGAGCATGCCGACCAGACCACAGGTCGACAGCGCCAGCAGCGTCGGCCGGATCATCGGCAGACTGGTGTAGAAGGACCGGTACGCCGGGAAGGGGACCCGAGCGGGGAGCACAGTCGCGAGCATCGCGAGCACGACCGCGACGAGCATCGCCCAGCCGGCCGGTCCGTTGAAGAACGCAACAGCCATCTGCAGCTTGCGGATCAGCACGTCACTGACGTCACCGTCGAGCAGCCGCGCGAAGAACGTGCCGAAGTGACTGCGCTGGTCCGCCGGACGCAGATAGTCGAGGAAGGCAACCGCAGTCACCGCCAGTACGCCGGCCACGCCCACACCGATCAATGCGCGCAAGGTGATGCTGCCGCGCCAGGTCAGCCAGGCCATGAGCAGCACCGCCGGAGTCAGCGCGATGATGCCGCCGAAATCGGTCCCCCAGCCCGGTCTGCCGTCCACAACGATCGCAGCGCCGCCAATCGCGAGCACAGCAAGGGCTGCCTGCACTCTGCTCTTGTCGATCAGCTTCTGCGCGACCCAGCCGGCCACAACGAGCGCTGCGACCGCCAGCGTGGCGAAGGTCGAGTTCCCGAAGCCATAGAACCGGCCACCGATCACAGGTCCGTCGGTGAACATGCTGCCGAACTGCAGCGGCGTACCGAGCACACCGTCGACCAGGAGGATCGCGTAGGCGGCCAGTGCGATCCCTAGGAACGCGTAGCGCTTCAGGAAGACCTGGGTGAGTACCGCGAAGAGCGCACTGATCCCCAGAACGACGCAGTACAAGGAGAAACCAGGAGACGGCCAGCGCCACCAGACGGTCGCCGTGGACAGGAAGACTGCGATGAAAAAGCCGCCCTGGGTCAGCAACGTGAAGGTGAAGGTACGGCGGGCGCGGGGGCTCCGGGTGAACCAGAACCAGGCCAGCGCGAGCAACTCAGCGACCAGGATCGTCATCGACACCGCAACCAGCATCGGCCGCGGCTGCTCGAACCGCTGATTGGTGTCGAGCCGCTCCTCGATCACCGCAGCCGCATCGGTATGACGATCGCCGTCGAAGTGGATCTCGTTGCCGTCGAGCGGGCCGGCCTGCGCGTCTCCAGCCGGGTCGATCGGCTTCGCCTCACCACGCAGTACGGTGGCTGTGATGTCGGTGAGCTGGATCAGTCCGGGCCGTCGGGTCGAATCGCTCGTCAGCCAGCGCGGACCGTTGTCCGGCGGGAGCTGCATCGCGACGAGCGGCTGCTGGTGCGCGTTGGCGAGCTCCTGGCCGACACCGACCAGCAGCACCCAGCCATCGGCCGCACGGGCCTGCGCGACCAGCTCGGCCACCCTCCGGCGCGCTTCCTCCCGGCCTTCTCGCGGCGGCAGCGCACCGGCATCTATGAACGCGTCACCGCACGCGTTGCTCGCGAGCTTCGCCGCATCGAAGGTCGGGGACCAATTGCTGACCGAACCGTCTGTCTTGGCCACTGCTATCGCCGCACCCGGCCCGAATCCGCAGACACGTTCGCGGCTCGCACCCAACCGGCCGAGTGGTGCACCGGTGTGGTGCTCGGCCTGGCGGTCGATGTACGTCTGCCAGTCGGCAACCTTGCCGTCGGTCACCGCAGGCAACTCAGCACACGACTGCCCGAGGACGCTGCCCCAGGCGCGGGTGCCGGCACTGATGGTCAACCAGCCGTCGAGCGGGCACGTGTTCGGACCAGCCGTCTTCACCGTGATCGAGCCGACATGCGACTGGTCCACCAGCGCAGTCAGCTCGGGTGACACCTGTACGTCGTGCCAGGTCAGACCCGGTACGCCGATCACGACGACCTTCGCCAGCAGGTCGGTCGGCTGGGCGTTCGCCGTACCGGCTCCGACGAGTAGTACGGCGGTGGCGGCAAAGAGGGTGCGGCACAGGAAGCGCCGCAGCCCTGAGCGTCCCATCAGGAGGCGACGACGGCCTTCAGCACCGAGGTGAAGAAGCCCAGGCCGTCCGTGGTCGGTCCGGTGAGTGTCTCGACGGCGTGCTCCGGGTGCGGCATCAGGCCGACCACGTTGCCGCGCTCGTTGGTGATCCCGGCGATGTCGCGGTACGAGCCGTTCGGGTTGCCGAGGTAGCGGGCGACCACCCGGCCCTCGCCCTCCAGCCGGTCCAGCGTCGCCTCGTCGGCGACGAACGAACCGTCCTGGTTCTTCAGCACGATGGTGATCTCGTGGTTCGCGTCGTAGTCGCTGGTCCACGCGGTGCGGTTGTTCTCGATCCGCAGGCCCTGGTCCTTGCAGATGAACTTGCGGTGGTGGTTCTTGATCAGCGCACCAGGCAGCAGGTGCGACTCACACAGCACCTGGAAGCCGTTGCAGATCCCCAGCACCGGGAGACCCTCACCGGCCTTCTTGATGATGGTCTCCATCACCGGGGCGAACCGGGAGATGGCACCGGCACGCAGATAGTCGCCGTACGAGAAGCCGCCGGGCAGGACGACCGCGTCGACCCCGTGCAGGTCGGCGTCACCGTGCCAGAGCGCGACCGCCTCGGCACCGGCCACGGCGGCCGCGCGGCGGGCGTCGACGTCGTCCAGCGAACCCGGGAAGGTGACGACCCCGACCTTCACTGTCCCGCCTCAACGTCAGCAGTCTCGACGTGGAGGGTGAAGTCCTCGATCACGGAGTTCGCCAGCAGGGTGTCGGCGGCCTTGCGGATCTCGGCGACCCGTTCCTCGGTCGCCTCACCGTCCAGGGTGATCTCGAACCGCTTTCCCTGCCGGACGTCGGCCACGCCGTCGAAGCCGAGCCGGCCGAACGCGCCGTGCACCGCCTTGCCCTGCGGGTCGAGGATCTCGGGCTTGAGCATGACGTCGACGACAACGCGAGCCACTGACTACTCCAGGTCTCGTTCCGGGGTGACGCACCGAATCCTACCGACCGGGTGCCGGATTCCCGCATTCGCGGACTATTCACTCAGTACATACACGCGGTGTATAGTCGTTCGCATGGCAACCGCTGAACTCGTCCTGGGCCTGCTTTCGGCAGGTCCTGCGCACGGGTACGACGTGAAGCGCGGCCACGACAGCTGGTTCCCCGACGGGCGCCCGCTGGCGTTCGGGCAGGTGTACACAACGCTGGGCCGGCTGGAGCGGGACGGACTGGTCGAGGTGGTCGAGAAGACCTCCGGCGGCGGTCCGGACCGGACGGTCTACGCGCTCACCGACAAGGGCCGCCAGCACCTGGCCGACTGGCTGGTCGACCCGGTGCCGCCCGCCTGGGGCAGCGCGGACGAGGTGCTGCGCAAGCTCGTCGCAGCGGTCCGCACCGGCGGTGACGCCGCCGCCTTCCTGGCCCGGCAGCGTGCCAGTCACCTGCGCCGCATCCGCGAACTGCAGGAGACCCCGGCCGGTCAGGACCCGACCTCCCCGATGGTCCGCGACTACATCGTCGCCCACCTTGATGCCGACCTGCGCTGGCTCGACGGCGCCCTCGACCGCATTGCCCTTGACAGCACTGCCCTTGACCGCACTGCCGAGCAGGAGAACTCATGAACGCTCTTGAGCTGACCGACGTCGAGTTCGCGTACCGGCGCAACACGGCCCTGCGTGGCGTCTCACTGCAGGTCAAGGCCGGGGAGATCGTCGCCATCACCGGTGCGAGTGGCTGCGGCAAGTCCACGCTGCTGCACTGTGCGGCCGGCATTCTGAGCCCGGACTCCGGTTCGGTGCGGCTGGACGGGCAGGATCTGGCGACCCTGTCTCCGGAGAGCCGGGCCGAGCTGCGGCGGACCAAGATCGGTGTCGTGCTGCAGTTCGGCCAGCTGGTTCCGGACCTGCCGCTGATCGACAACGTCGCCCTGCCGTTGCTGCTGGCCGGCCACCAGCGTTCCGAGGCCCACGTGCATGCACGGGAGTGGCTGACCCAGGTAGGCATCGAGGACGAGGCAGACGCCGTACCGTCCGAGCTGTCCGGCGGCCAGACCCAGCGGGCGGCCATAGCCCGCGCGCTCATCACCGGACCGACCGTCGTGCTGGCGGACGAGCCCACCGGCAGTCTGGACAGCCGGGCTGGCAAGGAACTGCTCGACGTCCTCATCAAGACCGCCAAGTACCGCGGTGCGGCCCTGGTGATGGTCACCCACGACAACCTGGTGGCCGCTTCCGCCAACCGCGAGATCCGTCTCCGCGACGGCGTCATCCAGCACGAAGTGGCCCTCTGATGAAAGTCGAGACCCTGCTCCTGCTGGCCAGATCCCGGACGCCCGCGGACCGCAGTCGCACCCGGCTGACCGTCGGGGCCCTGGGGCTCAGCGGGGCGTTCCTGCTCGGAGCGCTCCGGGTCGCTCGGCTCGGTCGTGCAGAGCTACCGGCCAGCACCTACAGCAACTACCTCGCCGAGCCCGGTCTGCGGTCCGGACTGGCCGCGATCCTGGTTCTCCTGGCCGCGATCACCGCCGGCCTCGCCGTACAGGCCTTGAGACTCGGTACGGCGGCTCGTGAGCGCCGGATGGCCGCTCTGAAGCTGGCAGGGGCGTCCAGTCGGCAGGTACGGCGGTTGTCCATCACAGACGCGGCCATGGCGGGGTTGGCCGGCGGTCTGGTCGCCGGACCGCTCTACCTGGTGCTCAGCCTGTTCCTGAGTCTGCTGCCGAGAATGGCTCAGGTCCTGCCCCCGGCCCAGCCGGTGGACCTGCTGACCTGGATCCCAGTGGTCGTGACGATGACCGCGGCCGGTGCGGTGATCGCCGCCGTACTGCACCGGGACGACCTCCTGCCGCGGGCGGAGCATCCGCTCGGGAAGACGAGTCGCTCGGGAGTCATCACGGGGGTCGCACTCGTCCTCTTGGCAGTGGTTCTGGCGCCCTTCCTCGGGTATGTCGCCACCACCGCGCTCGTGGTCGGTCTGGCCTTCGTTCTCTACAACCTGAACCGGGCGTGGATCCGGATCATCGGTCAGCGGCTCGCCAGGTCCGGCAGCCCGCTCAACCTGCTGACCGGAGCTCGTCTCGTCACCGAGGCCCGGCCCGCGACACGGATGAGTACCCTGCTCGGCTGCTGCGGCTTCCTGATCGGTGCGCTCGCCAACGGCGTGATCGCGGTCGTGGTCTCGCAGGAAGAGTTCTTCGACAGCACGTTCCCGGTGACGGGTTTCGCTCTGGCCATCTTCGCCCTGCTACTGGTGACGACCGTGGCGATGGCCGCCCTGATCGTCGGTGTGGCCGATCAGCTGGTCGACCAGCGCCGGCAGCTCGCGTGCCTCACCGCCCTGGGTGTCGACGCCCAGTTCCTGCGCCGGATGATCACCCGGCAGCTGAGCATCGTCGGCGCGCCGGCCCTCGCAGTGGGGATGGGCCTGGGGATGCTGATCACTCTCGGCCGGGTGGTCGGCGGCTCGATCATCGGTGACGAGCCCGAGCCGTATTACGGCATCTACCTGGTCGCTGCGAGCGCGGTCGTCGCCCTTGGCCTGCTTCTCGGCGCGGCTGGCGGCGTCCTGGCCGGCTACCTGCTTCGCAACCAACTGCGGGATGCACTCGATCCCGAGAATCTGAGGGCTGCCTGATGAGCCTCTCGCTGAGCACCACCCTCCTGCTCGCCAGGTCACGGACAGCCGCCGACCGCAGCCGCATCCACGTCGCCACAGCCGCCCTGGCCTTCACCGGCGCGTTGTTGATCAACGCCGCACACATCGCCTTGCTCGGGCGGGGTGAGCTGTCCAAGGACATCTACAGCAACTACGTCGCCGAGTCCGGCCTGCGTCCGGGCCTCAGCGCGGCTCTGGGGATCCTGGCAGTGCTTGCGGGCAGTCTGACGGTTCAAGCGCTGCGCCTCGGCACAGCCGCCCCGCGAACGGCGGTTCGCAGCCCTGCAGTTGGCCGGCGCGTCTTTAGGGCAGGTACGGCGGCTGTCGACCGCCGACGCGACTCTGGTCGGTCTGGCCGGCGGGCTGCTGTCCGGTCCGCTCTATGCCGTCCTCACTGCGCTCTTCGGCGGACTGCCTCTGATGGCTCGGATCTTTCCCGGGCTCAGCTCTTCGGACCTCCCGGTGTGGGTTGCCGTCGCCGTCGTACTCGCCCTGGGTGGTGCAGCGATGGGCTACCTCACCTACCGCGATCCGTCGGCGGACAGGCCGGCCTCCACCTTCCCGATACCGACTGGAGTGCTCGGCGGCTTGGCCTGCCTGGTACTCGCGGCGCTGACCTGGTCACGGTTGCACTTCTTCACGGTGCCGCTGATTCTGATCGGTCTGGCCATGGTGTGGGCGACTCAGGTCCACCGGTTGGTCAGACCGGCCGGTCGCCTGCTCGGCCGCTCGGGTGTTGCCGGGCAACTGCTGGCCGGAGCGCGCATCGTCGCCGACGCCCGGTCTGCCGCCCGGATGGGTGGGCTGCTCCTCGGCTGCGCCTTCCTGGTCGGCACTTTGGCCCACACGGCGATCTTTACGTTCGTCTACAAGGGCGACCCCGACAGCCTCGGCTTCTACTTCGCCGGCTTCGGGATGAGCGCGCTCGGCCTGGTCCTGATCGGCGCGATCGCACTGGCGTCGCTGATTGTCGGGGTGGCGGATCAACTCGTCGACCAGCGCCGGCAACTGGCCTGCCTCACCGCAATGGGCGTCGATGTCCGTTTCCTGCGCCAAGTGGTCCGTGACCAGATCGCCATGGTCGCGACACCGGCGCTGATGATCGGCAGCTGTCTGGGGCTCGTGGTGGGCCCGGGTGGGCTGATCCGCTTTCAGATCGACCCGCCTTCAGTGCCGTTCCTTGCAGCCGGCCTGGCCGGCGCGCTGCTGCTGTCCTGGGGCTTCGCCACCGGCGGTGCCGCACTGGCCGGCTACCTGCTTCGCAACCAACTGCGGGATGCACTCGATCCCGAGAATCTGAGGGCTGCCTGATGGCCACTGTTCCTGTTCCGCTGTCCGTCCGGCCGGCCCTGCTGCTCGGAGTCCCCAACCGCATCACGCTGCTGCGGACCGTGGTCGCCATGGTGATCGCTGCCATCGCGTTCCGCACCGGTGCGCTGAGCTGGTTGATCGTCGGGTACGCCGCGTACTGGATCGGTGACATCGCCGACGGTGCGGTCGCCCGGTACCGCAACGAGGAGTCCGAGGGCGGTGCGGTCTTCGACATCGTCTGCGACCGCGCGTGCTCGTTCCTGCTGGCCGCTGCGTTCATGGCGACGTTCCCGCTGACCATCGGGCCGCTGGCGATCTTCCTGGTGCAGTTCGGTGTGCTGGACACCATGCTGTCGCTGGCGTTCCTGCTGTGGCGCGGAACACTCAGCCCGAACTACTTCTACAAGGTCGACTACCCGATCTGGCTCTGGAACTGGTCCAAGCCGGCCAAAGCCGTCAACACCGCCGCAGTGGTCGTGTCACTCGTCATCGCGCACCAGACCGGGGCGCAGTGGCTGCCCTACACGATGGCGATCGCGGCGTGCGTGGTGAAGATCGCATCGTCGTACCGGCTGATCGCGATCCTCCGCGGCCGGCAGGCTGCCGCACCCAAGGTGTGAAATGTTCGTGATTGCTCAGGCAACAGCGCATAGCCTCGAGATCATGTGGGTGTGGCAGCTGTTGCTGGCGGTCGGCTTCGGGATCGGCTCCGCCATCATCCCGGTGATGAACGCCGAGGCGTACGTCCTCGGCGTCGGCGTCTCCGGCGCCCTCGACCCCGTGGTCGCCGCGATCGGCGTGTCCGTCGGGCAGACGATCGGCAAGGTGGCCATGTTCCTCGCGGTCCGCTACCGGCCGGGCTATGCGACGCGGAAGTCCAAGGAGCCCAAGCCGGTCGACCTGGACACCCGCTGGGGCCGGTTCGTGCAGTGGAACCGGGACGTCAGCAAGCGCCTCCTCGACGCGATGAGCGACCGCCGCTGGGGCATCCCGGTCACGCTGCTGAGCGCCTCCGTCGGCATCCCACCCCTGTACGGCGTCGCCCTGATCGGCGGTGCCTCCCGGATGGGCGTGGTCACGTTCGCCGTGTCCGTGCTGGTCGGCCGTGGCGCGCGCTTCATCCTGCTGGCGCTCGGCGTCGGCCTCTTCTAAGCGGTGAAGGTCCGCCCGGTCAGCTGCTCGTAGGCCCCGATGTACGCCGACCGGGTCCGCTCGATCACCTCGTCGGTCAGCGGCGGCGGCGCCTCCCCGGAGTGCCGGTCCCAGCCGGACTCGTACTGCAGCCAGTCCCGGATGATCTGCTTGTCGTACGACGGCTGCAGCCGCCCCGGCTCCCACTGCTCAGCCGGCCAGAAGCGACTCGAGTCCGGCGTGAGCACCTCATCGGCCAGCACGATCGTCCCGTCCGGGCGCGCACCGAACTCGAACTTGGTGTCGGCCAGGATGATCCCGCGCTCCTCGGCCATCGCCCGGGCCCGCGTGTAGATGTCCAGCGTCGCCTGCCGCAGCGCCGCGGCCGTCTCCGCGCCGACGGTCGCCACGACCGCGTCGTACGAGACGTTCTCGTCGTGCTCGCCGATGTCGGCCTTGGTGGCCGGGGTGAAGATCGCCTCGTCCAGCCGGGACGCCTCCACCAGGCCGGACGGCAGCGGGATCCCGCAGACCGCACCGGTCGCCTGGTAGTCGAGCAGGCCGGAGCCGGTGAGGTAGCCGCGCGCCACACACTCGACCGGGAACATCTCCAGCTTCTCGCAGATCACCGCGCGGCCGGCCACCTCGGCCGGCACATCGGTGGACAGGATGTGGTTCGGTACCCCGAGCTGCTCGAACCACCACAGGCTCATCGCGGTGAGCACCTTGCCCTTGTCCGGGATCGGCGTGCTCAGAATCCAGTCGAACGCACTCTGCCGGTCGCTGGCCACCATCAGCAGCTCGCCGGACTCCAGCTCGTACAGGTCGCGAACCTTGCCGGAGTGGATGTGCTTCGCACCGGGGATTTCGGGAGCCGCGGGTGGTGTGGTCACGAGGCCGATTCTTGCAGGCGGACCGCCAGCACTGACCAACTGCGTCCCAAGTGCCCTCGTCAGTGGCTGCTGAGCGTGGACTTGCGGGCTCGGCGTGACTTGGTCAGTGCTGCAGCTCCGCGCACCGCAGTGCCGCCCAGCCACATCAGCCCGTCTCGCACCCCAATCGCCACCGGGTTCTCGAGTTGACCCAGGCGGCCGATCTGGCGGGAGCGTTTGACGAGCTGGGTGGCCGCGGGGCGGCGCTCTGCGTCGTACTGGGTCAGGGCGGTGACTGGGTCGGGTGTGGAGCGGAGGTGTCTGGCCAGCGCGCCGGCGTCCTCGATGGCGGTGCAGGCGCCTCGGCCCATGTTCGGGGTCATGGCGTGGGCGGCGTCGCCGAGCAGGGCGATCCGGCCGGCGGCGAACGGGACCAGTGGGAGTGGCAGGTCGTAGATGTCGTTCTGCAGGGCGGTCTGGGTGCTGGCCAGGAGTGCCGGGATGGGGTCGTGCCAGCTGCCGAACCTGCGGATGACCTCGGCCAGGTCGCCGCTCTGGCCGGCGGGCTGATTGGCCGTGGCGTACCAGTACGTGCGGCCGTCGATCAGCTGAGCGACCCCGAAGCGCTGCGCCGGTCCCCACGTCTCCCCGCCGTTGTCGGCCTGCACCTCGGCAAGACCGCGGTACGCCGTGTAGCCCGAGTACTGCGGACCGGCGTACTGCGGGTAGAGCGCCGTACGGATCACACTGCGCAGTCCGTCGGCCGCAATGAGCAGGTCGGCCCGGAGCGATCCGTTGACCAGCACCCCACTGTCGTCCTGCGTCACGGTCTCGACCGTGTACCCGGTCCGCACCGTCACGGCCGGACCGAGCTCGGCGGTGATCAGCTCATGCAGCTGCGCCCGATGAATCATCACCGGCAACTCGACACCCAGATCGGTCGCCCCGACCACCCAGCGACCACTCGGCTTCCGCAGCCCAGTCGGCCCGGACAGCGCCGCCGCCCGATCCACCCCCTTCACCCCGAACTCGCTAAGCACCCGATTAGCCCCCGGCCACACCGAGAT
>NZ_SMKA01000183.1 GCF_004348455.1 Kribbella albertanoniae
CGGAGGGGGACGGTGATGGGGCGGGCCTGGAGGAGCCAGAGGTGGTCGCGTTCGAAGGCGAATTCGAGGTCTTGAGGTGCGCCCAGGTGGTGTTCGACGGCTTGGCCTAGCTGCCAGAGTTCGCGGAGTTGGGGGTCGGTGAGGCAGTAGCGGGTGCGGTCGGTGGGGGAGACCGTGGTGGTCGTGGTGCGGTCGACTCGGGTGGTCTTGTCGCCGAGGCGGCGTTCGGTGACCTCGCCGTTGACGATGGTGAAGGCGTCGGGAGTGACGCGGCCGCCGACCACGCTCTCGCCGAGTCCCCAGGAGGCTTCGACGAGCGTCGGCGAGCCGGTGAACAGTACGCCGGAGACGTCCGCGTCGACGTGCTGCTGCACCAGCACCGTCATCACTGCGTCGGTACGGCGGTACGCGGCCGCTCGCGGCGACCACAGCGACGCCCGAGTCGCGGCGATCCGCTCGGGCAGCTCCGCCAGGCTGACACCGAGGAACGAGTCGTACACACCGGCTGCAGAGCGGTCAGCGGTGTCCTCGGTCGACGCGGACGAGCGCACGGCGTACAGCCGGTCCTCAACCGGCGAGAGCTCGGCGCCGGGCGGAAGGACGAACCCAGGCGGCACCGGGAAGCCCGCACGTAGAAGCCGGCCGAGGGTCGCAGCCTTCGACCCGGCGTCCGAACCGGCCGCAGCAAGACCGATCACGTAGCAGCTCCTTCAATGTTTTGTTGACAACATTTCGTTGATGATCCACTGTTCGAGCATGCAAAGCAATGACGACCACGCGCAGGCACAGCGGGAGGCGGACGCCCGGCAGGAGCTGCTGGACCTCGGGGCCGACCAGCTCGACCGCCGTCCGTGGCAGCCAGCGCCGGTACCGCCGTCCGCCGTGGACCTCATCCACTTCTTCCTCGCGTCGAACACCGACAATCGCGAGGCCGCCATCGCCGCCCTGCAACTCCTGCCTGCCGCGCGGGCGGAGATCGATCAGCTGGAGACCGGCCTCATGTTCGCCGCCCGCGGCCTCGGCATCACCTGGGCCGAGATGGCCCGGGCCCTCGGGCTGAACTCGCCCCAAGCGTGTCAGCAGCGCCTGGACCGCCTCACCGCACGCCAGGACCAGTCGTGAGTACGCCGGACCTCCTCGTCCTGCACGCGGTCCGCCTGCTCGGCGTCGGCGACGACACCGCGGTCGCGGAACGGTTCAACCTCGATCCGGCGCAGGCGAAGGAGCTGCTGCTCGACTACCAGGCCTATGGCTGGATCAGCTGGAGTGAATTCGCCGGTCTGGGCGGCTGGTCGCTCACCGACCCTGGTCGCCTCGAGAACGAACGCCAGCTCGCGGCTGAGCTCGGACCGCACCGGGCGACCGTCCAAGCGACGTACGACGACTTCCTGCCGCTCAACGGCCGTCTGCAGGCCGCCTGCACCAACTGGCAGCTCAGACCGACCCCTGATGACCCGCTGGCCTTCAACGACCACACCGATGCCACCTGGGACCAGCGCGTCCTCGACGAGCTCGCAGCGATCGGCCAGGAGCTCACACCGCTGGTCGCGCGGTTGACCGCCGTACTGGATCGCTTCGCCGGCTACGACACGCGCTACTCGAGCGCTCGAGAGGTTGAGGAGCGCCACCGGGTGTGGTTCGAGCTGCACGAGGACCTGATCGCCACCCTCGGCGTGCGCCGGTAAGTACCCTGGAGTGGTGCGTTCCCGTCCGACTCTGCAATGGGCTCCCGGCCCCGACGTTCTAGCGCTCGAGCCCGGTACGACGGAGGTCGGGCCGCTCGCCGAGATCGTCGCCGGCCGGAAGGTCGTCGTACTCAGTGGCGCCGGCCTGTCCACCGAGTCGGGGATCCCCGACTACCGCGGCGAGACCGGCAGCCTGCGGACACACACCCCGATGACGTACGACGACTTCGCGACCAGTGAGGCCGGTCGGCAGCGCTACTGGGCCCGCAGCCATCTGGGCTGGCGGACGATCGCCCGCGCTCACCCGAACGACGGCCACCGCGCTGTCGCCGCCCTCCAAGCCCGGGGCTACCTGACCGGCGTCATCACCCAGAACGTCGACGGCCTGCACAGCGCCGCCGGGGCGCGAGACGTGATCGAGCTACACGGCAACCTGGACCGCGTGATCTGCCTGGACTGCGGTACGACGTCTGCCCGCGAAGCCCTCGACACCAGACTGCGCGCGGCCAACGCCGGCTTCGAGGCCGAGGCGACCCGGATCAACCCCGACGGCGATGTCGACCTGCCGGACGAGGTCGTCCAGCACTTCACGGTCGTCCCCTGCACGGTCTGCAACGGCGTGCTCAAACCCGACGTGGTGTTCTTCGGCGAGAACGTGCCCAAGTCCCGCGTGGAGCGCTGCTACAACCTGATCGACGCGGCCAACGCCGTACTGGTGCTGGGCTCGTCCCTGACCGTCATGTCCGGCTTCCGCTTCGTCCGGCACGCAGCCAAGGCCGGTACGCCGGTTCTGATCGTGAACCAGGGCATTACCCGCGGCGACCCGTATGCGCTGCACCGCATCAACCTGCCGCTCGGCCAGGCGCTCACGGAACTGACCGCACAGCTGCCCTGAAGACACCACCGGGCCGAGCCACGCGTGAGGTGGCCCGGCCCGGGGTCGCGTACGGATTGGAAAGGGTCAGCGTTGCGCGCTGGTCCGTACGCGGTCATTGGCGGCCTTCACGGCTCTACTGATTCCTTCCCCGCCCCACCGCCCCGGTCGAAGGTTGCAGCCTGCTTGGTCAACTCGCGCCCCTTCGCGGCCCAGGCTGCCTGCTCGGAGGCGGTGACGGTGGCGGGCTTGCCGGTCAGCTTCTTGAAGGTCAGCGAGGCGACTCCGGCCTGCCCCTCGTAGCGCGGGTGGTAGTTGGCCGCGCGGAGCAGGTTGAGGTCCTTGCCCTGGATCCACGCCACGCCGTCCGGCGCGCAGGCGTCGTGCCCCGTTGATGGTCCGAAGGTGTCGACGTATGTTGCTCCGGTGGCGGCGGCCGCGTTCGACACTGCGGCGTTCAGGGTCTGCTCGATCGAGTACAGGTAGCTGTAGTCGCCGTCGGCGAACGGCAGGATGTCCGGGCAGGTGCCGTGCTCGGGCGCTATCTTCGGATAGCCGACCAGCAAGATCGTTGCCTGCGGCGACCGTTGTTTGATGCCCTGGACAACAGTCGCGATCCGCGTCTGGGTCTGCGCGATCTTCGCCTTCAGCGTGTCGACGCCGTCGACGGTGAAGTGCGCCTTGCAGGGAGCACCGGTCGGGTCCGAGGCGCGCAGCCCCGGGCAGGTGCCGATGATCGAGCCGAACACCCCGAAGTCGTTCCCGCCGATCCCGAGCGTGACGAGATCGGTCTCCGGGGTCAGCGCGTCGAACTGCGGCCGCGCCGTACCGAGGACTGTGCTCTGCGGGTTCAGCATGTGCGTGGTGTCCGCGCCGCCGCAGCTGACATCGGTGAAGTGGTAGATGCCGAGCGCGCCCGCGACCAGCTTCGGGTAGTTGCTGTACGAGCGGGCGCACCCGAGCGACAGCAGGTCCGGGATCGGCACGAACGGCGCCGACGTGTAGGAGTCACCGAGCGCAACGTATTCGCGGTACTGAGGCCCGCCGGCGGTGGCCGGGGCGACGGTCAGCGCGGTCGTCAGCAGCAACCCGGTGACCGCCGCGATGGCACGGTGAAACTTCACTGGACCTCCCCAAGGTTCGGCAACGCGGCCCACAGTAAGTTGAGTGACGGGCCGATTACAAGGGGTGACCAAAGATCAGAGATAGAGAACTGCGGTGAGCACCATCCCGCCCAGCCCGACGACCCAGGTGAACGGCAGCGTCGACAGCATCGACCGCTCGGGCCGCACACCGGCGTACTGAGCCGCCCACACGGTCTGGGTGCTGGTCGGGTCGGAGACGCCGAAGACCTGGTTGTACGACGCCATCAGCCCGACCACGGCGGTCATCGGGTAGATGCCGCCGGTGACCAGCACACCCGCGACTCCAGCGCCGAGACCGAACACGTTGAGCGGACCGCGGAACAGGCACAGCGGCACCAGCGCGGCGAAGACCACGACGAACCAGATCGGAGCGGCCGGGCTGATCGCCGAGACGATCGGGGTCAGCGCGGTCTTGGCCCCCGGCAGCTTCACGGCCGCGAGCAGCATCCCGATCGCCACGAACAAGGCGATCGGCGGCGCTGCGACCTCGAATCCCTTGTACAGCGAGCGAAGCGCCCGCTCGTTCAGGTCACCCCATTTAGTCGTGGTCAGCAACGCATAGATCACACCGGCGAGCAGCGACGGCACGATCGGAACCGTCAATCCGAGGGCGAGCACGATCGGCACGAGCGGTGTGGCCAGGGCGTACCAGGGGGCGTCGCCGCGGCGGATGCGTGCCTTCGGCCGATCCAGCTGCACGGCCCACGCGTGCCGCGCACCTCGACGGGTCTGCACGAGGACGTAGGCGATCCCCACCACCAGCGCGATCGGGAACAGCCTGATCATCACCGTTCGGACCTCGGAGACCGGTGCGCCGAGTGCGTCGGACATGAACTGCCACACCGGCAACTCCAGCGGAGACCCGGCCGAGATCCCCATCAGAACCGTGCCCGCAGCGGCGACCGGACGCAGGCCGACCGCGATCATTGCCGGGATACCGACGACCCCGGCCAGCATCGCCGCAGGGGCCGATCCGGTGATACTTCCGCACAGGATCGACACCGCGAAGACGCCTAGCGCCACCACCGCCGGGCGCTCACCACCGAACTCGACGATCTTCCGGACGAGCGTGCCGCCGATGCCGGTCTGGTCGAGCAAGCTACCGAGCCAGGATCCGAGCAGTACGGCGATCATCGTCGCGGCGAGCGTGACGGCGCCGTTCTGCAGCACGCCGGTCAGGATGCTCTCCTTCCCGCCGGTCAGCGGTGCACCGGAGATCACCGCAATGCCCAGCGCGAGCAGGGCTAGCGCGAACGCGGTCGGCAGTATCCGAGTCAGCATCAGCACCACCCCGATGGCCATCAGAATCAGGATCGCGATCCCCATGATCAGTCCCTTCCCGCGAGTGCGGCGGTGAGCAGCAACGGGCTGACAGCCAAGCCACTGCGACGATGAGCGAACCGGTGGGCCGCGATCTCGTCCGCACCGGCCACGTGCCCGCGCAGCCGGAACGGCCCGAGTCGGGCCGCGGTGTGGCCGAGCCGCCGGTTTAGCTCACGTACGTCGAGCCGGTGGTGCGCCACCTCGTGTGCGACGGCGGCCCGGCGCAAGGACTCGCGGGTGACCGACCACCCGCGTGAGCGCGCCACCTCCTCGGTACGGCGCAACGCATCCGTGTACACGATGACCGTGCCTCGCTGGTGTTCCGCCAGCAGCACTTCACCCTTCCGTACGCCGCCCTCGCGCTCGATGACGTGGATGGTTTCAACGTCGGGGCCCTCGGCCAGTTCGTCGCCGTACTCGAGTGCTGTCTGAGCCCAGGAGCGCAGTTGCTCGCCGGTGCGGTTCTCGTGCGTGGGTGTGTCGCGCAGCAGGCCGACTGCCAGCTCCAGGTCGTTCATCCGCGGTCCTCCAGGATCAGGACGACCTGCTCGTCGTCTGCTCGGGTCTTCAGTTCGGCGCCGGCCAGGGCGATCAGCTGGTCGCGGTCGAGCACTCCGGACAGGTCGGCGATCTTCGGGCCGACCAACAGCCACACCGCCGGGACGCGCGCACCACCGTCGCCGTACCGGGTGTGCTGATCCGCCAGTACGGCGAGCCGGGCGGACGCCGTACCGGCCTCGACTGTTTCGACCACAGCGCCGTTGCTGTGCAGGCGAATCACGCCTTCCCCGTCGACTACCCGGAGACGCAGGACTGGCCGGCCGAAGCGGCGGCGCTTCGTGGCGCCGAACACCCCGTACTGCGAGGTGGTCGCGAGCTCGCTGATGTCGGAGGCCTCGACACCGATGCTGCGTGCGACCTCGGCGCGCACTGCAACCGCATCGAGGGTGGCGGAGCGGTCCTTCGTGCGGAGCTCGGTGGCGCCGGTGGCGATCGCTCGGACCAGGTTGCGCTGTGGGTCGACAGTGACATCCACCTCGACGCCGGCCGGGTCGGCGCCCTGGGCGACCACGGCGGCCTCGGCCTGGGCACGGGTGGCCAGGATGTCGGCGTTGGAAGGGTTCGGCACGATGCGCTCGACCGATTCCCGCACCAACGCCAGAGCGGCGCCGAGCGGGCTGATGACCTCCGCATGCGCAGCGATCCGCCAGTCATGGCCCGTCTCGGCGCCTAGAAACGGTGTGACTGCTGCTGCGCCGCCGCCACCGCCGACCAGCGTCGGGTGATCGAGCCGGTACTCCTGGACGAGCTGGTCGACCACTGCGCGCACCGGCTTCACCGCCTGGCGCAGTACGGCGCGCGCCGCCGCCTGCACGGTCATGCCGAGGGCTGTGGCGAGCGGCTGCATCGCTGCTTGGGCGGCGTCCGGATTCGCATAGGCGTAGCTGTCTGCGGGGACGACTCCGAGCGCGTTGGCAGCGCAGGTCAGTGTGAGGGCGTAGCGGGTGCCGTCCGCTGTCTCGATCGCCACATAGTCCGCCGGGTCACCAGGCCGCGGCGAAACAGTGATCAGCTTCGCACCGGACCAGACGGCGGCCGGTGCGAAGCAGGCGTACGGCAGGCCGGCGATGTGCGCACTGCGTGGGCCGACGTCGGTGATCGCCTTGCCGGAGTACCTGATCAGCGAGCCGCCGCCGATGCCGACGGTGCGGACGTCGAGCGCAGGCAGGTACGTCTCATGCCCGCCGAGGTGTGCGTGCCGGACCAGCACTCGGCCACGGCGGACCACGCTGATGTCGGTGGACGTGCCACCGGTCTCCAGGAACAAGCCTTCACTGAGCCGCTCCGCCATCAACGCACCCGCCACGCCCGCTGCGGGCCCGGACAGTGCCGTGAGCAACGGTCTGCGGCGCATCTCCGCCAGGGACATTACACCGCCGTCGCCACGGACGACCATCAGGGCAGCCGTGATGCCGGCTCGCCGGACGCTGCTCTCGACCAGATCCGCGGTCGAAACCATCCGGGGCATGATTCCCGCGTTCAGAACCGCCGTACGGGCTCGTTTGGTGAGTCCGTAGAGACCGGTGATCTCGTGGGTGGCTGCCGCGAGCACACCGCGCTCGCGGGCGGCAGCTGCGACCGCATCTTCGCCACCGGGATCGTCGACGCTGAACGGCTCGACCGCGACGACCACCTCGGCGCCTGCGCGCACGAGCTCGTCGACCGCCGCGCCCGCACGCGCCGGGTCTCGCACGGCGACGAATCTGATCGGCAGCTTGCGTCCCGGCGCCAGCTCCATCTTGCCGAAGGAGCGCAGCCGCTTGGTCGCGAAGGCGTCGAACCCGGTACCGACACCGGCGATGCCGACCGTCGCGACATCGCCTTCCAGCAGTGCGTTGGTTGCCTGGGTGGTGCCGTGTGCGAGGAACGAGACATCGTCCGCGCTGAGTCCCAGGTCGGCGCGCAGCTTCTCGAGCGCCTCCAGGATGCCGTGCGCGACGCCGTCGTCATGGTCGTGACTCGTCGGCACCTTGACCTGGCCGAGCAGTTCGAACGTGCGTGCGTCGACGGCGACCGCGTCGGTGAACGTGCCACCGACATCGATCCCGACCCGCACTGCACCTGGCTGGAACGTCATGGCTCGCACCTCCAGGGGGCGTAAAGGAGTGTCAGTAGCCCCGTACGTCGGGCCACCGTCGTTCGACACCGGCGCGATCGAGCAGCCGGGCGAACTCTTCGAAGACTGCGGGGCTCTCGCCCACGTGATGCGGCTCGGTGCCGCCGCGCAGGGCGAACCCGGCCAGCTGCCCGGCGACCTCGCCGATGTTCCACTCGACGGGATGTAGCCGATGGCAACCATTGGTGATGTGCGTGGTGCCGATGTTCTTGCCGGCCGGCAGCAGGTTCCGCATCCGCCTTGGCAGCAAGGCGCCCAGCGGAAGTTCGAACGGCACACTCGGTACGTCGACATAGTTGTCGCCCGCCGTCGAGGGGTGCAGGTCGAGGCGGTAGCTGCCGACGCCGACCGAATCCTCACGCCGTTTGCGGCCGGTCGGTCCGAGGATGTCGAGCGACACGTCCTGCTCGACGATCGTGGTCAGCGCCTTGATCCGACGCCCTTCCCGCACATAAGCGGACTTCGCGAGGCCGTCGTTCGTACCAACCACGTCGTGGCGCAGCCGCAGCCCCGGGAAGCCGGTACCGCCGTCGAGCCGGGGCGCCTCGGTCTGCAGCCAGTACAGGAGCGACAGCGACAGCTGCTTGGCCTCGTCGTGGGCCTGCGCCACATCCGCAGCAGTGGTCACGCCGTCGATCTCGAGCGCAGGCCGCAGCCAGTAGTCGTTGAGCGGCCAGTTGACCAGCGTGATGTCGGAGTCGAACGCGCCCGGCTGATGCAGCTTGCGGGCCAGGATCCGGCGGAAGCCCCACAGCTCCTTGTCACCCGCGTCGGCGCTCTGGTCAGCGCTGATCGCCAGCGGATCCGTGGCGGGGTTGGGATCGAAGGTCCGGGGCATCGGCTCCAGCGACCGCGGGTCCGGGGCTAGGAAGCCGAGCAGGGGACCGGGCCAGAACTCCGGCGTGTAGTCCCGCCAGAAGCCGTACATCCGCGGCCGGTCGATCGTGTGGTCCTGCCCAGCGTGGTGCGAGAGCGCGAAGCAGTACGTGATGCCCTGCAGGTTCGCCGCATTCGCCCGCTCGGGCGCGTGCGGCTCGCCGTACTCGGACTGTGCCTCGGCGCCGACCGCGAACTCGGTGCCGGTCAGCGGCAGCAGGTCACCGTTCTCTGTTGCGTCCAGCACGTACGTCGCACTGATCGTGGTGCGCGTGCCGTCGGGCCCCTCAAGCGTCACCGCGTCGATGCGGTCGCCGCTGACGTCGGCTGCGACCGGCCGGTGCTGCAGCAGCACGGTCAGGCGCCCAGCCGAGCGGTGTGGTGCCAGCATCGCCTCCAGTACGGCGAGAGCGACCCGAGGCTCGTGGCACAGCTTGCTGACCCGGCCGGCTCCCGGATTGAGGTCGGCCAGCGCGGCCGCCTCCGCACGGAGCGGGTAGTGGCGGCGGTAGTAGTCGCGCACCCCCTCACGAAACGTCCGGTACGTCGCTGTGCTCCCGAACTGCTCGATCCACGGGTTCTCGTCCGGTGGTACGGCCTGGGCGGTGAACTGACCACCCACCCAGTCGGTCTCCTCGGTCAGTACGACGCGGTGTCCGGCGGACGCGGCGGCCAGGGCGGCTGCGACGCCACCGACTCCGCCACCGACAACGAGGATCTCGGTGTCGAGCTCAGTCATTCAGTACTCCTAGGCGGTCCGACCTCGCGGCCGGCTACTGGTGGGCACCACAGCAGTTGCTGCGGCGTCGTTGCCTGGTCGGTGATCAGTTCGATGAGCAGCCGCACCGCATGCCGCCCCATCTCCTGCATCGGCACCTCGAAGCCGCTGACCCCGGGCGGTCCGCCCAGCACCGCGAGCGACAGGTCATCCGGTACGGCGAGCCCGGCCGCGTCGACTGCGGTCCGGACGGCCCGGTACGCCGTACCGGTGTCGGTGCCTTCGACCACCAGCGCGGTGACTCCGTCGGCTAGCCAGGAGCGCACTGCATCGACCGGTAACGCCGGTCCGTCGAGTCGGACGACCTCTGTGTCCGGTGCGGCCTGCAGCACGCCTAGTAGGCGGTCTTCCGACGACGGGGCTTCGTCGGGCTCTCGCACGTACCGGATCTTGCGGTGGCCGAGGCCGATCAGCCGCTCCAGCACCTCTGCCGAGGCGGCGACGTAGTCAGCGCCCACGTAGGGAATCCGGCCGCCCAGCTCCGGCCGCCGGCCGATGTAGACCAGCGGGAAGCCCGCATCGACCAGTCTGGCCACCGGCGCCTCGGGCACCTCGCGGCCGAAGAACAGACAGCCGTCGGCCATCCGGGTACGGCGGATCGCCGCCTCCTGCCGGGCCTCCGGACCGCTCGTGCCGGTGAACAGGATGAGGTCCTGACCGAGTGAGGCGGCCTCGGCCTCCACCCCGGACAGGATCGGGTGGTAGATGTCCGCCTCGTTCGTCGGGAACGCGGTGCGGAAGGTGTACAGACCCAGCAGGTTCGACCGTGAGTGCGCTAGCCGCTTGGCGACCGGATGCGGGACGTAGCCGAGGTCCTCGGCGACCTCCAGGATCCGCAACCGGGTCGACTCGGCCATCCGGACCGTCTGCTTACCCCCGAGCACGACCGAGACGGCGGCCTGGGAGACCCCCGCGATCCGGGCGATATCCGCCTGCCGCGGCATCCGGCGTTCTGTCGTCATCTCGTCCCTCATCACTGGCTAATGCGCTTTAGCCGAGCATCAAGGGGATTTCCGGTGAAGTCAAGACTTCCTTGTTTGGAGCATTAATCGCTGAGAGAGGCGACTAATACGTATTAGCGTCTTGACGGCATCGCTGAGCCGCGATCACAGTCGAGAAACCAACCCCGCCCCCGAGGATGTGGTCGTATGACGCAGCTTTCCCGCCGTACCGTGCTCCGCGGAACCGCCGGCCTGGCCGCGCTGCCCCTGCTCAGCGCCAGTCCCGCGAACGCCGCGCCTGCTGGATTTCCGACGTACCGGTATGTCCGGACCGCGTTCGACAAGTCCAAGCTCAGCTACGAGCCGGCGCGTAAAGAGGTGATCTTTCCGTGCATCCGGGGAACGATCGGGCGGATCGCGAACCCGCTCGGCCGCTATTACCTGTACTACGCGCCGCACGATGCACCTGGTGGCATCTGCCTGAGCTACAGCAACAGTCTCGAGGGGCCCTTCATCGAGTACCCGAACAATCCGATCGTGGCGCGCACCTGGAGCCCGCACTACAACGTCAGCCACGTGTCGTCGCCGCACGTGCTCTGGAACGAGTCGGCGCAGGAGATGTGGCTGTACTTCCATGGCGAGAACACCACGACCCGGCTTGCGCGCTCGAAGGACGGCATCCACTTCACCTACGACAAGGTGGTGCTGTCGACCTCGATGATGCCTTCCGGTACGACGGAGACGTCGTACGCGCGGGTCTTCGAGCACGAACTGCCGGCCAAGGGGTCGAAGTACGTGATGGTCTTCATGATCAACACGACCGCGAACCGTCGATCGATCGGCTGGGGTCGTTCGGTCGACGGGCGGACCTGGGTGTTCTCGCCGAATTCGCTGATCCGTCCGGAGGAGGTCGGCTCGCAGAACATCGGCGCGCCCACTGTCGTGCACCGCAACAACTCGACGTACGTGATCTATCACCAGGACAAGGCGTCCGGCGGACGGATGCTGATCACCGAGGTGGGCAACGACTTCACCAAGCGCAACCATCTCGGCGTGTTCCACAATCCGCTGGCCGGGGCCCCGGACAACGGCCGCTGTGCCGCCGCGTCCTTCGGCACCATGGACGGTAAGGAATACATGTTCTACGAGGCGGGGGAGCGGCTGGACGGAGCCATCGCGATCGCCCGCGCCATCTGATAGTGGGTCGGTGCGTTGGGGGAGTGCCAGCCATGGAATCCTGGTGTTATGCAGGTCTGGCACGGTTTGGACGAGGTGGGTGCGGAGTTCGGCCCGTCGGTCGTCACCATCGGCAACTTCGACGGGGTGCACCGGGGACACCAGGAGGTGCTTGCGCATGCCAAGACGCGGGCTGCCGAGCTTGGTGGCCTGCCGGTGGTCGCGCTCACCTTCGACCCGCACCCGATGCGGGTGCTGCGGCCGGACCACGCGCCGCTGATGCTCAGCGAGCCCGGTCAACGGGCTGAACTGCTCGGCCGGCACGGCGCCGACGCCGTACTGATCCTGCCGTTCGACAAGGACGTGGCGAGCTGGTCGCCGGAGGAGTTCATCGAGCGGGTGCTGGTCGGCACGCTGCACGCCAAGGCGATCGTGGTCGGGGAGAACTTCCGCTTCGGCCACAAGGCCGCCGGGCACGTCGACACGCTGGTCGCGGCCGGTACGACGTACGGGTTTCAGGTCGAGGGCCTGAGCCTGGCGGGCGATGCTCAGCCGTGGTCGTCGACGTACGTGCGGCAGCGGTTGGCTGAGGGTGACGTGGAGGCTGCGGCCGAGGCGCTCGGGCGCCCGCTGCGGGTCACCGGGGTGGTGATCGAGGGCGACAAGCGCGGACGCGAGCTGGGGTACCCGACGGCGAACATCCCGGCTGATCCGATCGCCGCCGTACCGCTGGATGGTGTGTACGCCGGTTGGCTGACTGTCCTGACCCCGGCTGAGGGGGCTCCGGCGTACGAAGAGCCCATGCCCGCGGCGATCAGCGTCGGTAGCAACCCGACCTTCGACGGCGTGGATCGGCGGGTAGAGTCGTATGTGCTGGATCGCGACGACCTGGAGCTGTACGGCGCCCGGGTCGCGATCGACTTCGTGGCGCGGCTGCGGGGGAGTCAGATCAGGTTCGAAACCATCGATGACCTGCTGGTTCAGATGAAGGCGGATGTCGACGGGGCACGCGGGATTCTCACCCAGAATTAACGTGCCGCGTCCACGGACTGATACTCTGGCCGCTGCCGTCTGACGGCCGCGGATCGAGAGTGCTCGGGTGACGAAGCCCCGGTGCGCCGCGCAACGGAAATCGAGAGGAACTTCTGTGTCGGCTGTTGATGCTGCAACGAAGAAGAAGATCATGGGCGAGTACGCCCTGACCGAGGGCGACACCGGCTCCCCCGAGGTCCAGGTTGCGCTGCTGACGCACCGCATTTCGCACCTGACGGAGCACCTGAAGGAGCACAAGCACGACCACCACAGCCGTCGTGGCCTGCTGCTGCTCGTCGGTCAGCGCCGCCGGCTGCTGAACTACCTGGCGAAGAAGGACATCAGCCGTTACCGCTCGCTGATCGAGCGGCTCGGCCTTCGCCGATGACGTCGTGAGGAGCGGCCGCCGAGGTTGGGTGGCCGCTCCTCGCGTATCCACGCCCAGGGTGGGCGTGGATCACAACTGAATACGACGAGGCGACGCGCAGCGCGTGGCGGGAGGACGACCGGTCCTCGGTAGTGACCTTCGGAACTTGCTGTTCATTTTTCTTTGGGCAGGAATCCGCGGGCCTCGATCGAAGACCGGCACCCCGATAGCTCGCGCTCCGCAGTCGTCAACACTGTAGGAGAGAGGGGTATCCCGTGTCGGGATCCACCAACGCGCCGATGGACGGCGCACAGTTTTCTGAGGCCGTTGTCGACAACGGCAGTTTCGGTACCCGCACCATCCGCTTCGAGACGGGCCGTCTGGCCCAGCAGGCCGCCGGCTCCGCCGCCGCCTACCTCGACGGCGACACGATGGTGCTCTCGGCCACCACGGCCTCCAAGAAGCCGAAGGACCAGTTCGACTTCTTCCCGCTGACGGTCGACGTCGAGGAGCGGATGTACGCCGCGGGCCGGATCCCCGGCTCGTTCTTCCGTCGTGAAGGGCGGCCCTCGGAAGAGGCCATCCTGACCTGCCGGCTGATCGACCGCCCGCTGCGGCCGTCGTTCGTCTCCGGCCTGCGGAACGAGATCCAGGTCGTCATCACGGTCCTGGCGCTGAACCCGGACAAGCTGTACGACGTGCTCGCGATCAACGCGGCGTCGATGTCCACCCAGATCGCCGGGCTGCCGTTCTCGGGCCCGATCGGCGCCACCCGCGTCGCCCTGATCGGCAACCAGTGGGTCGCGTTCCCGACCCACAGCGAGCTCGAGGACGCCGTCTTCGACATGGTGGTCGCGGGTCGCGTCACCGACGCCGGTGACGTCGCGATCATGATGGTCGAGGCCGAGTCCACCCCGGGCACCTTCGACGCCGTCGCCGCCGGCAAGACGGCGCCGACCGAAGAGGTCGTCGCCGAGGGCCTGGAGGCCGCCAAGGGCTTCATCAAGACCCTGGTCGACGCGCAGGCCGAGCTGGCCGCCAAGGCGTCCAAGCCGACCGGTGAGTTCCCGGTCTTCCCGGACTACCTGGACGACGCGTTCGCCGCGGTCGAGAAGGCCGCCACCGCCGAGCTCACCGAGGCGCTGGCGATCACCGGCAAGCACGACCGCGAGGACGCCACCGAGGCCGTCAAGGCCGCCGTCGTCGGCAAGCTGGCCGAGTCCTTCGAGGGCCGCGAGAAGGAGCTGTCCGCAGCCTTCCGCTCGCTGACCAAGAAGCTCGTCCGCAACCGCGTCCTGACCGACAAGGTCCGGATGGACGGCCGCGGGCTGGCCGACATCCGCCCGCTGAAGGCGCAGATCGGCGTCCTGCCGCGGGTTCACGGTTCGGCCATCTTCGAGCGCGGCGAGACCCAGATCATGGGTGTCACCACGCTGAACATGCTCCGGATGGAGCAGCAGCTCGACACGCTCTCCCCGGAGACGCGCAAGCGCTACATGCACAACTACAACTTCCCGCCGTACTCGACCGGTGAGACCGGCCGGGTCGGTTCGCCGAAGCGCCGCGAGATCGGTCACGGCGCGCTGGCCGAGCGGGCCCTGGTGCCCGTGCTGCCGTCGCGGGAGGACTTCCCGTACGCGCTGCGTCAGGTGTCCGAGGCCCTCGGGTCGAACGGCTCCACCTCGATGGGCTCGGTCTGCGCCTCGACCCTGTCGCTGCTGAACGCCGGTGTGCCGCTGAAGGCCCCCGTCGCCGGTATCGCGATGGGCCTCATCTCCGGTGAGGTCGACGGCAAGCTCGAGTACGTCGCGCTGACCGACATCCTCGGCGCCGAGGACGCGTTCGGCGACATGGACTTCAAGGTCGCCGGCACCAAGGACTTCGTCACGGCCCTCCAGCTGGACACGAAGCTCGACGGCATCCCGGCCAGCGTGCTCGCCGGTGCGCTGACCCAGGCCAAGGAAGCCCGCCTGACGATCCTGGACGTGATGGCCAAGGCCATCGACGCACCGGGTGAGATGAGCGAGTTCGCGCCGCGGGTCATCTCGGTCAAGGTCCCCGTGGACAAGATCGGAGAGGTCATCGGCCCGAAGGGCAAGATGATCAACCAGATCACCGACGAGACCGGCGCCGACATCTCCATCGAGGACGACGGCACCGTCTACATCGGTGCGACGGACGGCCCGTCGGCCGACGCCGCGCGCGCGATGATCAACGCGATCGCGAACCCGACGATGCCG
Organism: Kribbella albertanoniae; assembly: GCF_004348455.1. Taxonomy (GTDB): domain Bacteria; phylum Actinomycetota; class Actinomycetes; order Propionibacteriales; family Kribbellaceae; genus Kribbella; species Kribbella albertanoniae. The sequence goes on from NZ_SMKA01000183.1 coordinate 15,115, forward strand.
GAGAAGGGTGAGCGCTACCTGGGCACGGTCGTGAAGACGACCAACTTCGGTGCGTTCATCAGCCTGCTCCCGGGCAAGGACGGCCTGCTGCACATCAGCAAGCTGCGTGGCCTGGCCGGTGGCAAGCGCGTCGAGGCCGTCGAGGACGTTCTCTCGGTCGGTCAGAAGCTGCAGGTCGAGATCGCCGAGATCGACGACCGTGGCAAGCTCTCGCTGATCCCGGTCGTCGAGGGTGAAGACAAGGCTGAAGAGAAGGTTGCTGACTCCGCCGAGTGAGTAGATCCATCACCAGCACTCTGCTGAGCCCGGAGGCGGGCGGTCCGGTTACCCGGACCGTTCTGCCCTCCGGGCTTCGTGTGCTGTCCCAGTCCGCACCGGGCTTCCGCTCGGTGACCTTCGGGGTGTGGGTCGGCGTCGGCTCCCGCGACGAGCCGGAGCAGTTCAACGGCGCGACGCACTTCCTCGAACACCTGCTGTTCAAGGGCACCGAGCGCCGCGACGCGCTGGAGATCTCGGCCGAGATCGACGCCGTCGGTGGCGAGATGAACGCGTTCACCGGCAAGGAGTACACCTGCTACTACGCGCGGGTGCTCGACTCCGATCTGCCGCTCGCGGTCGACGTCATCTGCGACATGATCACCTCGGCCACGCTCACCGACGCGGACGTCGAGAGTGAACGCGACGTCATCGACGAAGAGATCGCGATGCACGCCGACGAGACGTCGGACCACATCCACGACCTGTTCGCCGAGCAACTGTGGGGCACGTCCCCGCTCGGCCGCTCGATCACCGGTACGCCGGAATCGGTGGCCGCGCTGACCCGGGACCAGGTCGTCGGCTGGTACCGCGACCGCTACCTCCCCGCCAACATCGTCGTCTCGGTCGCCGGCAACGTCGACCACGAAGAGGTCGTTCGCCTGGTCAGCAAGGCGTTCGAGCGCCACTGGGTCAGCGCCGACGCCGACCCGTCCCCGGTCCGGACAGACTCCGGCCTGCGCATCCCGACGTACGGCGGGACCCAGGTGCACCACCGCGACGTCGAGCAGGCGCACCTCGTGTTCGGCATGCCGGGACTGGTCCGCAACGACCCGCGCCGGTACGTCGCCGGTGTCCTGCACGGGATCGTCGGCGGCGGCATGTCGTCCCGGCTGTTCCAGGAGGTCCGCGAGAAGCGTGGCCTGGCCTACTCGGTCTTCACCTTCGGCTCGGCGTATTCAGATGCCGGCATGGTCGGCGTGTACGCCGGATGTTCGCCGAAGAAGGCCCCCGAGGTCCTAAACGTCGTCCGCGCCGAGCTGGAGTCGATCGCGTCGGGCACCATCACGCCCGACGAGCTGCTCCGCGGCAAAGGCCAGATGCGTGGCTCAGTCGTGATGGGCCTCGAAGACACCGGCGCCAAGATGACCCGGATCGCCAAGTCCGAACTCGTCTACGGCGAGCTCCCCACCGTCGACCAGATCCTCCACCACATCGACGCCGTCACCCTCGACGACGTCACCGCCCTAGCCGCCGAGCTCTACGCCGGCACCCCAGCCCTCACAGTCATGGGCCCCTTCAAGGAAGACACCTCAGCCTTCGCGCTGTGATCTGGCGGTCCGCGCTGGCCGGTGTACCGACCGACGGGTAGTGGTCCCTCCTGGGCGGGAAGCGGCAGCGGTGGCAGGCTGCGATCCCGCCGATCCCGTCGACCACTACCCGTTCTTCGGTACGCCGGTGACCTCTCCAAGGAAGACACCAGGGCTTTTGGGTTGTAATCTCGACCGCACGTCACACGTGATCTGCCGCTGGATCGCACTCTGAACGCGATCATATGCACTTGACGGCCGACGGTTCCCGCGCTGTTTCCGCAGCGCGGCTCCGGCCTGTCATCTGCGAGGATCACCATGCTCGAAGCGTTCCGTACTGCCCGCGACTCTCTGGTCGACGCCGCCCGGGTCTCACCTGGCTTGCTCACCTTGTGCTCGTTGCTGGTGCTGGCTCAGGCTGCGCTGCCTGGCGCGCAAGTCGTGCTGATCGGCCAACTGGTCGATCGGCTCACCGCCGGTGAGCGGCCGTGGGGGTTGCTGATCACGCTGACCGCCGTCGTCGGGTCGATGTACCCGCTGGGGGCGATGGCGCGGGATGCCGGTCATCGGCTGATGTTGCGCCTCAAGCTGCACTATCGCTCGGACCTCCTGCACACGTCAGCCCGGCTCAGCCCGAGCAGGCTCGCCGATCCTGAGGTGGTCACGGAGCTGGAGGCCAGTCAGGCCGCGATCGATCCAATGAGTACCGTCGCGAACCAGCCGGTGCAGGTGCTGGGGGCCGCGGTGACCGCGGGCGTCCTCTGCGCCGCCATCGGGTCGATCAATCCGCTGTCCGGCGTACTCGTGCTGGTCGCGCTGGTTCCGACCGTGCTCGCGTTTACTGCCGTCGCCCGGATGGAGGCTCGCCGGTGGCCGGAAGTCGCGGCGAACGACCGGCGAGCGATGTACGCGACCGAACACCTCCTTCAGCAACGCTCCGGCACCGAACTGGCCGTCCTCGGCTCCGGCGCCAAGGTCGCCACCCTTGCGATCACCTACCGCGCTGTCGCGACTCGGGTGATGGACCGGATGATCCGTACGGCGATGACCTTCGAACTCGCGGCAACCCTCGCCACCGTGTTGCTGTTCGGCGCTGCCCTGGTGGCGCTGGTCGTCGGTGGTGCCAGCGGGGGAGCGGCCGCCGCTGCAGTCGCCGGAACCATCTCCGGCCTGAACGCGATCCGCTTGTGTGGCTACGCGTTCGGGCTCATCGTCACGGCGGCACCCCGCGCGGCGACGTACCGGCGTTTCGTCCGCAGCGTCCCACCCGCGGAGCGGCAGACCGTCGTACCTGTCGTCGAATCCGTTGCCCTCAGCAACGTTACCTTCCGCTACCCCGGAGCCGGTACGGCGGCGCTGCGCGCTGCGACCATCACCGCCCGTCGAGGCGAACTGGTCGCGCTGGTCGGCGTCAACGGCGCGGGCAAGTCGACCGTCGTCAACCTCCTGGTCGGCGCCCTGCGTCCTGACTGCGGTCAGGTGTTGATCGACGGGCGGGACGCGGCGCGGTTGACCGAAGCCGAGCGGCTGGGGCATTTCGGGTTGCTGGTGCAGGAGTTCGGGCGGTTCGAGTTCACGCTGCGGGATGCCGTCGCGCTCGGCTCACCGCAGCCGGTGCCGGATGACGCCGTACGCGCGGCCCTCGCTGGAACGTTTGCCGCCGACCTTCCGCTCGATACTCAGCTCGGCCAGCAGTGGGGTGGCACCGGCATCTCGGGCGGTCAGTGGCAGCGGGTGGCGCTCGCCCGGATCCAGCTCCGGAACGCCGGGGTCTGGATCCTGGACGAGCCGACCTCCGCCATCGACGCCGAAGCGGAGCGCGCGATCTTCGCGGACCTCCGCCGTACCAAGGCCGACCGCATCACGATCGTCGTCTCGCACCGAGCCTCCACCCTCACCGAGATGGACCGCATCTACGTCATCGACGCCGGCTCGGTGGTCCAGCAAGGCACCTACCAGCAACTGATCGCCCACCCCGACGGCCGCTTCGCCACCCTCTTCACCGCCCAACAGACCTGAGCCACCCGAAGCGCCCCCGATCCCGCGGCTTTGTGGAGTCTCGCGGTCGCTCCGTGGCAGTCAGACTCCACAAAGGCAGAGCGGTTGGCGGGGGCGGGGGCTGCGCGTTTGTGCGTACAAGCGGATTTGTCGGGAATCGGCTATGACATCTGATGACTTTGGGCGTGGGGGCGATTAGGGT
>NZ_SMKA01000184.1 GCF_004348455.1 Kribbella albertanoniae
GTTGATGCCGTCGGGGCGGTCGTCGTAGGCGTGCACGTGGTCGACGACGAGGAGGCGGCCCAGTGGGAGCTCCAGGCCAAGCTCCTCGACCACCTCGCGGGAGGCTGCGGCCCACGGCGACTCGTCGGCTTCGACGATGCCGCCGGGGAGCTCCCAGTTGAGTTTGTACGTCGGTTCCAGCAGCAGCACGCGGTTGGCCGCGTCCCGGATGAGAACCGCTGCCGCCAGGCGTTTGCGGGGCATCCGGGCGATGTAGTCGGGGACTGGGGTCACGTCAGCCGGCGGCCTGCTGGGTTTTGCTGGCGTGGAGCTGGACGGGGAGAGTCTCCAGGCCGTAGACGATGGAGAGTTCGCGGAACCGCAACTGCTCCTCGGGTACGGCGAGGGCCAGGTCGGGGAAGCGGTGAGCCAGCGCGAGGAAGGCGGCTCGGAGTTCCATCCGGGCCAGTTCGGCACCGACGCAGCGGTGCATGCCGTGACCGAAGGCCAGGTGAGCGGCTGATGAGGCGCGGCGGGGGTAGAAGTCCTCGGCGTCGTCACCGAAGACGTTCTTGTCGCGGTCGGCGCCGGACAGCGAGACGGCCACCAGGTCGCCCTTCTTGACCTGCTTGCCGAACAGCTCCTGGTCGTGGCGGGCGAAGCGCGGGAAGGCGACCTGGACAACGGTCAGGTACCGCAGTAGTTCCTCGACGATGTGGTCGACGGCGCCGGGCTCGGTGCGGATCCGCTCGAAGTGTTCGGGGTTGCGGAGCAGCACGAGGGTGCCGAGAGCAAGCATGCTGGCCGAGGTCTCGTAGCCGCCGAGGAAGACGCCGTCGGCGAGACCGCCGAGCTCGACGTCGTCCAGGTCGTCGCCCTGGGCCCGGATGATCGAGCCGATCAGGCCGTCACCCGGGTTCGCCCGCTGCTTGCGGACGATCTCGAACAGGAAGTCGCGCGACTCACTGGCCGAGCCGAAGACGCCGATGCCACCGGCGGACAGGTCGAACCGGGCCGGGCCGAGGGCACGGAAGCGGTCGCGGTCCTGCTCCTCGACGCCGAGCAGGTCGGCGATCAGCAGGAACGGCACGTTGAAGGCGAAGTCGGCGACGATATCGGCGACCGGGCCCTTGGCCTCCATCAGGTCGAGCTGGTCGTTGACGATCTTCTCGATCGCGGGCTCGAGCCGGGCCAGCCGCCGCTTGGTGAACTCGGGCGTGAGCAGCTTGCGCAGCCGGGTGTGGTCCGGCGGGTCGGTGAACCCGAGACCGCCGATCCCCTCGGACGGCTTGTTCGGGTCCGAGCCGACCAGTGGCCGGACGTCGTTGCTGAAGTTCGTGGAGTCGGCCAGCACGGCCTTGGATTCGGCGTGCCCGGTCACCATCCAGACCGTGATCCCGAACACGTGCGCCAACCGGTGCACCGGCTCCGTTTCCCGCGTCTCCCCCAACGCCGGCAACGGGTCCAGGCCCTGCCGGCGCAGCGGCAACGTCACCTGTGCCGGGAACACCCGCATCTTCAACAGGTCGAGACCACCCTTACGGCTGGTCCTGTTGAGGATCCGGTTGCCGACCCATCTCTTCAGGTATGTCGCAACCATGACTTCCACGCGCCCTCTCTGAAAACTGCTGCCCCCGACTGCTTCCGTCAACCAAAAGTTAACGGTGCCGAGGACCAGATCTTGATGGTGTAGGCACTACTTCCGGTAGTGGCGTTGGCACCACCATGGGAGGGGACCACGGTTTCGCCTGTCACAGACCTTGTCATGGACAACGGTTCTGCAGCCACAGGTATCCACCTGTACCGGGCCCCGGCCCCCGGCACGCCGTACCTGGGGGGCGATTCAGGGAAAACCCAGCCGAAAGTAGGATGCGCGAACCACCCGTCGGCTGATGCCCTGAGAGGGATCCGGACTCCATTGCGCAAGGGTAGCCTTACCCGCATGCCGTACCCCGACAGCCAAGCAACCCTGGGACGCCGGGGATTCACCGGCCTGCTGAGTGCGGCGGTCGTCGCCGGTCTCAGCGGATGCGGCGCAGGCGGTGACATCCGGCCGTCGATCGCCGCAACGCGGAACGTGCAGCATCCGCTCGGCAACGCGAACATCCCGGTCTCTCCGCAGCGCGTCGTCTCCCTGGACGCGTCCGGCGGTCTGCAGGTCAGCCTCGAGGTCGGAGCGCCGCTGATCGCCTCCGAGACCCTCGACGGGCTCGTGTCGGTGCCCGGCTACCTGCCGCGCCCGGCGGCCGGCTTCGAGTCGCTCGGCTTCAACCAGCCGAACCTCGAGAAGCTGGTGAAGCTCAAGCCGGACCTGATCATCGGCAGCCTGCAGCGGACCAAGGAGCTGTATCCGCAGCTGTCCGCCATCGCCCCGACCGTCGCGTACGAGAACGCCGGCAAGGGCAAGCCCTGGCAAGAGTCGGTACGTCTGATCGCCGATCTGCTCGGGCAGTCCGGCAAGCAGGACGCGGCGCTGGGCAGCTTCAGCGAGCGGGCCCTCCAGGTGCAGACCGAGCACAAGGCCTTCCTGGCAAAGCACTCCGTCGCACTCCTGCGCTTCACGAACGACGAGCTGCGCATCCTCCGGGGCCCGATCTTCGGCGCTACGATCCTCGACGAGATCGGCGTACGGCGGAATCGGTCGACCACTGCATCGGGTGGTACCGACACGTACTACCCGATCGACCGTGAACACGTCGGACTGCTCGCGGACGCCGACGTGATCCTCTACTTTCTCGGTGGCGGTGCTTTCAACGCCGGACCGGACCAGACGTTCAAGTCGTATACCAGCAACGCGATCTGGACCCAGCTGCCCGCGGTCAAGGCCGGCCGGGTCGCCCGGCTTGACCCGACGGCCTGGTGGGACGGGTACTCCGTCTCAGCCGCCAACACGTGTCTGCAGCAGTTCACGACCGTGCTGCGCAAGATGCCTCAGAAATAGCTCCGCGTCACCAGCCGGAGCACCTCAACCAGCTGTGCCTTGATCTCCGCCGCATGTGGGATCTGCGTGGCCTCACTCGCGTCAGGTAGCCGCACACCGCGGTCCACGAACACATAGAGCGCCCGCAACGTCCGAGTGGTGTTCGTGTTCACCGGACTGACCGACAGACCGCCCGGAGCGATGCCAGTGAAGGCCGGAACCAGCCACTCGGTCGCATCCTCCACAGTGAGCTCAGAGCGCGTCAGCGTGCACGCCAGCGCATAAGCGAGCCGGTCGTCCTCCATGTCCCTCAGCACGTACTCAGTGGGCGTCAGAAGCCGTCCGATGCCCAACCGCAGCATCTCCACCGGCTCCACCGCCGGATAGAGCCCCAGAGTCCCCAGCAGGTCGGCTCCATGCGCCACGGCATGCAGCCAGCCCAGCTTCGCGTCGTACCCGCGCAGATCGGTCTCGGCGACGTACCAGCGCTCGAACGGCGGCACCCAGCTCGCCTCGTAGACGCCGGCCGACACAATGCAGTCCAGGATCAACGGCGCGAACGTCCGCGTCTGGATCTCCGCGTCCCCGAACCGCCGCGCCATCTCGTCGCCCAGCTCACGCAACTGCGCCTCCGACAGCACCCCGCGCCCGATCCACGTCGCCAACGTCGAGTACGCCGTACTGTCCCGCTCGACCGGATCATCCGACCGCAACAGCCCCGACAGCTCCCCCACCAGCTCATCCAGCGGCCGATCAGCCGGTACGGCGAAGTCGTCAGCGCGTACCGCTGCCCAGTCAGTCATGCGCCGGACCCTAGTTGAGGCACCAGGTCAGCACAAAAGGAACGGCCCGTGGAACGCGAAGTTCCACGGGCCGTAGCGACCAGGACCCCTCAGCCCGGCCGAGCTTTCTTACGCGTCGCGCTTGCTCGCGGAGAACAGCGCGATCGCCATCAACCCCGCCGCCCAGGCCGCGAAGTAGAGCAGCGCCCACCAGGGACCCATCGCGTAGTTGCTGGCGTCCCCGACCGGGCCGGCGAAGCCGCCGTCGTTGCCCTGGTTCAGGAAGGAGCCCCCGTTCTGGAACGGCGACCAGCGCGCCATGTCGTCGCCGACCTTCGGGATGAGGTTGAACAGGTTCTCCACCAGCAGCGGCCAGAGGATCAGGATCGCGATCGCACCGGCGCTCTGCCGGATCAGGATGCCGACCGCCACCGCGATCACCGCGGACAGGAAGAAGATGATGGCGCGCCCGGCCAGCAGGCGCCACTCCGCTTCGGTGTCGATCGCCAGGTCCGCACTACCGGCGAACAAGGTCCCGATGAACCAGGCGCCGAAGGCGGCGATCAGCCCGACCAGTGCGGCCAGCAGGCCGACCACGACCGTCTTGCCGAGCAGCATCTGGGCCCGCTGGGGTACGGCCTGGAAGCTGGTCCGGATGGTTCCGAAGCGGTACTCGGTGGTGACCGCGAGCGCGGCCATCACCATCATCACCATCTGGCTGAACTGCGCGCCGCCCTGGGTGATGAAGATCGTTGCCTGCTTCTCCTCCTCGCTGTTGAGGAACCCGGTCGCGAGGGCGGACAGACCGATCGTGAGAACGGCCGCGACCACCATGCACCACCACGGCGAGCGGGTCGTGAAAAGCTTGATCCGCTCGACGTTGATGACCGCGAGACCGCCGTACGACGAACTGTTGCGGGCCGCGGGGGCCGTTGCAGTGGAAGCCGACATGTCAGTTGTCCTCCTTCGGCCCAGCGGCCACCTCGGTGTTCGACGGCACGTCGAGGTGGGTGACAGCAGCAATCTCGTCGTGTGCGTGGTACTGGACCGAATCACCGGTCATCTGCATGAACGCCTGCTCCAGCGAGCCGCGCTGCATGGTGAGCTCGTGCAGCACGATGCCGTGTGCGGCGGCCGCCTCACCGATCTGGTCGGTGGTCAGGTCGCCTTCGACGAACAGCACCTTGCCCTCACCCTCGGCGTCCTCGATCCGGGTGACCAGTTGCTGCTGGTGCAGCACCGAGGCCAACTGGTCGAGCTGCGGCGTGCGCACCTTGACGGTCGTCCCGCTCGCGCGGTCGACGAACTCCTGCGTGGTGCTCTGCGAGATCAGCCGGCCCCGGCCGATGACGACCAGGTCCTCGGCGGTCAGCGCCATCTCGGACAGCAGGTGGCTGGAGACCAGCACGGTCCTGCCCTCAGCGGCCAGCCGGTGCATGAAGGTCCGGATCCAGACGATGCCCTCCGGGTCGAGACCGTTGACCGGCTCGTCGAACAGCAGCACCTCCGGGTCACCGAGCAGCGCACCGGCGATTCCGAGTCGCTGCGACATACCCAGCGAGTAGGTGCCCGCGCGCTTGCCGGCCACCTCGGTCAGGCCGACGATCTCGAGGACCCGGTCGACGCTGGACTTCGGCAGCTTGTTGGACGCCGCCATCCAGGCCAGGTGGGCCCGGGCGGACCGGTTCGGGTGCACCCACTTCGCGTCCAGCAGCGCACCGACCTTGGTCAGCGGCCGGTGCAGGTCCCGGTACCGCGTCCCGTCGATGGTGACGGACCCGGCGGTCGGGGTGTCGAGGCCGAGGATCATCCGCATGGTGGTGGACTTACCGGCGCCGTTGGGGCCCAGGAAGCCGGTCACCTTGCCGGGTTTCACCTCGAACGACAGATTGTCTACGGCAACCGTGGCGCCGTATCGCTTGGTGAGGCCGTGTGCCTCGATCATCGCCGTACTCCTCGTTCGGTGGCGCGCCAATGATGGTTGGGCGGGCTGTGTCGTCTCAGTATCGAGGGCCGACCCGTTCAGATCATCGGACCCGGGGCGGACCCGGTGTGTCCACCCGTGGGTTGATTCTGGTGGCCAGGGGTAGAGATCGGCATCGGTTGAACCCCTGAGGCACCCCTGGTCACGGCCCGGAACGCAGAACGGCCCGCCGGAGATCCGGCGGGCCGTTGCGGTACTACGGGTGGATCAGGCGGCGACGTTCGCCTCGGCGGGGGTGTCGGAGATGACCGACTCCCGGCGCTTGGAGACGATGACGGCGGCAGCCAGTACGACGACCGCGGCCAGCGCGATGCCGATCCGCAGCGGGATGTTGGTGTCGTCGCCGATGGCCGACATCCCGACGACGGCCGGAGCGATCAGCACCGAGACCAGGTTCATCACCTTGATCAGCGGGTTGATGGCCGGGCCGGCGGTGTCCTTGAACGGGTCACCGACGGTGTCACCGATGATGGTGGCCTCGTGCGCGGGCGAACCCTTGCCGCCGTGGTTTCCGTCCTCGACCAGCTTCTTGGCGTTGTCCCAGGCTCCACCGGAGTTGGCCAGGAAGACCGCCATCAGGGTGCCGGCACCGATCGCGCCGGCCAGGTAGCCGGCCAGTGCCGCGGCGCCGAGGCCGAAGCCGACGGCGATCGGGGCGCAGAGCGCCAGCAGACCCGGGGTCGCCAGCTCACGCAGCGAGTCCCTGGTGCAGATGTCGACGACCTTGCCGTACTCCGGCTTGCCGGTGCCGTCCATGATCCCGGGGATGTCCCGGAACTGCCGGCGGACCTCGTACACGACCGCACCGGCGGCACGGCCGACGGCGTTGATCGCGAGACCGGAGAACATGAACACGACGGCCGCACCGAGGATGATGCCGACCAGGGTGCCCGGGTTGAAGACCAGCGCCTCGGCCTCGAACTTGGCGTAGTTGTCGGCCAGCGAGGTCCGGATCGCGTCGGTGTAGGAACCGAACAGTGCGGTCGCGGCCAGTACGGCGGTCGCGATCGCGATGCCCTTGGTGATGGCCTTGGTGGTGTTGCCGACGGCGTCCAGCTCGGTGAGGATCTGGGCCGCCTCGCCGTCCACGTCACCGGACATCTCGGCGATGCCCTGCGCGTTGTCGGAGACCGGGCCGAAGGTGTCCATCGCGACGATGACGCCGACGGTGGTCAGCAGACCACAACCGGCCAGCGCGATCGCGAACAGTGCCACGACACCGGTGCCACCGACCAGGAAGGCGCCGTACACAGCGGCCGCGATCACGACGGCGGTGTAGACGGCGGACTCGAAGCCGACCGAGATACCGGACAGGATGACCGTGGCCGCACCGGTCAGCGACGTCTTGCCGACGTCCTTGACGGGCTTGTCCTCGGTGCCGGTGTAGTAGCCGGTCAGCGCCAGGATGACGGCGGCCAGCACGATGCCGATGATGACCGAGACGGTCGCGATGACCCGGGGGTCGCCGTCGTAGTTGGCGATCGACGTACCGGCCGCGCCGGTGAGGTCCGCGAAACTGCTCGGCAGGTAGACGAACGCTGCCACCGCACAGAGGATTCCGGAGATCACCGCGGAGATGTAGAACGCCCGGTTGATCGTGCGCAGACCGTTCTCGCCGGTCCGCGGACGGGTCAGGAAGACGCCGATGACCGCGGTGATGGTGCCGATGGCCGGCACGATCAGCGGGAAGATCAGGCCCTGCTCGCCGAAGGCGGCCTTGCCCAGGATCAGCGACGCCACCAGCATCACGGCGTACGACTCGAACAGGTCCGCGGCCATACCGGCGCAGTCACCGACGTTGTCACCGACGTTGTCGGCGATGGTGGCGGCGTTGCGGGGGTCGTCCTCGGGAATGTTCTGCTCGACCTTGCCGACCAGGTCGGCGCCGACGTCGGCGGCCTTGGTGAAGATGCCGCCGCCGACCCGCATGAACATGGCGAGCATCGCGGCACCGAAGCCGAAGCCCTCGAGCACGGTCGGCGCGTCACCCTTGAACAGCAGCACGACGAGCGCGGCACCGAACAGGCCGAGGCCGACGGTGAACATGCCGACGGTGCCACCGGTGCGGAACGCGACCCGCATCGCGGGCTCACGACCTTCGTCCCGGGCGGCCGCGGCGACCCGGACGTTGGCGCGCGTGGCGAGCCACATGCCCAGGTAGCCGATCAGTGCGGAGAAGCCCGCACCGACCAGGAAGAAGACGGAACGGAAGATCTTCAGGGTGGTGGCGTTGTCGCCATCGGTGTGGGCAGGCAACAAGAACAGCAGCAGGAACGCGACCACTGCGAAGACCGACAACGTCCGGAACTGCCGGCTCAAGAAGGCCGATGCACCTTCCTGGACCGCGGCGGCGATCGTCTTCATGTTCTCGGTGCCATCGTTCGCGGCAAGCACCTGACTCCGGAAAACCATCGCAATCGCGACCGCGAGGATCGCGATCACTCCGACGACGATCACCAGTGTGGTGTTGCTCGACGAAAGATCCACCGCCTGTGGTGCAAGCAGCGCGGACATCCGTCCTCCTTGTAGGCAACCCATCCAGGCTTGACGGCCCCCGTCTGCCGCAACCGAAGGGTTGGGGAAATAAAACAGCGCCAAGGACATGACGCGGTGGGTCACTCTAGCGGCATCCCGACCAGACCTCACGACAGGGTGGTCTACGCCATACGGCGGCGATCAGGCGGGACTGTCACGCACAGTACTGATGGGGACACCTTTTCGCTTGTCCACCAAGGCCTTCAGATCGCGGAGGCGACGTCCGGGTGGATGTCGAAGACCTTGGTCAGACCGGTGATCCGGAAGATCTTCAGCAGCCGCTCCTGGGTACAGACCAGGGACAGGGTTCCGTCGTGGGTACGCACCCGTTTCAGTCCGCCGACGAGGACCCCGAGACCCGTGGAATCCAGGAACTCCACGCGTTCCAGGTCCAGGACCAGGTCGTAGACCCCGTCGTCGACGAGCGCTGCGATCTTCTCGCGGAGCTTCGGTGCGGTGTAGACGTCGATCTCCCCCGCCACCTCGACGACGGTACGCCCGCCCTCGGCGCGCGCGGTCAGCGACAGATCCACTTCGGCCTCCGATCCCGTGAACTGCTGCATTCAACCATGTACGGACCGTGAGAAGGACCGTTGTGGAAAACTCTTTCATCTCGCCGTGGCGAAAGTCGATCTCCGTCCACAAAATGCTGCGTGCATCCGCACGCGCAGGCGCTTGTGCACGAATCCGTGCACGCCGAGTGGACCAGAATTAGTTTGTCCATGGCGGCAACTAGGCTCATCGCCATGCGTGAAGGTGAGGCGGCGGCCGTACTGCGACGCCTCGCCACCGGCCGGGCCGATCGGCTCACCCATGTGGAGTCCGTGCCGGCGCGTGCCGGGCGGACCTGCGAGTGGCCTCGATGGGTTCCGCCCGAGGTGCTCGACCAACTGGCCGACGCCGGGATCGCAGCACCGTGGATCCACCAGGTCGCCACGGCCGAGGCGGCGTACTCGGGCCGTCATGTCGTGGTCGCGACCGGGACGGCGTCCGGCAAGTCACTCGGCTACCTCCTGCCTGCGTTTGCCACGCTGAGCATCGCGCAGGCCGCTTCACCACATCGGCGGACCGCCTCAGTGCTGTACCTCTCTCCCACCAAGGCGCTGGCTCACGACCAGCTGCGCGCAGTCTCGACGTACACAGTGCCTGGGCTGCGCCCCACGACGCTGGACGGCGACTCCGAGCGCACCGAGCGCGACTGGGCTCGCGACCACGCCACCTATGTATTGAGCAACCCGGACATGCTGCACCGGTCCGTGCTGCCGAACCATCAGCGTTGGGCCCGCTTCCTCGGCTGCCTGCAGTACGTCGTGATCGACGAGTGCCACCACTACCGCGGCGTCTTCGGTGCGCACGTGGCCGGCGTGCTGCGCCGCTTGCGACGGATCTGCGCCCAGTACGGCGCCAATCCGGTCTTCGTCTGCGCATCTGCGACGGTTGCCGAGCCGGCGGTGTCGGGTGAGCGCCTGACCGGACTGCCGATGGTGGAGGTCGTCGACGACGGTTCGCCGCGGGGCGGGATCGCGTTCGGCCTGTGGGAGCCGGCCCTCACCTCAATGCGTGGAGAGAACGGCGCCCCGGTACGGCGTTCTGCCCCGGCCGAGGTGGCCGACCTTCTGACCGACTTGGTCGTGTCGGGCGTGCGGACGGTCGCGTTCGTCCGTTCGAGGCGTGGCGCCGAGACCGTGGCCATGACAGCTCGCGAGAACCTGGCAGAGGTCGACCCCACGTTGATGGACCAGGTGTCGGCGTACCGGGCGGGTTATCTGCCGGAAGAGCGCAGACGGCTCGAGAGCATGCTGCAGAGCGGCGAGCTGACCGGGGTCGCCGCAACGAACGCTCTGGAGCTGGGGATCGACATCGCAGGGCTGGACGCCGTACTGCTGGCTGGCTGGCCTGGTACGCGCGCATCGCTGTGGCAGCAGGCTGGCCGCGCGGGGCGGGCCGGCGGGGACGCTCTGGCGTTGCTGGTGGCTCGAGACGATCCACTGGACACCTATCTGGTCCGCCACCCGACCGCGGTGTTCGGGCGGCCAGTTGAAGCGACTGTCTTCAATCCGGAGAACCCTTATGTGCTGGGACCGCAGCTCTGCGCGGCCGCCCAAGAACTGCCGCTCACTGCAGCGGACTATGAGGTCTTCGGCAGTACGACGCCCACCGTGATCGCCCAACTGGTCAAGCAGGGGGCGCTGCGCGAGCGGCCCCATGGCTGGTTCTGGACCCGGCGTGAGCGCGCTGTCGACGCCATCGACATCCGATCAGCCGGTGGCAAGACGGTGCAGATCGTGGAGGACCAGACCGGTCGTCTCCTCGGCACTGTGGATGGCGGCTCGGCGCATGCCTCGGTGCACGAGGGCGCTGTCTACGTGCACGCTGGTGAGTCCTATCTGGTCCGCACTCTCGATCTGGAGGGTCACGCCGCGATCGTCGAGCCGGCCGCGCCGGACTACACGACGTTCGCCCGCGATGTGACCGAGATCAGCGTCCTCGCGACCGAGGAGACTCGTGCCTGGGGGACGGCCGAGCTGTCCCGTGGCTGGGTTCAGGTGACCAGTCAGGTCATCTCGTTCCAGCGCAAGCTGATCTCGACCGGCGATGTCCTCGACGAGCAGCCACTCGATCTGCCGGCGCGGACGCTGCGGACCAAGGCGGTCTGGTGGACGGTGCCCGACTCGGCGGTCGAGTCGCTGGGACTGGACGACGTACCGGGTGCTGCCCATGCGGCCGAACACGCCTCGATCGGGCTGCTCCCACTGTTCGCCACCTGCGACCGCTGGGACATCGGCGGCGTCTCCACCGCCCGGCACGCGGACACCGGTTGCCTCACCGTCTTCGTGTACGACGGGCATCCGGGCGGGGCGGGTTTCGCCGAACACGGGTGGTCCGCGGCGCGCGAGTGGTTGACCGCGACACGTGATGCCATTGCACACTGTGAGTGCACGGATGGCTGCCCATCCTGCGTACAGTCACCCAAGTGTGGGAACCAGAACAACCCACTCGACAAGAGCGGCGCGGTCGCGCTGCTCACCGCACTACTCAGTAGTGAGGCTTGAAAGGCAGCGTGCGCCATGTTCGTCCTCGGAATTGTTCTGATCGTCATCGCCGTACTGTTCGGCCTGGGCGTCTCGGTCTCGTCGGCCGAGTCCACCACCTTGTCGGTGTTCGGTATCGACTTCGGCGTGATCGTGCCGACGGTGTTCTTCCTCGGTGTGATCGCCGGCGCTGCTCTGCTGGCCGGACTCTGGCTGACAAAGAAGGGCGCGACCCGCGGCTGGCGCCGGCACCGTGAGGTGCGCGCGCTGCGCGCCCAGGTCGCCACCTCGACCCAGCCCGCGGTGACGGAACGTGACGAGACTCCGGAGTTGGCGGAGAGTCGCGACACAGAGGTAGCTGACAAGACAACGGATTCGGAGCGGCTCGCCACCGAGGAACACGTGGCCACCGACACCACCGACCACAAGCAGCCCCACTGACAACTCTGTTGCCCACGGCATCAATCGACACTGTGGACTACCCCAGTATCGCTTGATTGCTGGCACATCTCGATCGCAGCACAGCGCGCACACGGCCACCCCGCAGCCGGATTTCGATGCCCACCGCAACGACTTTTCGCTGGCAGTTAGTTGCCATTGGCATCAAGTTTCACGGTCTTGCCATAACCACCTCCGACCGAGCTGTGCATTACTGGTCGTGGCGTCAACGTCGCGTTGAGTCACTGTCGGCCTTCCGGGCCACACCGCCTCCTCACGGGGGATCGACCCGCAACCCGCCCACCGCGCAAGGGGTGGCGAAGCGGTTCCCGGAAAACACGGACCGGCTCTCGTAACGGGGTCCCGACGACCTGACGCTCACTGAGATAGGCACGACCTTCGGAGGTTGTCTTGATCACCCGTAAGCTCTTCAGCCGTACCGGCGTAGTAGTGCTCGCAGTCAGCGTCGCACTGGCCACGGCCATCCCGGCCCAGGCGGCTCAGCCGCTCCCGGAACGCTCCGCGGCTCCGGGCGTGGAGATCGGCGTGGCGAAGCAGATCGCCACCCGCGCCGACACCCGCTACTGCCTGACCTTCGTCGCGGCCAACAAGGTCCCGATGGGCGTCATGATGGCCTGCGCTCCGGGCAAGGAAGGCAAGACCCAGGAGTGGATCTACACCGAGTCCGGCCAGCTGCAGGTCGCGATGAGCAAGAGCGTCGGTGGCGCCCTTGCCAAGACCGGAGCCTGCCTGGACAGCGGTGCGGACCTGGCCAAGGTTCCGGCCGCGGCCCCACTACTGGTCCTGCCGTGCCGTAGCGGCGACGGCCAGAAGTGGAACTACGACACGAGCGCAGGCACGTTCGTCAACGAGGCGAGCGGTCTCGCCCTCACCTCACTGCTTGGCAAGGGGAAGGCCAAGCAGGCACAACCGACCGGAAGCATGGGTGCGACCGGCACACCGGTCCAGGGCTGGAGCGCACTGCCGCTGCCTGGCCTGGACATCCTGGGCGCAGTCCTGGCTCTGGTGAACGCGCTGCTGGCATCGCTGGGCCTGGCCCTGCCGCTGCCGATCGCGAACGCCGCGGGCAGCCTGCTGGAACTGGTTCGGCCGAAGCTGCCGATCCCGGCCCAGATGACGGTGCTGCCCAAGCAGATGATGCAGCTGGCACAGAAGTAACGCTGCAGTACCAACAGACAGCCGGCCCCGACATCGTCGGGGCCGGCTGTTTTCTCACTCCTTAGAGATCGACACTGCTTTCAGTTGTGAAGCTCTGGTGATCCTCGGTCGGTCAGGTGGTGCGGTGCTCGGGGATCGGCGCGGGATTCCGCTGCTTGCGCGTCAGCGGGAGCCGTACGCCGTCGTCACCGTCCGGCCTTCCCTCAGCGGGGAATCACCAGTCGGTGCCGGTCACCACCAGCACCAGTGGCCGTGGTGCCAGTGCCCGAACAGCAGGTCGTCTACCAGGTGAAGAACTCCGTACAACATTCGCAGTCACCTCCGCTCCGATGAACCGAACGGGGCTGACGCTACCTCCCGACTTCACGTTCTGTATCTACTCCGCTACGGGTTGCGACAGAACCTTGAGCGCACTTTAACGGACCCGCAATGCGGCCAGGCGAACTCCGACTTGACGCCGGAGCGCGACTCCCGGTAACCGCGGGCGGAGTGGCGATTACCCGCCGTACACCGTTTGGGCAATTGTCTTCACAAAGCCGCCTGGTGATGTCAATGTTTGACCGGCACTCGCAGTACCGACCTCGCAAGGAGCCCCCTGATGCGATCCCTTCGGCTGTCCACCACGCTCGCCCTCGGCGCCACCGCCGCCCTGCTGCTCACCGGCTGCCTCGGCTCGTCCGGTTCCGGCGACCAGGACGCGAACCGCAACGCCGACGCCAAGAAGGTCGAGCTGACGATCGGCTCGAACGCCGTCAAGGGCGGCAAGAGCAGCGCCGGCGCGACCTTCATCGAAGACGTCCTGATCCCGAAGTTCGTCGCGGACCAGAAGGCCAAGGGCGTCGACGTCGCGGTGAAGTTCCAGGGTGACGGCTCCGACGACGAGGTCTACAAGCAGAAGCTGTCGCTGGACCTGTCGAACAAGTCCGGCCCGGACCTGATCCAGATCGACGGTATCTGGGTCGGCGAGTTCGCCCAGGCCGGCTACATCAAGCCGCTCACCGACACCATCGGCGACGCGGCCAAGGTGGACAACTGGGACGGCTGGAAGCAGATCCCCGAGTCGGTGCAGCAGCTCGGCACCTTCGAGTCCAAGCGGTACGGCGTTCCCGGTGGTACCGACGGCCGGGTTCTGTACTTCAACAAGAAGCTGTTCCAGCAGGCCGGGCTCCCGGCCGACTGGCAGCCGAAGTCGTGGGACGACATCATCGCTGCCGGCCAGGCGCTGAAGAAGCTGTCCGGGGTCACCCCGATCCAGATCAACGCTGGGACAGCGATGGGCGAAGCGACCACGATGCAGGGCGTGCTGCCGCTCCTGGTGGGCACCGGCACGACCATCTACCCCGACGGAAAGTGGCTCGGCTACACCCCGAAGTTCCGCCAGGTTCTGGAGTTCTACCACCAGATCTACAGCTCGGGCCTTGGTGACCCGGTGCTGCAGCGTGAGGCCAAGGGCAGGGACAAGTCGTTCGCGCAGTTCGCCGCGAACAAGATCGGCATCCTGCTGGAGAGCGACTACTTCTGGCGCAGCGTCGTCGAGCCGAAGGAGGGCGTCGCCAAGATGGCCGACCGCGACACCGCCGTCGGCTACGCGCTGATCCCGGCCGCCAGGCCGGGCGGCGGGGTCAACGGCCAGGACTTCGTGTCGATGTCCGGTGGCGGTGCGACGGTGATCAACCCGAACACCAAGTTCCCGCAGCAGGCCTGGGAGCTGCTGCAGTTCATGAACTCCGCCGAGATGGTCAAGGAGTCCCTGAACGGCGCCGCCAAGATCACCCAGCGGACCGACGTCAACACCGAGGTGCTCGCCACTGACCCGATGCTGAACTTCGTGGCCACCAAGGTGCTGCCGATCACGCAGTACCGGCCAGGCCTGGCGGAGTACCCGAGGGTCTCGGCCGCGCTGCAGCAGGCGACCGCGGACGTGATCAGCGGCAAGACCACCGAAGCCGCTTCGATCGCCTACCAGAAGGCCGTCGTGGCTGCGGCCGGCAGCAAGGACAAGGTCGCCGGCAACTGATGGCGACCCGCTTCAAGCATCCTGCCCAGGATGTCGCCGGGCTGGGGACCGGGCGCGCGCTCGGCTTCCTGGCCCCGGCGATGCTCCTGATCGCGGCCTTCCTCGTCTTCCCGGCCATCTGGACGATCTACATCGGCATCACCAACTACCGGTTGACCGGTGTCGAGGCGGTCTCGCCGTCGATGGTCGGTCTGACGAACTACACGCGAGCGCTGAACGACGCGCTGTTCCACAATGCGTTGTGGCTGACGATGCTGTTCGTGCTCGGTTCGGCGATCGTCGGCCAGAACATCCTCGGCTTCACCCTCGCCTGGATTCTGCGCCGCGCGCGCCCGGCAGTACGCCGTACCGTCGAAGCCCTGACGCTGCTGGCCTGGATCCTGCCGTCGACCGTGGTCGCGTACCTGTGGGTCGCGTTCTTCGACCGGGACACCGGGACGCTGAACAGCATCCTCGGTACGACGGGGACTGCGTGGCTGATCGACTATCCGATGGTGTGCCTGGTGGTGTTCAACACCTGGCGCGGTACGGCGTTCTCGATGATGCTCTACTCGTCTGCCCTGCAAGCCGTTCCGCCATCACAGCTGGAGTCGGCCCGGATGGTCGGCGCATCCGGCTGGCAGACGTTGCGGGACATAGTGTTCCCGCACATCCGCGGGCACGTACTTACCAACACCCTGTTGATTTCCCTGTGGACAGCGAACGACTTCTCGCCGTTCCTGCTCACCAAGGGCGGACCGAATCACGAGTCCGAGACCGTGCCTGTGTATATCTACAACGTCGCGCTGCAAGGCGGTGAGCTCGGCTACTCGTCGGCCATCTCCTTCCTGCTGCTACTGGCGAATCTGCTCGTCTCGCTGATCTACCTTCGGCTGCTGAGGAGGCGCGCGTGACTCCGGCCTACGTGGTACGGCGGATCGGCTTCTACGTGCTGATCTGCGCGATCACGGTGTTCTTCGCCGTACCGATGTTGTGGATCGCGTCCGCGCCGTTCGACAAGAACCCTGGTCTGGGCGTGCATTGGCCGGACTGGACGTTCGAGAACGTGCGGAAGACGCTGGACCATCCGTATGCGCTGCATTCGATGGTCAACTCGCTGATCATCTGCATCACCACGGCGTTGGCCGTGACGGCATTCGCGGCGCTGGCCAGCTATGCCTTGTCGCGGGTACGGATCCCCGGGCGGGATGCGTTGCTGTACGGGCTTCTGCTGCTGTCGTCGGTCGTCACCGGTACGGCGGCGATGGTGCCGATCTTCGTGATGATCTACCAGCTCGGGCTGATCGACTCGCGGTTCGGGGTCGCACTGGTGATGACCGGCGGGTTGTTGCCAGCGGCAATCTTCATTCTGAAGGACTTCGTCGACGCGGTGCCTAAGTCGTATGAGGAGTCGGCGCGGGTCTTCGGCGCATCCACGCTGCAGATTCTGCGTGACGTCGTACTGCCGGTGGCGCGACCCGGGCTGGCCACGATCATGGTCTGGGCGTTCGTGAACTCCTGGGGCAACTTCCTGGTGCCGTTCCTGCTCATCCGGTCGATCGACCTGCAACCGGGCGCTGTACTGATGCAGACGCTCACCGACGAAGGCGGCAGTGTGAACCTGCAGGTGCTGCCGGTCTTCTCGCTGCTGTTCTCCATCCCCGTCGTCGTGCTGTACCTACTGGTGAACTCGCGGTATGGGTTCCGCTTCCATGGAGGGATCAAGTCCTGATGGCCGGTATCGACATCGAGGGTCTGGCGACCGTCTACCCGAACGGCGTCCGCGCCGTCGACGGCCTCGACCTGCACGTCGCCGACGGTGAGTTCTTCGCGCTGCTCGGCCCGTCCGGCTGCGGCAAGACCACTCTCCTGCGGACCATCGCCGGCCTGGAAAGCGCCTCCGAAGGCACGGTCCGGATCGATTCGGTGGACGTGACGCGCACCGAGCCGGGCAAGCGCGGGGTCGCGATGGTCTTCCAGGACTACGCGTTGTTCCCGCACATGAACGTCGCCGAGAACATCACCTACCCCTTGAAGGTACGGCGAGTTGCCGCCGCCACGCGTGCCGAAACAGCCGAACGCACGGCCGGCGAACTGTCCCTCAACGGCCTGCTGGAACGCCGCCCCGGACAACTCTCGGGCGGCCAGCAGCAACGCGTCGCCCTCGCCCGAGCCATCGCCTCCCAAGGCAAGGTCCTCCTCCTCGACGAACCCCTCTCCAACCTGGACGCCCGCCTCCGCCTGGAAGCCCGCACCTTCCTCAAGAAACTCCAGCGCGACCTCGGCATCACCACCGTCTTCGTCACCCACGACCAAGCCGAAGCCCTCGCTCTGGCCGACCGCATAGCCGTGATGGAATCCGGCAAACTCCGCCAGCTGGGAACGCCCCGCGAAGTCTTCGCCCGCCCGGTGAACACCTTCGTCGCCAACTTCATCGGCTCCACCCCCATGAACCTCCTCCCCGGTGTGGTTTCGTCGTCGGGGGTTTCGGCAGCGGGCGGAACGTTGCCGGCAGCGGCCTCCATCCCTTCGGGCGCCGAGGTCACCGTGGGCATTCGGCCCGAATACCTCACCCTGAGCACCGGCGATGCCATCGGACCTGGGTTGCGGGGAACGGTCGTCGTGGCTGAGAACCTCGGTGTGCAGTCGCTCGTCAGTGTCGACTGTGACGGCACGCTGATCGGCGTGACCGTTCCTGAGGAGCAGGAGCCTTCCGTCGGGAAGCCCGTCTTCCTCACCGCACCACCCGACCGCGTTCTCCTGTACGACCGGGAGTCCGGCGAACTGCTCGCCCGGCAGCCGGTCGCCTGATGGCAGTCACGTCGTACCGTCGGCGCTGGACCCTCGACGACCGCGCCGGATCCGTCTGGCATTCCCTGCCGGTCGACGTACCGGCTGGTTGCCCAGGGCTCCTTGTCACATTGACGGTTCCGCCGATCGACGGCGTCGTCATCGACCTCGGTTGCGAGGGCGCCGACGGGTGGCGCGGCTGGTCCGGGGGCGCGCGACGAACCTTCGCGATCACCCCGACCGCGGCCACTCCCGGCTACGTCGCCGGCGAACTCGAGGCCGGCACCTGGTGGGTCGTGCTCGGACTCCACCGCCTCCCCGTCGAAGGCGCGGAACTCATCGTCGAGGCTGTCACCGGACCAGTCGCGGAGATCCCCGGTCTCACCTCGTACGCCGACGCTTCGGCCGCGCTCGCCGTACCATCTCGCCCGCCCCGCCGCACGCTGCCGGCCGGGTCCGGCTTGAAGTGGATCGCGGGTGACTTCCACGCCCACTCACTGCACTCCGACGGTTCCACTCCCATCGCGAACCTGGCTGCTCTCGGCGTCGCGGCCGGTCTCGACGTACTGGCCATCACCGACCACAACACGGTTGCCCATCACCTGGAGTTGCCCGGCCTCAGCGATCGGTTCGGCATCGGCCTGATCCCCGGCCAGGAGGTCACCACCGACACCGGCCACGCAAACGCCTTCGGCCACATCACCGCCATCGACTTCCGCCAACCGGCCTCCACCTGGGTCACCGAGGTGGCCCGCCAGGGCGGCCTGCTCTCGATCAACCACCCTCTCGGCGGCGACTGCTCCTGGCGTCACCCGCTGACCGAACACCCACCACTCGCCGAGATCTGGCACTCCTCCTGGCTCGACCACCACTGGGGCGGTCCCATCGCGTGGTGGCAAGCGTGGGGCCTCGACACCGTCCCCATCGGCGGCAGCGACTGGCACAACCCGGATTCCCCGACGCCGATCGGCACCCCCACCACCTGGCTAGCCGTCGACGCCTCGGCCGAAACCCCCGCCGAACTCGTCGAAGCCGCTCTCCAAGCCCTCACCGCCGGCCGCACCGCCATCTCCACCACCTACACCGCGCCGATCCTCCTCCGAGTCGACGACACCCTGATCGCTCTCGACGCCCCGAACACCCTCGTCCTCGCCCCCGACGGCACCCCTCACCCCGTCAC
>NZ_SMKA01000185.1 GCF_004348455.1 Kribbella albertanoniae
CCACCGCCCCATTCCCCCGCTTCGGCAGCAGATTCAGCGCCTCCCCCACCGTCCCCGACGGCGGCAACACCAGAGCCGTGTCGTGCACCGGATCCCGTTCCTTGACCCAGGCAACAACCTCCCCCACCACATCCACCGGAATATCCTGCGGAATCACCGCCAGCCCACCACACCGCGCAATGGTCTCCGCCATCCGCCGCCCCGACACCGCGGTCATGTTCGCCGCCACCACCGGAATCGAAGCCCCACTCCCGTCCCCGGTCGAAAGGTCGACATCCAGCCGCGAAGTAACCCGCGACCGGCTAGGCACCAAGAACACATCACTGAACGTCAGGTCCCCAGCAGGTTCCCGATCAAGATGAAACCGCATCCCAGTGCCCCTTCGCCGACGCCAAATCCTCCGCCAGCCTGTCACGCACCCCCACCCCTCACAAGCAATCAGAGACGCGGCCGGGCGGACGGGCTCCGGTTCCCGAATTCATGTGTGGCCGGGGCGGACCTGCATCACCCACTAAACCGCTCCGCGGTACCCCGGACGGGACCCGCTGAGCGTGAAGCGCACGAGCCGCACGGAGTTGGACGGTGATGGCGGTCCGCCTCCACCCACCCGTCAAGCAGAAGGCCGTGCAACAACAGCAATCCGACGTCGAGTGGAAGGAGATTGCCGCCAGAAATCGATGGCCAGCAGCACGGAGCTTCCACTCGAGGACATGCTCGCTCATCACACCCGTCGGCAACTGCGTCAGGGTGATGCGGCGTCCTCGATCAGCTTGGTCCAGAGGGCACGAACGTCCCGCGGCAGCACGAGATCCGGCCAGAGGTCGACCAGAAGGGCTCCATCGACGTACTTCAGGATGTCTTCCGGCCCGCCCTCGCGCAGGACCGTCTCGTACACCCTCGCGCGGTCGGCTCGATCCCGCAGGTTGTACCGGCGACCAGGGTCGGACCAGTTCAGATGCAACGGCAGTGTCACCGTGGCAAGCGCCGTACCGATGTCCAGCTGAGGCAGATGCGTCGGCACCGATACGACTCGACCCCGGCCAGTAACGTTCTCGACGAATCTCACTGTTCTGAGCCCAAGAAGGCGGCCGCCTCCTGCGAGCAGGAGACGGCCGCGTTCACGAAGTAGTCAGCGGTGGAGGTCGAAGCGGTCTAGTTCCATGACTTTGTGCCAGGCGGCTACGAAGTCGGTGACGAACTTGGACTTGGCGTCGTCGGAGGCGTAGACCTCGGCGACGGCGCGGAGTTCGGAGCTCGAGCCGAAGACGAGGTCGGCGCGGGTGCCGGTCCACTTGACGGTGCCGGCGGTGTCGCGGGCCTCGAAGAACTCCTGGCTCTTGTCGGTCGACTTCCACTCGGTGCTCAGGTCGAGCAGGTTCGCGAAGAAGTCGTTGGTGAGGGTACCTGGGTTGTCTGTGAGGACGCCGTGGGCGGAGCCGTCGTAGTTGGTGCCGAGGACGCGGAGGCCGCCGACCAGGACGGTGAGCTCGGGGGCGCTCAGGGTGAGCAGGTTCGCCTTGTCGAGGAGGAGGTACTCCGCGGGGAGGCGGTTGCCCTTGCCGTAGTAGTTGCGGAAGCCGTCGGCGGCCGGTTCGAGGGCCTCGAAGGACTCGACGTCGGTCTGCTCGAGGGTCGCGTCCGTGCGGCCCGGGGTGAACGGTACGACGATGTCGACGCCGGCGTTCTTGGCTGCGACCTCGACGCCGACACCACCGGCGAGCACGATCAGGTCGGCCAGCGAGACTGGCTTGGGGAAGGCCTGCTGGATGCCTTCGAGCGTGCGCAGCACCTGGGCGAGCTGGTCGGGGTTGTTGACCTCCCAGCCGGCCTGCGGCTGCAGGCGGATGCGGGCGCCGTTCGCGCCACCGCGCTTGTCGCTGCCGCGGAAGCTGGACGCCGAGGCCCACGCGGTCGACACCAACTGCGACACCGACAGGCCGGAGGCCGCGATCTGCGCCTTCAGCGCGTCGACGTCGTCGGCGCCGATCAGCTCGTGGTCGACGGCCGGGAGCGGGTCCTGCCAGATCAGCGTCTCGGCGGGAACCTCGGAGCCGAGGTAGCGCGCGATCGGGCCCATGTCGCGGTGGGTCAGCTTGAACCAGGCGCGGGCGAACGCGTCCGCGAACTGCTCCGGGTTGTCCTTGAACCGGCGCGAGATCGGCTCGTAGATCGGGTCGAAGCGCAGCGCCAGGTCACTCGTCAGCATCGTCGGCTTCTTCGCAGGACCGTCGTACGCGTCCGGGATGATCGCCTCGGAGTCCTTCGCGACCCACTGGTTCGCACCAGCCGGAGACTTGGTCAGCTCCCATTCGTGACCGAACAGGATCTCGAAGAAGTCGTTCGTCCACTGCGTCGGCTTCGTGGTCCAGGTGACCTCGAGACCGCTGGTGATCGCGTCCTTGCCCTTGCCGGACTCGTACGAGCTCTTCCAGCCCAGGCCCTGGTGTTCCAGGTCCGCGCCTTCCGGCTCCACGCCGACAAGCTCCGCGTCGCCCGCACCGTGCGTCTTGCCGAAGGTGTGACCGCCGGCGATCAGCGCCACGGTCTCCTCGTCGTTCATCGCCATCCGGCCGAAGGTCTCGCGGATGTCGCGCGCCGAGGCGATCGGGTCCGGGTTGCCGTTCGGGCCTTCCGGGTTCACATAGATGAGACCCATCTGTACGGCGCCCAGCGGCTTCTGCAGCTCGCGGTCACCGCTGTACCGCTCGTCGTCCAGCCAGCCCGTCTCGGGGCCCCAGTAGACATCGGTCTCCGGCTCCCAGACGTCGGCCCGGCCACCGGCGTACCCGAAGGTCTTGAAGCCCATCGTCTCGAGCGCCACGTTGCCGGTCAGGATCAGCAGGTCGGCCCAGGAGATCTTCTGGCCGTACTTCTTCTTCACCGGCCAGAGCAGCCGCCGGGCCTTGTCCAGGTTGGCGTTGTCCGGCCAGCTGTTCAGCGGCGCGAACCGCTGCTGTCCCGCACCGGCGCCACCGCGGCCGTCGCTGATCCGGTACGTCCCGGCGCTGTGCCACGCCATCCGGATCATCAGCGGGCCGTAGTTGCCGAAGTCGGCCGGCCACCAGTCCTGCGAGGTCGTCAGTACGTCGGCGATGTCCGCCTTCACCGCGGCCAGGTCGAGCGTCTGGAACTCGGCGGCGTAGTCGAAGTCCGCACCGAGCGGGTTCGACACGGCCGGGTTCTTGGCCAGGATCTTGAGGTTCAGCTGGTTCGGCCACCAGGCCCGGTTGGCGTCACCCGAGGTGGGTTGCACACCCTGACCGTGGGCTACCGGGCAGCCGCCGGCCGCCTGGGCGTTGTCTTCGCCGCGGCTCTCCTCGCTGCCTTCACCGGGCAGGGGCTCGTGCGGCTCATGGTTGTCGGACATCTGAATCCTTCCAGGACTGGACGTATTTTTCACAGAAGGTCAAGCACAGTCGGAGCAGAGCCCCCAGTAGATGACCTCGGCCTCGTCGATCACGAAACCGTGGTCGTCGGACGCGTGCAGGCAGGGCGCATGCCCCACCGCACAGTCGACATCGGCAATGGCACCGCAGTTGCGGCACACGACATGGTGATGGTTGTCGCCGACCCGGGACTCGTACCGCGCCACCGAGCCGAGCGGCTGAATTCGCCGTACCAATCCCGCCGCCGTCAACGTGTGCAGCGAGTCGTAGACCGCCTGGTGCGACACGTCCGGCAGATCGTTGCGCACGGCCCCGATCAACGAGTCCGTGTCGGCATGCGGATGCGCATACACCGCCTGCAGCACCGCGACCCGTGGCCGCGTCACGCGCAGCTCGCTCCCCCGCAACAGCTGCTGGAGCTCTTCCACGGTCGGCACACCCGCAGTCTTCCCCCTTTTCTGGAACGAGTCAAGATTACCTGCCGCAACACCAAACACTCGGTCGCCCGCCCATCTCCTCAGGAACCGGTTTCTCGCCTATAGTTGCCAGCTCCAGCGACCAAGCGTGAGAAACCGGTTCCGGAGTGGAGATGACATGACCGTGCTCACTGCCGCCGCGCGGCCGGCCCGGCGGCGGCCGCGGGAGCGATGGACGCCGTACTTGCTGCTGGCGCCGGCTGGGATCCTGCTCGCGGTCTTCCTGGTGTATCCGATCGGCAGCGTCGTCTACTACAGCCTGTACAAGTACAACGTCACCAAGCCGTGGGACAACGGGTTCGTCGGGCTCGGGAACTACGCGGAGATGCTGCGCGACGATCTGTTCTGGCAGTCGCTGGTCTTCACCGGGCAGTGGGTCGTCGTGGAGGTGTCACTGCAGCTCGTCTTCGGTCTCGCGCTGGCCCTGGTGATCAACGAGAGTTTCATCGGCCGCGCGATCTCCCGCGCGCTGGTGTTCTCACCCTGGGCGGTCAGCGGCGTTCTGACCACGACCATCTGGCTGCTGATCTACAACCCCACCACAGGTTTCGGGCGCTACCTCGCCGATGCCGGCGTGGGCGAATACGGCACGAGCCTACTGACAGAACCCGGTACGGCGTTCTGGGCCGCCGTACTGGCTGAGCTCTGGCGCGGTGTGCCGTTCTTCGCGATCCTCATCCTCGCCGATCTGCAGTCGATCTCCGGCGATCTGTACGAGGCGGCCGAGGTGGACGGGGCCGGCCGGTTCCGCCGGTTCTGGTCGATCACCCTGCCACACCTGCGCAACGCGATCATCCTGTCGACCCTGCTGCGCGCGGTGTGGGAGTTCAACAACGTCGACCTCCTCTACACGCTGACCGGCGGTGGGCCGGGCAACTCGACCATGACTCTTCCGCTGTACGTCGCCCGCAAGGCAGTCGACGCCAAGGAGTTCGGCTACGGCTCGGCCCTGACCATGTCGGCGTTCGTGATCCTCGCCGTCTGCTCCGTCACCTACCTCTGGCTCGCCAGGGCAGGAAAGGAGACCGAATGACCAGGGCCCGGCAGGTCCCGCGCTGGGCGATCTACCTGCCGCTGGGCGTGTACCTGCTGTTCACGCTGGTGCCGTTCTACTGGATCCTGCTCTTCGCGTTCCGGAAGACGGGTTCGACGGCCCTGGTGCCGTGGCCGCTCACCTTCGAGCACTTCGACACCGTCTGGAACGGCGCAGGGTTCGGCGTCTTCTTCAAGAACTCGGTCGTCATCGCGGTGCTGACCGTCATCCTGACCACCGTGATCGCCTTGGCCGGCGGTTACGCACTGGCCCGGTTCAGCTTCAAGGGCAAGGGCGCCATCATGGTCCTGATGCTGTGCACGCAGTTCGTGCCCGGCGCGATGATGCTGATCCCCCTGTTCGACATCTTCCGCGCCACGCAGCTGATCAACACCTTGTGGAGCATCGTGGTGGCCGACGCGGTCTTCCACCTGCCGCTGTCGATCATCCTGATGGCCGGCTTCATCAAGAACATCCCGGTCGAGCTCGAGGAAGCCTCCTGGGTCGACGGTTGCGGCCGCTTCCGCGGTTTCCGGATGACCGTGCTGCCGCTGCTGCGCCCTGGTGTCGTGGCGATCAGCTCGTTCGCGTTCATCTCGTCGTGGAACAACTTCCTGTTCGCGCTGATGTTCCTCAACTCCCAGGACCAGTTCACGATCCCGGTCGGCCTGAGCTACATGCTCGGCGAATACAGCGTCGACTTCGGTGCACTCGCGGCCGGCGGCGTCGTGGCCGTCGTACCGGTGGTGCTGGTTTTCGCTTATGTACAACGCTTCCTGGTGCAGGGGTTGTCGGCCGGGGCGGTGAAGGGATGAGCACGTCGCGCCCGTCCGCGATCGGCGGGTACGACGATTGGCCCGCTACCTGGCGCGCGGGGCCGGTCGTGTCGGGCGACGCCGTCACCACCGAACTGGCCGAGATGCTGGGCGTCCTCGCGCCGCCGAAGGCCGAACCGATCGAGGTAGATCGCTGGCACCACGACGGCCTGGTGACGACGGAGCTGTCCTGGCGGACGGCGTTCGGTCCACCGACGCGCGGCTGGCTCGTGCGCCCGGACGACGACCGCACGCTGCCCGGCGTACTCGCCTTGCACTGCCACGCCGGAGTCAAGCATTGCGGCGCTGAACGACTGGTCACGACCCGCGAGCCGTCGCCGGGGGCATGCCAGCTCAGAGCGACCCTCTACGAAGAGCAGGCGTTGGCGGATCGCCTTGCCCGCCAGGGCTTTGCAGTCCTTGCTCATGACACCTTCGCGTGGGGCTCACGCGGTTTCACCTTCGATCCACCGCCCTGGCGATTGCGCAAGACCAGAGCGACGTACGACGCGATGGCCGCCGAACACGAGGCGACAGTGGCGAAGTACGCCGGAGTCATGGGTACGTCGTTCGCCGGGGCCGTCGCTCATGACGACCTGACCGCGCTATCGGTGCTCGCAGCCATGCCCAGTGTCGATCCCGGCCGACTCGGCGTCGTCGGCTTCTCCGGAGGCGGCGGCCGCGCCGTTCACCTGACCGCACTGGCGCCGGAGATCACCGCGAGCGTGGTGGTCTGCATGATGAGCACCTTCGCGGCGATGTTCCCGGCGTACCTGGACGCGCATTCCTGGCTGCTCGCAACCCCGGGGATCGGCCGGGACAAAGAGTGGCCGGAGTACGCCGTCGCGCGCGGACTGCATCACCAACTCGTCCTGTACGCCGAGGACGACGAACTCTTTCCCCGACAGGGAATGCACGACGCGGACACCCTCCTGCGGAACCGTTTCGAGGGTGCCCGCGGCAACTATCGCGGAGTCGTGCTGCCCGGTCCGCATCGATTCGACCGGGCGATGCAGGACCTGGCGGCGGACTTCCTCACCGACACGCTCGCCAGGTGAACCAGCTACTTCCCGGCATGCTCGACGTACTCGGTCTGCGCCTTCTCGAACCGGTCGGCGTACTTCCCGAGGAAGTCCTCCGGGCTCAGCTTGCCCTGCAGGACGGACTGGAAGTCGGGTTCCATCTCCGTCTTCAGGATCGAACCCCAGTCCGGCAGGTACGTCGGCAGTTGCAGGTACTGCGTCTTCGGGTTCTTGCCGGCGTCGACGATCGCGGTCAGCGGTTGCGCCTTGGTGATCCACTCGGCCTTCTGTGCCTCCAGCGATGCCGGCACCTGACCGACAGTCTGCGACCAGTCGGAGTTGCCCTGCGTGGACATGAATTCGGCGAACTTCCAGGCCGCGGCCTTGTGCTTGCTCTTGGCAAGGACTCCGAGTCCGGACACGGCCGGGGCAGTAGCGGTGATGACACCGTCGGCGTTCGGGAACGGCTGCACGCCGACCACGTTCGACCCCAGTGCCTTCAGGTGGTCCTGGTACGAGCCGAGGTTGTGGTGCGTCGCCCATGCCGAACCGCCGTCGAACGCGGCAACGATCTTGGCGTAGTCGTTGGACAGATCCGCCTTCGCGCTGACCGTGCCGTAGAGCGAGATGTACTTCTTGAAGGCCGCGACATTCTCCGGCTGGTCCAGCGTCGCCTGGCCGTCCTTGGTGAGGAACTCACTCACACCGGACATCCCGTACGTCATGGCGATCATCGGCGGCATCGCGCCCGGGCCGCCCCGGAAGGCGAAACCGAACTGGTTGACGTCGGGTTTGGTGAGCGCCTTCGCGGTCGCGAAGAACTCGTCGTAGCTGGTGGGCTCCTTCAGGCCGGCCTTCTTCAGCCAGTCCGTGCGGTACCAGATCACGTCGGACAGCGCGCTCAACGGCAGCTTGTACAGCTTCTGGTCCGCCGAGTTCCGGCGTTCGTTCTCGATCATCTTCGGGTCGAGCTTCGCGTCCAGCCCGGCATCCTTCACCGCATCGTCCAGCGGCGCCAGCGCCTTCTGGGCGATCAGGCTGGCGACGTCGTTCCCGATCAGCAGCACGTCCGGCACCTGACCGGTGGCCAGCGCGTTGTTCACCTTCTGCAGGTACGAGGAGTTGGGCAGGCCGACGTACTTGACGTCGATGTCGGGATTGGCCTTCTCGAACGCCTTGATCGACTTGTCCCACTCCGCGCTCAGGCGCGGATTGGCGTTGGTGTCCCAGAACTCGATGCTGCCCTTGGGATCACCCCAGTCATCGGTTCCGGGTTCCGCGGCTCCGGTGTTGCCCGGCCCTGCACAGGCGCCGAGCGTCAGCGCCAGAGCCGCCGCCGCGGCGGCGAGACCGCTGAGACGTCGCTGTTTCATGGTCCGCCTTCTCTCTATGCGTACTTCGCCCCGGTCAGGAACCGGTTTATGGATGGCGACCATAACAGCCCAGGAACCGGTTTCCCATAGGCTACGATCGACTGATCGCGCGACACTTCAGGCCCGGTCCGGCACGCCGGCAGACGATACTGCGGGCTACGTCACATTCCGCGCGGTGGCGGTGAGGACCGGATCAGAGGAGGGCGGAGCCCAGATGGCACGGCAGATCAAGAGCGGCAGCACCATCGGCGAAGTCGCCCGCGCGGCGCACGTCTCGCGGTCCACCGTCTCCCGGGTGATGAACGGCCAGGCCAACGTCGCGCCGGACATCGTGGCCCGGGTGCTCGCCGTCGCGGACCAGTTGCAGTACCGGCCGAGCAAGCTGGCCCGTGGCCTGTCACTGGGCCGCACCAACACCGTTGCTCTCGTGGTGCCCGACCTGGGCAACCCGATGTTCCAGCAGTTGTTGCGCGGCGCGATGGCGGCCGCCGACGAGACCGGCTACCGGATCCTGGTCGCGGAGACGGTGGAGAACCCTGCGCGCGAGGCCGAGGTCGCGCTGGAGGCGCGGCTTCGCTGTGACGCCGTGATCCTGGCCGCGCCGAGGATGCCCGAGGAGGAGTTGCTCGCGCTGCTGCCGGAGGTGCGGCCGGTCGTGCTCCTGAATCGGCTGGCCGAAGGCGTGCCGGCCCTGAGGGTCGACTACGCCCGCGGCATCGCACTGCTGGTGGACCACCTGGTGGAGAACGGTCACCGCGATCTGGCCTACGTCGCCGGACCGCCGAGCTCCGCCTCGCATCACGTCCGCGCCCGCGCCCTCGAGGAAGCGCGGGCCCGGCATCCCTTCGTGCGCGTCCGGACCATCGCCGGCGGCTCGACCGTGGACGCCGGCTACCAGGTCGCCGACGAGGTGCTGGATTCGCGCGCCACCGCCGTACTGGCCTTCAACGACCTGGTCGCTTTCGGGCTGCTCGCCCGGCTGAACGAGACGGGCGTCGCCGTACCGGGAGACATCTCGGTGACCGGTTTCGACGACATCGAGCTGGCGCGGTTCGCCACGCCGTCACTGACGACTGCATTGGTACCGCAGGCGGAATTCGGTCGCCGGGCTTGGGCGCGGCTGCTCGCCACCATCGAGGCGGCGGATGCTGAGCCAGGTGAGGTCGAGGTGATCGAGCCGACGCTGGTGGTGCGGTCCAGCAGCGGTCCGGTCCCACCGGCGCGCCGCTTGGGGGCTCCGTCGTCGGGCACGGCCGGATTGATTCACCGCAAGCGGGGCGACGGCCTCACTGCCGAATGGAAGCTCGAGGGAGACAGCGCCGTCTTCGAAGGTCTCGACGCGCTGCTCACCCGCTATGTCGGTGGTGCAGCGATGCCTCGGGTGCACAGTCCGCGCCCGCACCTCCACCCCATCCACTCGTTGTCCGGGACGGCTCTGACACTCACCAGCCCTGTCGACCACCGGCACCACTACGGGCTGTCGCTGACAGTTGCGGACGTCGACGGTACGACGTACTGGGGCGGCCGCACGTTCTTACCGGGGCAGGGCCCGACCCTGCTGTCGAACCACGGCCGGCAGATCAGCACTCAGCTGTCCGTCGAGGGGAGTGCTGGTCTGCTCGACCGGATCACCTGGGCCGACCAGAACGATCGCCAGCAACTGCTCGAGGAACGCCGACTGACCGGCGTACTGATCGCTGAGGCCGAGGCGTGGGCGTTGGGGTGGCACAGCGGTCTCACTGCGCCCTCTGGTGCGACGATCTCCAGTCCTGCGGTCAACGGCCGTCCAGGTGCCGGGTACGGCGGCATCTTCTGGCGGTTCCCGTTCGGCGATCGCACGGAGTTGCTCACGGTGGATGGCGCCGGTGAGTCCGACGCGCATGGATCGAAGTCACCGTGGCTGGTCGTGAGCGCTCTGCATGGCGACGCGTGGACGTCCGTCGTGCTGGTGCAGGACGGGCAGGAGCCGCTGCCGTGGTTCGTGCGGCTGTCCGACTACGTGGGCGCCGGCCCTTCGCTGGCGTGGGACTCGGCGCGCGTGCTGGCGCCGGGTGAGACCTTCGAGACCTCGCTGGTGTCGCTGGTCGTGGATCGGCGACTCAGTCACGCCGACGCCGCGGACCTGGCCGACCTCGCCGTCGCCCGGGTGACCTCGGCCCGCCACGCCTGAGGAACCGGTCCCTCGCTGAGCTCTTGTCGTGATCGTGGGACGTCGTTAACCTCTGGGGAACCGGTTCCTCACTGAGGAGCCCACCGCTCCCAGGAGGCCAGGATGTCCTTCACATCAGCTGAGCCGAAACCCCGCCTACTACTCGCCGCCTGCGCCTTGTCGCTGGTCGGCGGCCTTGTCACCGCCGTTCCGCAATCCGCTGCCGCCCAGCCAGCTCCGATCTTCGAGCGGCAGCCACTGGCCCCCGGCGACGGCTGGGCCTCGACCGACGGCGGTACGTCGGGTGGTGCGGCCGCGACCAAGGTCGTCACGGTCGACAACCGCGATGAGCTCGCTGCCGCCGTACAGGGTGACGAGCCGAAGATCGTCCGGGTCGCCGGCACCATCGACGGCAACCGGCGCGCCGACGGTACGGCGATCAGTTGTGCCGACTATCAACGCGACGGGTACACGCTGGAGAAGTACTTGGAGGCGTTCGATCCCGCGCACTGGACCGGGCCGGCCGCCGGCCCGATGGAGCTTGCCCGCAAGGCTTCTGCCACCGCACAAGCCCAGCAGGTGAAGATCAAGATCGGCGCGAACACGACACTGATCGGGGTCGGGCGGTCGACGCTCACCGGCCTCGAGGTGGACATCGAGAAGGTCAGCAACGTCATCATCCGGAACCTGCGGATCTCCGACGCCTACGACTGCTTCCCGCTCTGGAACGGTGAGACCTGGAAGACCGAGTACGACAACCTGGTGGTGAGCGGCGCGACCCGGGTCTGGCTCGACCACCTCACCCTTGACGACGGCAAGACCGTCGACACGGAACAGCCGAAGTACTTCGGGCAGTACTTCCTGCGCCATGACGGACTGCTGGACGTCGTGCGTCAGGCGGACCTGGTGACGATCTCCTGGAGTCGGCTGGTCGGCCACGACAAGTCGATGCTGTGGGGTAACGGCGACAACGTGGTCGCCGACCGTGGCAAGATCCGCGTCACCTTGCACCACAACGAATTCGTGGACCTGGTGCAGCGTGCGCCGCGGGTGCGCTACGGGCAAGCGCTCGTCTACAACAACCTCTACCGGGTCACCGATCCCGAGCACTACGAGTACTCGTGGGGCGTCGGGGTCGAGTCGAGCATCACCGCCCGGCAGAACACATTCGAGCTCGCGGACGGCGTCGCCCCGGCTGAGATCATCTACAACTGGGGCGGTACCGGGATCGATGCCTCCGGCACCTGGGTCAACGGCCGGGAGACCGACGTACTGGCTGCTTACAACACCGCGAACCCCGGTACGCCGTTGGCCGCATCGGTCCCGGGTTCGGCCGGACCGCACGGCGTCATCCAGCCCGCGAAGCTTGCCAGGCAAGCGGTCCAGTCGTGGGCCGGGGCCGGCCGGTTGCCCTTCGGCCTCGACCCGACCGATCCGGCGGTCGCCGGTGCCGCGCTGCTGAAGGCGATGCGCGCTCCCTCGACCAGTACGGCGGATGGGCCGGTGTGGTCGCCGCTGCCAACCGGCTTCGCCTCGACGGCCGACGCCGCACATCCGCGCGGCACGACGGGCGGGACCGGTGGCCGAACCGTCACGGTCACGACCGCGTCCGCGTTGGCCGCTGCAGCCGCCAGCCCTGAGCCGCTCACCATCCTGGTCAACGGGGAGATCGCCGTACAGCCATGGGGTTCGATGATCACGGTCGCTGCCAACAAGACGATCGCGGGGATCGGGCGGAAGGCCGGCTTGGTCGGCGGTGGGTTGTTCGTCGATCGGGTGGACAACGTCATCATCCGCAACCTGGTGTTCCGCGATTCCTACATTCCGGGCGACTGGGACGGCAAACGCTCCGACAACGACAATGACGGCATCCGGATAGACACCTCCAGTCACGTCTGGATCGACCACAACGAGTTCGCTCGGCTGGGCGACGGACTCGTCGACGTTCGCAAGGACTCGACCGCGATCACCCTGTCCTGGAACGTGTTCCGCGACAACAACAAGGCGATCGGGGTGGGGTGGACGACCAACGTCCTCACCACGATCACGTTGCACCACAACTGGATCACCAACACCTACCAGCGCAACGCGAGTATCGACAACGTGCTTGCGGGTCACCTCTACAACAACTATCTGGACGGCATCGGTCAGTACGGCACGATGTCGCGTGGCGCGTCCCGGCTGGTCGTCGAGAACAGCGTGTACGCGAATGCCGAAGATCCAATCGTGGCCAAGGATCCGGATTCGAAGCTCTCCTCGCAGGGCAACCTCTTCATCGGAACCCGCGGGCGTCGCGACCACACCGGCGCCACCTTCGACCCGTCAACCTTCTATGCCTACAAGGCGGATCCTGTCGACATCGTGGCCGGCCTGGTGCCCGCCCACGCCGGTCCGCTGACCGCTGACGAGGTGGTCGGTCGTCGGATCCGGGTCGCGCTGGATGGTTCGGGTGACACGGCAAGTATCAGCGCTGCGGTCGGTGCGGCGGCTCGTGCAAATCACCCGGTCACGGTGATTGTGGCTCCGGGCAACTATCGCGAGGCGGTCCGGCTCTGGCCGAATGCGAACGGCGTGACTCTTCGCGGTGAGACCGGCGACGCCACCGATGTCGTCCTGGAGTACGACCTGCCGGCCGGTGGCGCGAAATTCTACGGCGGGACGAACGGCGCGACCCTGTCGGCCACCCTCGGCAGCCTGGCGACCGACGTACGGTTCGAGGACCTCACGATCGTCAACAACTACGACGAGAAGGCGAACGGCCCGAGCCAGGCACTGGCACTCCGTACGACGGGAGACCGGACCATGCTCGACAATGTCCGGCTGCTCGGCAACCAGGACACGTTCCTGGCCGACACCCCGGCCAAGCAGCTCACTTCGCGGGTATACGTCCGCGATTCGTATGTCGAGGGCGACGTGGACTTCGTCTACGGCCGGGCGACCGCAGTCTTCGAGCGGTCGACCATCCACTCGCTCGACCGCGCCTCGAAGGTCAACGGCTACGTCACGGCGGCCTCAACTCCCGAAGGCCGGCTCGGTTTCCTCTTCACCGACTGCCGATTCACCTCTCCCGCAGCTCCAGGCACGGTGTTCCTGGGCCGGCCCTGGCACCCCAGCAGCGACCCCCTGGTCGACCCGGCCGTAGTGGTCCGCAACTCCTGGCTAGGCCCCCACATCGGTACGCCGGCCTGGACCGACATGAGCGGATACTCCTGGCGCGACGCCGAGTTCTTCGAGCACCACAACACCGGCCCAGGCGCGGTCACCGGCGTCGACGGCCGACCCCAGCTCTCGGAATCGCAGGCCGATGCGCACACGCGATCGACGTACCTGACCGACTGGAACCCCCGCCCGAGCTGACGCTCCCACGGCAGGCCCCGGCACGCGGGGCCTGCCCGAGACTGGAGCCATGACAGTCGCCGACCGCATCGAACCCCACCAACTGCCCGAGCTCGCCACCCTCTTCCGCTCTGCCTGGTGGCTGACCGACCGAACCTCCGCGGAGACCGCTCGGATCCTCGCGGAATCGGACCTCGTCTTCGCTCTGATCGACACCGACCGACTGGTCGGCTTCGCCCGGGTCCTCACCGACTACGCGCACGTCGCCCTGGTCCTCGACGTGGTCGTCTCGCCCGATGCACGCGGTGCCGGGCACGGCGCGACCCTGATGGAAGCGATCGTGACGCACCCAGCGCTTCAGGACGTTCGCAGCATCGAGCTGGTCTGCCAGCCCGACCTCGTCCCCTTCTACAGCCGCTGGGGCTTCACCACCAAGGTCGGCCAGTCGCTACTCATGCGCCGCGCCCGCGGCTAACCGAGTCGTTGGCGGCGTACCGACGAACGGGTGGTAGTGGCGGCAAGCATCGAGTACTACGCCTACTGCGCCTTCCCAGTACGGCGAATGCGGCACCTCTACCCGTCCGTCGGTACGCCTTCACCCGCGGACCTCACAACGAGAAGGCGCGTGCGGCGATCAGCAATGCCGCACGCATGCCTGCTTCGTAGGCCGGCGTCACCCCGCCACCGCCAGCAGTTACATGACTGGTATACCGATCATATGACTGGCAGATTGGTCATATGTTCTTCAATGAGCCGCTCGGCGGGATCATCCCCGGGGCGGGTGGCGGGTGCTCGCGGCCCTGCTGCGCACTGATACCCCTCTGACCGGGCGACATGAGATCGAGAGCCTCCGCCTCGGCCGATGACCGGTCGAGGCGGGCCTCGTGATGAGGAAGCGGCGCGGCTCGGTCCACCGCTGGCTCGAGGTTCTGAGGTGGTTTTGAGGTTTGGTGTTTATCGTGGGGTGGATTGCTGCCCGACGGGAAGATGACCATGCCGGAAACCAGGGTGCTGGTGGTTGATGACGAGGAGAACATCCTCGCCATGCTGACCACGACTTTGCGGTTCGCCGGTTTCGCTGTCGCTTCCGCGGCGACGGGTGGGGAGGCGCTCGAGCGGGCGCGCGAGTTCCGGCCCGAGGTGATCGTGCTGGATGTGATGCTGCCGGATCTGGACGGGTTCGAGGTGTGCCGGCGGTTGCGGCGGGACGGGGTCGACGCGCCCGTGCTGTTTCTGACTGCTCGCGACGCTCGGGAGGACAAGGTTCCCGGGCTCACCCTCGGGGGTGACGACTATGTGACCAAGCCGTTTGACCTGGATGAGCTCGTGGCGCGGATCCGGGTGTTGCTGAAGCGGGGCCGGAGCGTTCGGCAGCCTGGAGAGCGACCGAAGGCGGGGCAGGTTGAGCTCGACCCGGATACCCATGAGGTGTGGCGTGGTGGCGAGCTGGTGGACCTGTCTGCGACGGAGTTCAGCTGCTGCACTACTTGATGCTCAACGCGGGCCGGGTGCTGTCGAAGGCGCAGATCCTCGACCACGTGTGGAAATTCGACTTCCAGGGCGATTCAGGGATCGTCGAGACCTATGTCTACTACCTGCGGCGCAAGCTGGACGGGCCGGACGGTCAGCTGATCCGGACAGTTCGTGGGGCCGGTTACTTGCTTCGTACGGCGACCTGATGGCGAGGCGACCGTGGTTGCGATCGCTGCGCAGCAGGCTGCTGGCCGGCGTGCTCGCGGTCACGGCGATCGGACTCGCGGCCGCGGCCATCGTCGGGGTGACGGGACTGCAGTCCTCTTGGATCAGCGGATCGATCAGCAGGTCAAGATCGCGATGTCGGACAGCAAGCGAACGCTGGGCCCCGACGGGCAGCTGATGTCGATCCCGGCCGAGGCGGGTAGCTGCTCGGTCGCGGTCATCGATTCCGCAGGCAATCAACTCTCGCACGCGGGCGCCGTACAGACGCTGCCGACGCCGCCGGTCGCGGATCTCGCGCGGTATGCGGCCGGTGGCGCCCCGGTGACCGTCACCGCGGGCGAGGACTACCGGATTCAGGTCGCGACGCTCCCCGGCGGGCGCTTTCTGCTGGTGTCGGAAGCCACCGCCTGGTCGGACGCTGTTGTCTACCGGCTGATCCTCATCGAGCTCGCCGTCACGCTGACAGCCCTGGCACTGGCCGTGGCGCTTGCGGTCGGCGTGAGCAGGTTCGTGCTGAAGCCGCTGGACACGATGTCCGCCACGGCCACACGGATCGCCGACGGGGAGCTGTCCCACCGGGTCGAGCTCGCCGGGGCGCCGACCGAGGTCGCCGTACTCGGGCAGTCGATGAATCAGATGCTCGGCCGGATCGAGCACGCGTTCACGCAGCGGCAGCTCGCCGAGGACCGGCTGCGGCGGTTCGTCGCCGACGCCGGTCACGAGCTCCGTACACCGCTGACCGCGATCATGGGATATGCCCAGCTCGTGCGGAAAGGGGCGTTGACCGAACCCGAGCAGCTCGACGACGCGATGCGCCGGGTCGAGGACGAGACCCATCGGATGACCAGCCTGGTCGACGAACTGCTGCTGCTCGCGCGGCTGGATCAAGGGCGTCCACTCGACCGGGTCGAGCTGGACCTTGCCGAGCTGGTCACGGCCGCCGTACAGAATGCCAGGGCTGCCGATCCGCACCGATCGCTGACCCTGATCGTCGAGCCCGGCGCGCATCCGGTCGTGGGTGACGAGCATCGACTGAGCCAGGTGCTGGGGAACCTGCTGGCGAACGTCCGCGCCCACACCCCCGCCGGCACCGCGGCCGAGGTGCGGGTCAGCCGTGCCGGGTACGACGAACTTGTCGACGTCATCGATCAAGGGCCGGGGATCGCGGCCGACCAGGCGGACAAGGTGTTCGAACGCTTCTATCGCGCCGATCTGGGCCGGCATCGCGTTGCGGGCAGCGGGGAAGGCAGCGGCCTCGGTCTCAGTATCGTGGCCGCGATCGTCGCCGCCCATCAAGGCTCCGCGACAGTCGTGCCACATCGCGGCGGAGCCTGGCTCAGGGTGATGATTCCGCAGGCCGCTGCCGCCAAGTTCTCAGCTGACTCTGAGGTGACACCGATGTCGTTCAGAGGCTGAGCCTCTTTCCTGGGAAGCGAGTCCGGTCCGTTGATCAACCACCCAGGGAGAGAACGATGGATCCTGCAACGAACAGCATCAGACGGC
Source organism: Kribbella albertanoniae (assembly GCF_004348455.1). Taxonomy (GTDB): domain Bacteria; phylum Actinomycetota; class Actinomycetes; order Propionibacteriales; family Kribbellaceae; genus Kribbella; species Kribbella albertanoniae. Next base: position 16,792 of record NZ_SMKA01000185.1, read on the forward strand.
GCAGCATTCTCCGGTACGGCGCCGCCGGTGCGGCCGGCGTGACCGCCTTAGCCTTCAACCAGACCGGCGCCTTCGGGGCCGGCCGTAGTGACGAGGCGGTTCTGCAGCAGCTGTACCAGGCTGCGCTCGACGAGGGCGGCGGGCTGGTCGTGTGGGCCGGCGGGAGTGTTCCCACCCAGGAGGACCGGACACGGCAGGCGTTCATCACCGCCTTCCCCGGAATCGACACCGTCATCAAGGTCCGCTACAGCACCGAACACAGCGCCCTCGTCGACCGGCAGTTGGCGCTCGGCGGACTGGAACCGGACGTCGTTCAGTTGCAGACCCTGCACGACTTCGAGCACTGGAAGGCCCAGAACGCGCTGCTGCCATTCCGGCCCCCAGGCGCCGAGGAGGTCTTCAAGCAGTATCGGGATCCCGACGACACCTTTATCGGCATCAGCGTCCAGTCCTTCGGTCGCGTCGTCAACACCTCTCTCCTCTCCGAAGCCGACCGGCCTCGAGATGCCATCGACTTTCTGGCGCCGGCGTTCCTCGACAAGATCGTGGTTCCGGACCCCACGAGTGACGACGCGATCCTGTTCGCGTTCTATCTGGTGACACAGAAGTACGGGCTGCAGTTCATGGAGCGGTTCATGGCGCAGCGGCCGCTGATCGTCGCGAACTCACCAACGACCAACGCGATTCTGGCCAGTGGCGAACGCACTGCGAGTCTCGCCAACGTCGCATCTTTGGCACCCGGCCCCGTTCAGTACCTCACCCCGAAGACAGACCAGTTCATGAGTTGGCCGCGGACAGCCGCGATCTTCCGCGCGGCACGCCACCCAGCGGCCGCAAAGCTCTACCTCGCCTGGCAACTGACCGTGGAACGCCAGCGCACCGTCCTGCAATGGTCGAGCCGCCGCGACGTCGCGGTTCCGGCCGGCCGCATCACCGACTACAACAGCCCGATCAACGGCTTCCGTGATTTCATCCGCAACCGCGCCGCGGTGGAACGCTACCGCGCACTGATCGGAACCTTCATCAAACCCTCCAGCTGACGCCGAAGGTCAGCGTGTGGTGCCGGCGGTTTTGGTGAGTTCGCCGGAGCCGAGGTCGATCGCGTAGGCGCGCGGAGCCGCCGGCCCGGAGATGCGGAGAACGTTGCCCTGCACAACAATGGTCCAGCCGCGAGCGACCTCGGGCGGAAGATCGACGCACATGGCCGTCGCATCGGCTGCAAACAACAGGTGCACGAACGGCCCGTGGGGGCGCCCGAGCCCCTCGTGCCCGTCGCCGTGCGATCCGCTGGGATGGGGTACGTACAGCGTCGCCACACTGCGTCCGTCCCGCGTCGACGCCCGCGCGATCGGAACGCCGGCCATCTCCTCACCCGACGTCCGCTTGTCGGCCACCGCATCAGGGCGCAGGGCCGCAGACACCCGGTCATACGCCCGTACGACGTACTTGCCGGAATCGGCCGGCGGCCGGTGCTCGATGAAGTAGATCAGCGACCCGTCTGGCGACCAGGCGTCGTACGTGAACTCACCGGGCAGCTCGACCAGCTTCGATGCCATCGCCTTCAGGTCAACCACCATGAAGCGACTCGTGCCTGCCCGGGACCCGGCGGCTTCGGCGAGTACGGCGCGGCTGCCGTCCGATGTCGCGCCGTCCACCGGGCCGTCCGCCACGACACGCGGCAGCACCCACCGCCCATCAAGCTCAAGCGACCGACCGGCGCCGCCCACCAGGGACACTGAAGTGCGAGTTTCAGCAGACTGAACCCTGACCGTGACCGACCCAGCCCGCAGCTCCGCAATGCTGCTGACAGCCGGTTGCTCCGCGGCACCGATAGCGCCGTCCGCCGTCGAGGAACAACCCGCGACCACCAAAGCGCACCCGACCAGAAGTGTGCCCCTGAAGAGATACATACGAACCCCTGACGTGAACCTAAAGCAGTTGGCATGCCGACAACTCACCTACACCACCGCACCCCGCCAAGTTCCCACCACGCCCCC
>NZ_SMKA01000186.1 GCF_004348455.1 Kribbella albertanoniae
GGCGGCCATGCTCGGGGAAGGCGGACTTTGGGGGGATTGCGATGGACCTGGGTTTTGAGCGGATCTTGCAGGTGAAGATCCCGGTGACTGATCTGCAGCGCAGTGTTAGTTGGTACCGGCGGGTGTTGGGGCTGCGGCTGGCGTGGGAGTTCGGCGAGGCGGGTGTTGTCACGGGCGCGGTGCTGACTGATGACGACGAGCGGTTTCTCATCGGCCTGCGGCGGCTCGACACCGTGCCCGGTGAGCCGTCGCTGGCCGGCTTCGATGTTGTCAGCCTCGGCGTACCGTCTGTCGACGTACTGATGGCACTGGCCGAGCGTTTCGACGAGCTCGGCGTGGAGCACGGTCCGTTGTTCGACCGCGGGCCGGGTGGTGGGGTGCAGCTCGACGTACCGGATCCCGATGGCACGGTGATCCGGATCCTGTCGCCGTTCGGGGAGCACGCGCCGTTCACCGGCGTCGAGTTCGGGCCCGACGGGGCACCCACCTTCTACACGACCCCGCACCTGCAGCTGGACTGAAGCTGAACTGTCGGCGGCCGCGCCTAGAGTGCCGCCATGGTTGCCCGGATTCCGATCGCAGTCGCCCTGCTCGTGCGTGACGGTCTCGTGCTGCTGGTGCATCGGCATCCGTCGCGCCGTTGGTATCCCGACTCCTGGAGCTTCTCCGCCGGCGGACATGTCGAGCCGGGTGAGCTGCCTCGCCAGGCCGTCAGCCGGGAATGCCTCGAAGAACTCGGTGTCCACGTCCACGACCCCATACCTATCGAGATGACGGTCAGCGACCCGACCCTCGACGTACACGCGTTCCTCGTCACGCGCTGGGACGGTGAACCTGTCAACGCCGCACCCGAGGAGCACGACGATCTGCGCTGGTTCCGGCCGAGTGAACTCGCGGACTTGACGATGGCCCACCCGGAGAGCCTGTCGAACGTACTGAGCGCCGTCCAGGCAGCCGCTACGAACGCCTCAGGGCGTCTCGGGTCCCGCGGGAGCTCAGGAATCTGATGGGGCCAATCAGGCTCCGATAGATCGGGCGCACCAGCCGGCCGGGGACGAGGGCGTGGCGTTCTTCTTCCCAGACTCGGCCTCTGGGATGGCTCCTGATCAGCGGGCCTTCGGTGGTCGCCGGTGCGGCCGTCAGGACGTCGATGCGGCAGAGGTGTTTGATGTTGATGTAGCCGTACTGACTGGGACTGACCAGGCGGACTGGCGCTCCGTGATCGCTGTCGAGTGGCTGGCCGTTGAGATTTTGAGCGATCAGTACGTCGTCGCCCAGGACGTCCTCGATGGTTACCACTGCCTGCCAGCCGTCGAGCCCGCGCAAGGTGAGACGGGTGATCGATGCCCCTGGCAACTGTATCGGTTCGATGAGCGCGCGGTAGAACGTCTCGAACGGGACGCCTTCCCAGTGCAGCCCGGTCGCCGACCAGCCCGCCACACAATGGAAGTCGGCGGTGATCTCCTTCCGCGGCAACTCCCAGAGTCGCTCGAGAGGAAGGTCGACCTCAGCCGTCACCGCGCCCCGGACCGCGATCACCGGAGCGGGTGGAACGGGCGGAGCGGGCCGGGAGAGGTGGGTGCCGAAGCGGGGGAACCCCTCGACGCGGCGCTGTCCTGGTGGAAGACCGATACCCTTCACCATCCGAGTGTCTCCCTCCCCCGCCGACCACGAGATCCCCCGTGAGAGGGATGCGGCAGGAGGGCTGTGTCACATGGTGGTACAGAAACACCGTTGCCAGGGTAGCGGCCGGGTGTTTCGATGGCGGACATGTCATTGCCGGCTCCGACGTTGACCACTGATCGCCTGCGGCTGCGGCCGTTCGAGGACACGGATGCGAGCGGATTGTTCGCGCTGCACAGCGATGCCGCCGTACTGCGTTATTGGGACTCGCCGGCGTGGAGCGAACCGGCGCGTGCTGAGCGGTTCATCGCGGCGTGCCGGCAGATGGCTGACGAAGGTACCGGGGCTCGGCTCGCTGTGGAGTCCGACAGCACCTTCCTCGGCTGGTGCAGCGTGACTCGGTGGAACCCGGAGTTCCGCAGCGCGGCTCTGGGGTACTGCTACAACGAGGCCGCGTGGGGGCACGGCTACGGGACCGAGGCTGCGCGTGCGCTGCTGGGGTGGGCGTTCGACGCGATGGATCTGAATCGTGTGCAGGCGGAGGCTGATACGCGCAATGCGGCGTCCGGTCGGGTGCTGGAGAAGCTTGGGTTCGTCCGCGAAGGGACGTTGCGAGAAGACTGCGTCGTGAACGGCGAGGTCTCCGACTCGTGGGTCTACGGCCTGCTTCGGCGTGAGTGGCGGCCCTGAGGTGGACATCCAGGTGGTCAGCCCGGGTCGCTGGTGCGATCTCGTGCAGCTGTTCGAACGCAAGGGACCGCGCGGCGGCGTACCGATTCCTGGGCATTGCTGGTGCATGTTGTGGCGTGAGGAGCACGTGTCCCGCGAGGGCCGCAAGGCTGGGCTCAAGGCGGCCGTCGACGGTGACCGCTCCCCTGGGCTCATCGCGTACGTCGATGGTCGCCCGGCCGGCTGGGTTGCCGTGGCACCGCGAGAGGACCACGTCCGGCTCGAGCGGTCCCGAAAGTATGGACCTGAACCTGAGGATGAGCGTGTCTTCGCTGTCACCTGCTTCTACGTCGACCGCGACCTCCGCGGTACCGGCGTCGCCAGCGCGCTACTGGACGCAGCGATCGCTCATGCACAAGCGTCCGGTGCCACCGCGCTCGACGCGTTCCCGAAGCTGAATCACGCACCACACACACTCGGCAACCGACGAGCCGAGGAGAACGACAGCTGGATGGGCCGCCGCGCCTCCTACGAGTCCCGCGGCTTCGTCACCATCCGCGACAGCGGAGCCAGAGCCGTTATGCGCCTGCACTTCGACTCCAAACCCGTACCGAAGAACGGGTAGTGGTCGAGTTCCCCAGCGTGCGGGCGCCTCAGCAGAGCCGCTGAAGGGGACCTCTACCCGTTGGTCGGTACGGCGAGGGCGTCATCGGGCGCTGAGCAGCAGCGCGGCGAGGGCGGCTTCCACCAGGAAGAAGAAGCCGGGCCAGCGGAGGAGCGGCTTCGGGTCGGCGACAGCTCCGAGGAGTCGTCCGGCGGCCATGCCGCCGAGGGCGACTGCTACCGCGACCAGGACGCCGTCGCGGAAGTCGGCCGTTGCCGATTCGGCCGCGATGAGCAGAGCTGCGATGGCCAGGCCGAAGCCGCCATAGACCGCGCGGACCTCGTTGCGGGCGTCGGGTGTCGTGGGTGCCACGCCGAAGGGTGCCCAGATCAACGCGGGCTTCACCAGCGCGGCGACGCCCATCCCGGCGAAGAACACCGCGACGAGGATGACGGCGACGTTCATCCGCGGCCTCGCACCTGGGCGAAGGCCATGGCGGTGAGCGGGTGGGACACGAGTATCCGCAGGTTCTGCACCGGGCTGGTCTCTGGTCGCGCATCCAGGAAGCCGTAGAGCCGCTGATCGACGACCAGGCCGGCGTCGTTGAGCTTCCAGACCTCGATGCCGCGTGCGGACGGCTTGCCGGCGACCGTGCCGACCCACTCGTTCACGATCGTCGTCTCATCCGCGGTGACGAGCGTCTTGGTCACGTACATCTGCCGCTTCGCCATGAACGCGCACATCGTTCGCCAGGCCCGATGAATCTCATCGATACCGTTCGCCTCGATCAGCAGCCCGTCGAGGGTTGCCGTCTGGTGGCCGTCAGCCGCGAAGACAGTGCGGATGCCGTCGACGTCGCGCTCGTTCGTCATCCGTTCGGCCTCGGCCACGAAGGCGGTCGCGCGCTCAGTCATCAGGTTCCTTCCATCGATGGGCCAGTCAACGAAGGGAAGGCGGCCCTGTGGATCGACCGCTCCATCCCAAGCCGGTGCAGCAGGGCCGCACGCGACCGAGGATGCAGCCGCCGCTCCTCGCGCATCGCGGCGATGATGCAGTCGTCGAACCCAGTTCGCGGTGCCCGTCGCAGTACGTCGATCACCGTCCCCGGAGCGATTTCGCCGAACCGTCGCCCGACCACGTCGAAGTACGCGCCGGCGTTCAGCAGGTGTGACTCGGCGCCCCAGGACAAGGGCACCGACATGTTGAAGTGAGCCGCGATCGCCTCGAAGACCTCGCGGGCAAACACGTCATCCGCACCGGCCGCGAGCGCGAGTGCCCGCGCTTCGGCTGCGCCGTGTACGGCGAAGCAGGCTCCCCCGCGATGAGCCTCGCTCAGGCCGATGTCGTGCAGCATCGCAGCCACATACAGCAGCTCCTCGTCGTACTCGATGCTGTCGATCTCAGCCAGCATCGATCCCCACAGCCACGTGCGAAGGCTGTGCTGGAGCAGCGGACCGGGGAGCACCGCAGTGGCGCTCTCGGTCATTTGCTTCGCCAGCGGGGTGTCCGGCGGAGTGCGGTCGACGTCCAGTACGCGGGCCGACGTGGCACGGAGGCGTGCAGCCAGTACGGCGACCTCGCGCGCTGCTGCGGCTGCGGCGAAGCGCACCTGGTCGAGGGCAGTCAGGGATCCGTTGCTTCGGGCAACCCAAGCGGGCGATCCGACCGCAGCCATACCGGTCTCCTCTCTTGCAACGATTGCAAGAAGTCCCGCTAAGGTAACTGTCAGAAGGACTTCTTGCAATCGTTCTCAGAAAGGGCGCGGGAGTGGACCCCAGGGCCGAACGCACGATCGAGTCGTTGTTGCGCGCAGCTGAGCCGCTGTTCCGCCAGCGGCCGTTCGCCGAGGTGACTCTGGAGGAGATCGCCGCCGACGCCGGTGTCGCGGTCGGCTCGGTCTACAACCACTTCGGCTCCAAGGCCGGCCTGCACGCTGCTCTGGTCGAGCGAGCCCTCGACACCGACCGGTACTTCATGGACCTCGCCTACGTACCCGGCCGTTCCCCGATCGATCAGCTCTACGCGGCCGCCGCTGAGTATCTCGCCTTCTACCTCGCCAATCCCGAGTTCTTCCGCATGCTGGCCTTCCCGTCCGACCCGGGCAGCTATCCGGCCGGCCGCGAGCTGGCCGATCGGCTAGCGGCATCGGTCAACGAGCAGAACGCGCGCATGGTCGAGGCGATCAAACTCGGCATCGACACCGGTGTGCTCCGCGAGGTCGACCCCGACGCCACCGCGACGGTCCTCTGGGCGGCGTGGAACGGCATCATCAGCCTCGGCTGGCGCTCCGACAGCCTCTCCCGAACCGACGACGAGCTGGCCCAACTGCTCCGGGTCGCGACGGACTTAGTGGCCCACGGCCTCCTGGTCGACTGACACCTCAAATTTTGTCGGAGGGGCCTGGCAGGCTGACGGGAATCACAAACTCGTGGAGGTCTCGGATGGCCGTGTCGTATCAACTGGTGATCGACTGCAGGTCCCCTGAAGTGCTGACTCGGTTCTGGGCTGCGGCGTTGCATTACGTCACCGCGCCGCCGCCTGCCGGATTCGAGTCGTGGGACGACTTCTACCGGTCGATCGGTGTGCCCGAGGCCGAGCTGGGCGGAGGCGTCGACAGCATCGTGGATCCGAACGGCGAGGGCCCGCGGATCTGGTTCCAGATCGTGCCGGAGGAGAAGTCGATCAAGAACCGCATCCACATCGATGTGGATGCGAGCGGCGGCCGCGGGTTCCCCCTTGAGGTACGGCGTGAACGGGTCGAGGCCGAGTCCGCCCGGCTCGTCGCCCTGGGTGCGACGCGGTTGCGTGCGCTCACCGAGGAGGGCCTGGATCACTACGGGGTCGCGATGACGGATCCAGAAGGGAACGAATTCGACATCAACTGATCAGCGTCTCGAGGTCCGGCAGCCGCTCGAACAGGCCGGGCAGGCCGCGTAGGCCGTTGCGCACCGACTCGTGCGACAGCGCGAGGTCAGGGCCGGTGCTCGCCGTGCCACCGGCCAGGCAGCGGAGGATGTTCCACCGCGTGAACCCCAGCCAGCCGCCGACCATGAACACGAACCAGCTTGGCCCTGGCGACGGCAGCATTCCGCCGGCAGCGACGTACCCGTCGAGGACTGCACGGAAGATGTCCGGCTGGATGTCGTCGAAGCCAGGTCCCTTCGCGAGGCTCAGTGCGGTTGAGCCGAGCTCGCCAGACAGGTCGAGCATGCCCGAGAGTTCCCAGTCGAGCACGACCGGCCGACCGCCGCGAGCGAGCAGGTTCCACGGCTGGATGTCTCGGTGAGTCAGTACGACGGGGCCCGGCCGCTCGCAGGTCTCGACGAAGTGGGCGATCGCGAGGAACGTGTCCACGCGGGAGGCGAGCTCGTCGGCCCACGGCTGCCCGGTTGCCGCCGCGCGTTCGGCGAGCTCGCGCCAGTCGTGCGGCGTCGGCTCGTCGATCGGCTCGTGAGTCCACTCGACGTCGAGCCTGTGAATGCGCGCGAGGATCTCACCGATCTCGAACGCAAACGCCGCCGGCACCGGCTCCTCGGGCACCGTCTCCCCCTCGACCCAGCGGTGCACGAGCGTGTCGCGGCCGGCCGAGATCGGCTCCGGCATCGGGATGCCGGCAGCGAAGGCCGCCTGCTCGAACCTGAAGACGTCGTCGACGGGGTAGGTCCCGCGGTTGTCGACGAGGTTCAGCTCCTTCACCGCGAAGGAGCCCTGCTCGGTGTCGAGCCGGTACAGCTTGTTGGCGAACCCGCCGTGGACGCGGATCATCGACCCGACCGGCGTGCCGAGCTGTGAAAGGTCTGCGGTCACCCGACGAACCTACGACTCGCAGCTCGTCGATGCATCGGAGTTTCCGGAGTAGGCGATTGGCTGAGGCGATCGTGTTGATCAGGAAGGATCGTTATACGTGATCGCTCTCCACGGCTAGCGTCGAGGCATGAGCACCTTCGCGTTGATTCACGGAGCCGGTGTCGGTGGTGGCTGGTTCTGGCACCTGGTCGAGGCCGAACTGCAGGCTCTCGGGCACACGACCGCCGCGCCGACCCTGTGGAACGGCGACGAGAGCGAGACCTTGTCCAGCTATGCCGACGCCGTCATCGACCTCGTCGGTACGCCGGACGAGCTGATCGTGGTTGCCCATTCGTTCGGAGGGTTCACCGCGCCCCTGATTGCCGAGCGCATCCCCACCGCCGGCCTGGTCTATGTCACCGCGATGGTTCCCCAGCCTGGCGAATCTCCGGACGACTGGTGGACCAACACCGGATTCTCCGAGGCGGTTCGGATCCAGGCCGCCCGGGACGGCGGGCTGACCGGTTCCGGGGACTACTTCCACGACGTACCGAAGCACCTCGCCGACCAGGTGCCGGACAGGGAACCGAGTCCGCCGTCCAACACGGCGTACTACGAACCGTGGCCCCTCGACGCCCATCCGGCGGTACCGACGCGCTACATCCTCTGCACCGAGGACCGCCTGTTCCCCGCCGACTTCCAGCGCCAGTTCGTTCGGGACCGCCTGGGCATCACTCCCGACGAGATCACCAGCGGCCATGCCCCGGCCCTCAGCCGGCCCGTCGAGCTCGCCGCGATGCTCGACGGCTTCAGGTTCCTGCCAGAGTCCACATCTGGCCGCTGACGGACCTGCCTCGGGACAGCCGAAGTCGGTAGCGTCGCAGGCGAATCCCCCTCCCCGAGGAGCAGACGCATGACCCCGCCCGTCAGCCGTCGCGCATTCACCGCCGGACTCGCCGCCAGCGCCATCACCACGGCCCTGCCAACCTCCATCCGACCTGCGCAAGCCGCCGTACAGGCCGAGGTCGCGGCACCTTCCTTCTTCGAGACGATCCTGTGGGACAACACAGTCGACCCACTGGCCAACTACCACGTGCACGGTCTCGTGGTACTGCCGGACGACACGATCATCGCCTGCACCGAAGGCAGGCACGAGGTCTGCGACGCCGGCCCGCACGACCTGCTCATCCGGCGCAGTACCGACAAGGGCCAGACCTGGACGCCGTCGCATGCGGTCGTGCCGTCGGTCAACGGCCAGAGCTGGGCCAACCCGGCCTTTGTCGTCGACGAGGGTACCGGTGAGGTCTTCCTGTTTCACAACCTCTGCGTGCGACTTCCCGAGAACACGAGTTGCTCCTCGGACTCGAGCACCCTCCATGTCATCTCCAGTACTGACGGCGGCGTGACCTGGGTCGATCGGCGCGACCTGACTTCGCTGTTCGCTCATTTCCCGCACAACTGGGCCATGCATGGAGCCGGACCGGGGCACGGCATCCAACTCGCCTCCGGCCGACTCCTGATGACGGTCGGCCACCGAACCATCATCACCGGCGTACCGGCCGACGAGCGCCACTACGGTGTCTCGACGATCTACAGCGACGATCATGGCCGGACCTGGCGTTCTGGCGGTGAGGTTCCGCTGGGGCCAGACCTGCCGCATATGGGCGAGGCTCGATTGGTTCAGCGCGCTGACGGCAGCATCATCCTGAACAGCCGCCCGGGCTCGGGCAACGACTGGCCCCGGGGTGTGGCGGTCAGTACTGACAACGGACTGAGTTGGTCGCGACCTGCGCTCGACTTCAGTGCCGGTCTGTTCAACGGCGTCGACACCGGGTTCATCCGCTACACCGGCGGCCAGGACATCAACCGGGTTCTCTTCAGCCGGCCGGACGCCCCGATGCGCCGGAACATGACGGTGTCGGTCAGCTACGACGAGGGCAACTCGTTCCGCTACAGCCGCGTGGTCAATCCCGGCCGCAGCTACTACTCGGATCTTGGTCGACTGTCCGATGGCACGGTCGTCCTGCTGTACGGGCGCGACGGCGATCTGGACGGGTTCCCGCGCAGCGTGGCGGTGGCCGCCTTCAACCTGGAGTGGCTGACTCAAGGCCGCGACTCCCTGGCCACCGGACCTGGGATCACCACCCAGACCTTCCCGCTCGGCCCGCCGCAGACTGGTTCGATCGAGTACCCGTTCGTGGTCAACCGCGACGGCCAGTACGAGCTGTGGCTTCGCTATTACCGCACCCCCGACGGCGCTCTGGTGACCGTCGCTGTCGACGGTCAAACGCCGCGCAACTCGGCCGTCGACCTGACCTCGTTCCGGGGCGATGGGCATGACGTCGTACTGGTGGACACTCGTCAGCTCACGGCTGGGCGGCACACGCTCCGCGTCACCCTCGCCGGGGTGGGCCGTGGTGGTGGCAACCAAATCTTCCTCGAGCAGCTGAGCCTGGTCACCGCGCCGGCGAAGCCCGATCTCCGTGAAGAGGTCACCGTGGACAACGACGGGCTCGGCTTCGAGGTGGTCGGTACCTGGAACAGCGCCCGCGGCATCCCCGGCTACTACGGCTTCAACTACCTCACCCACCCCAGAGGCACCGGCACCAACTACGCAAGATTCCGGCCCGCGATCCCGGGCGACGGCCGCTACGAGGTCCTGGTCTCCTACACCGCCGATCCCAACCGCGCCAGCAACGCCAAGTACGCGATCCACCACGCCACCGGTACGACGACAGTCACCGTCAACCAACGTGTTCGGGCCACTCCGGACGATGCGCGCACCGGCGAATGGAAGTCGCTCGGCACGTTCACCTTCAAGGCCGGGATCGCCGGCTACGTCCAGCTCACCGATGCGGCCGACGGTTTCGTGATCGCGGACGCGGTGCGGTTCCGCCGAGTGCCCTGACAGCCGCGGCGTAGATTTGCCGCGTGAACCTCCGTGCCGAAGTGCTGACCAGGATGAGCGCCGACAGTGCAGCTATCGACGCCTTCCTGGCAGCTGCAAACAACTACAGCAAGACCATCGCCAGCCAGATTCCTTGGCCGTACTCCCTTCTGGAGTGGACGCCGCAGGACGAGGCCCCCGAGCCAGTACGTCGAGTTGTCGCGGTCGTGCACGACAATGTCGAGTGGCTGCGGGGCGTGGTGAATGAGCATGGCTGGCCCGGAAAGTCGGTGGTCGGTGAGGACGGTATGGACGCGTTCTGGCTGCTCCTCCAGCACGCTGGTTCGGGAGTTCCAACCATTGGTACGCCGGCCAATCTGGCCTTCCAGGCAAGTTGCATCCCGTTGCTGCATCAGGCGGTTCAGGCAGGTGAGGCTCACCCGCGGCACCTCGCGCACATCGTCGACAACCAGCGGGAGCGGACGAACCAGCTGCCGGACTACGCCGTAATGGAGACTGCCTTCGCGCTGGAGGACGACGAGCTGGTACTCCGGCCGGGGCTGGATGCCGACACGATCAATGACAACCGAGCGCAGATCGGTCTGCTGCCACTCAGCGTGGATCTGGAGCGACGTCGTACTGGCAATCCTCCCGACGCCACCGACGGCACCCGCCCCGAACCATGGCCGAGTCTCACGCCACCGCGGTCGCCTCAAGCTCGACCATGAGGTCGGGGAGCGCGAGCCGGCTGACGCCGAGCATCGTGGTGGGCGGTGCGACCTGGGCGGCGCCGAGGCGGGCCGCCAGTACGCCGTAGTGCTGGAACAGGAGGTCGACGTCGGTCGTGTAGACGTTCAGCCGGATCACGTTGGCGAGCGACATCCCGGCCTCGGCCAGGACGGCCTCCAGGTTGGTGAGGCTCAGTTCCAGCTGACCCGCCATGTCCCCGTCGTGCTCGGGTTTGCCGTCGGCGTTCATTGCGGTCTGGCCGGCGCAGTACAAGGTCCGGGTGTTGCCGGTGACAACCTCACCCTGGTGGTATCCCAGTTGCTGCGACCAGGTCCACGGGTTGACGGCCGTTCGCTCCACTGCCACTTCAGTTCCCTTCGATTGATGTAGGAAGAGCCTCTCAGCGAATCACGACATCCTGTGTCGTGTATTCCGGTAGGGTTTTCGTATGCGCGCCGACCGGTTGGTCTCGCTGGTTCTGCTCCTGCGCCAGCACGGTCAGTTGTCCGCCGTCACGCTGGCGCGCGAGCTCGAGGTCTCCACGCGTACCGTGCTGCGTGACATCGAGGCGCTGTCCGCCGCGGGCGTCCCGGTGTACGCCGAGCGCGGTCGGCACGGTGGATTCGCGCTGCTCCCCGGATTTCAGACTGAGCTCACCGGGCTGAACCACGACGAGGCGCTCGCCCTGGTTGTGGCCGGATCGCGCCGTGGGGCGCAGGTGTTCGGCCTCGGCTCGGCCCTCGCCTCGGCCATGCTCAAGGTGGTCGACGCCCTCCCCGCGAGCTATCGCAGCACGGCGGCCGGCGCCTCCCAACGCCTGCTCATCGACCCCGAAACTGATCTGCTCTCCCGCCGCCTCGTCACCGAAGAGTCGCCCGACACCACCACCGCCGAGGTCCTGCGCGCCGTACTGGCCGGGCACAAGCTGCGCATCCATTACGCGGCAACCGACCAGCCGGCGAAGTGGCGCACAGTGGATCCGATCGGCGTCGTGACGGTCCGCGAACAGGGCTATCTGCTCGCCACGAGATCCGGCGAGGACCGCACGTACCGTCTCGACCGCGTCCTCGCCGCCGAAGAACTCGCCGAACCGGCTGAGCGACCCGACCGCGTCGACCTGGACCGAGCCTGGCAGGAACGCAGCACCCGGTTCCGCACCGGCGGCGATCAGGTCACGGTCCTCGCCCGCGTGAACCCCATCCGCCGCGAAGACCTGGCCCGTACCGCTCTCGCCATCCTCGCCGAATCCACCGACGAAGACGGCTGGCTCCGCCTCGAAGTCACCTTCCAAGACAGCCGGCACGCCGAATGGGCCCTCTGGCAGCTCTCCACCAACGCCGAAGCCCTCGCCCCACCCTGGCTCCGCGCAGCCCTCCACACTCGAGCCACCACCCTCGCCACCCGCTACGCCGCGCAACCTGTACATAAGGACTGTTAGTACGCGTGCCCCCGCCGCATCCCCAGGCGTGACACAGACCGCCGCCGGCCCTCGAACTGGACCCTCTAACAGTCCTTCTGTACGCCGCCACCCTCCGGATAGCCGAGCAACGCAAGTAGGCGTGGGTGCAGCCTGGCGTTGGAGTAGAGGCCGCCGCCCTGATCGCCGGTGTTCGTGCCGACCGGGTTGGTGAAGCGGCCGCCGGCTTCTTCGACGATGAGGATCCAGGGCGCGTGATCCCACTTGTAATAGCGCTCGACCAGGAACGCGTCGATCTCACCGCGGACGAGTTCGACCAGCGGGAGCGGGCTCGCGGGCGGCCGAGCCATGGGGAGTCGATTGCCCAAGGCCACGACTCTGGCGTCCGTCGAACTGACCTCCAGACGCCGGGGCTCGGCCAGCGGCCAGGGTGACTCGAACGCGCCACCACCGCGAGTTGCCCACCAGCGAATCCCGAGCGCAGGCGCGGTGACGACGGCGACCTCGGTGATCCCGTTGATCTCCAGCGCGACCTGAATCCGCCAGTTCGGGTCCCCGCGGCTGAAGTAGTTCGTGCCGTCGATCGGATCGAGAATCCAGACCCGATCGGACTCTCCCAGCTCCCCGAACTCCTCGCCGAAGAACGCATCACCCGGCCGCGCCCCCGACAACTCATCCCGCAGCAACCGCTCAACGGCCCGATCCGCCTCGGTAACCGGCGAACCGTCAGCCTTCACCGAGACGGTCACGCCGGCCGCGTAGTGGGCAAGTGCGAGCTGAGCGGCCAGATCCGACGTACCGAGGGCAAGCTCCAAGTCATCCATCGCTGCACAAGCTAGCAACCGCGGCGACCGCCCGCGCGACGTCCGAGCTGCTGGTCTGCCAGTTGACTACCGACACACGCATCGCCCGCACCCCCTTCCACGTCGTACCGCCGAACCACGCCTCTCCCCCGGCCTGGATCCGCGCAATCACTTCATCGGTACGGCGGTCGTGGTCGCCATCGGCCGCCAGGAACCGGACGAGTCCCTGGTTGATGGCCGGTTCGACCAGCACCTCGACACCAGGCAACGCGCCGAGACCGCGGACCAGGTCCCGGGCGTGATCGCAGCAGCGCTCGATCATCGCGCGGATCCCGTCCCGGCCGAGCTCCCGGATCGCGGCGTACACGGGGACAGCCCGTCCGCGACGCGACCATTCGGGCGTCCAGTCGATCTGGTCCCGCGCGGCTCCACCCGTGATCAGGTAGCTCGCCGACGTCGTCATCGCGGCCCGATGCGCAGCCGCGTCCCGCACGAACGCGAACCCCGAGTCGAACGGCACGTTCAGCCACTTGTGCCCATCCGTCGTCCAGGAGTCCGCGAGCTCAACCCCGTCGAGGAGCGTCGAGTACCGCGGACTCACACGAGCCCACAGTCCGAACGCTCCGTCGACATGCACCCAAGCGCCGTACCGGTGAGCCATCTCGCACGCCTCGACGAACGGATCGAACGCGCCGGTGTTGATCTCGCCAGCCTGCAAACACACGACCGTCGGCGCGTCGATCTGCAGCTCACGCTCGAGCGCCTCAAGGTCGATCCGGCTATCGGCTCCGGTCCCGACCGCGGTCAGGGAGTCGGTGCCCAGACCGAGCATCCGTACGGCGCGATCGATCGATGCATGTTGTTCGCCACCACACAGCACCCGCGGCGGCGGCGCCTGAAACAACCCCCGCCGCTCCACATCCCAGCCCCGATCCGCCAGCAACCGATGCCGAGCCGCGGCCAGTGCGGTCACATGAGCCATCTGCGCCCCAGTCGTGAACGCGAACGACGCCTCAGCCGGCAACCCGAGCAGCTCCTTCAGCCAAGCCCCGGTGATCTCCTCGATCACTGCCTCCGCCGGACCGCACGCATACAACGCCGCATTCTGATCCCACGTCGCCGTCAGCCAATCCGCCGCCAACGCAGCCGGCACACCCCCGCCAATCACCCACCCGAAGAACCGACCCCCAGCACTCCCCAACAACCCACCATCCACATCACGCACCAGCTCATCAATCACGTCCTCCGCAGTCATCCCCACCTCCGGAAGCCCGCGCCCCAACGCCGCCCGCAACTCCCCCAAACTCGCAGTCGGAGCAACCGGCCCGCTGACGAGCCCCTCCAAATACTCCGCAGCATGGCCAGCAGTCCGTCCCAACAGCGATCGGCGAGTCATACCCCTACAACGCAACCGCCCCAGGTTCTGTGAGTCGATACGTCCGCAGCACGCCGTCATCCAGCGCAGCAAAGGTCCGAGTCTGCGGGTTGTAGGCGGTCGGCCGATATCCAGGCAGTACGCCGACGCGCGCGTCCTCAGCGGGATCCCAGAACTCCAGCCCGCCCTCCGCGGCGACAGCGAGCCGCCCGTCAACGCCCCACATCTGCCCCTTCAATCCGAAGACTTCCCCCAGCCGATCGCCACTCGGAGCGTCGTACAGCTGCACACCCTCGACAACCGGCTGCTCGGCCAGGCCGATCCCCTGAAGCGCCACGACGCGGTCGCTCACCCATGCGACCGGTTGACTCCAAGCGTCGCGATAGGTGAGCTCGCGCCCCTGTTCGGCGGCGTATGTCTCGCCTTCCCGCCACGCGGCGAGAGCGACGATCACGGGAACACCGACCGGATGCCAGGCCCAACCATCGTCCAGCAGCCACGCTCCGGTCGGGCTCACGGTCAGCCGCCCGTGGAAGTAGTCGAGGGCCTGTTCCTCGCCTTCACGCTGCTCGGTGTCGCGTGGAGTCAGCAGCTCGCCGGTCGCGGTATCGAAACGGTCCAGCCGGTTCCAGTCGGTCGCCGCAACCACCGTGCCGTCGGACAAGAAGGCGAACGGGAACGGCGTCGCGAAATTGCAGTAGTCCTGCCTATCGAGCTGGAGAGTCACCCGCCCATCGGTGAGATCCACGACCGCGCCGTACCGGCCGTAGTCCCAGACGACCGCCACGAACCGGCCATCTGACGACGCATGCAGAGTCGGCCCCGGCGTACCGAAGCTGTCGTCTTCCTCTTCGTCCTCCGGAAGCGTCACTTCGTACGACGGGCCGCCCAGCCGCACGACCTGCAGGCCGGTGTACACCAGCCAACCGTCGCCCGAGGCCACCAGACACCGATCATTGGCCGGCTCAACGAGCACCGGTTCCTCGTGGAGGATGCCGGTAAGCGGTCGATCGTGACGCCGGACCTCGGGCTGCCCACTGATGCGCGAGACACTCCGCTCGTCCGCCTGACCAGTGCAGCCCACGCACACCGTCGCCAGTTGCGACCGCGGATCGTCGAGGCCCGCGCACTCCTCGCACAACAGGTCGTAATCGCCACGGTGTCCCGTATACATGCGGACCACCTGCCGCGGCTTCTCAGCGCTCAGGTGGAGGCAGGTACGAAACGGCCCCTCGTTCGCCAGATGACCGCAGGCCGCCAACTCCATTCCCGAACCATGTCACGGGAGGCGATAGGTTCGCAGTACCCAGTCGTCCAGCGCGGCGAAGGTGCGGGTCTGGGGGTTGTAGGCGGTTGGGCGGTAGCCGGGGAGTACGCCGACGCGCGCGCCCTCGGCGGGGTCCCAGAACTCCAGGCCGCCCTCGGCCGCCACGGCGAGCTGGCCGTCGACTGCCCACATCTGCCCTTTCGGGCCGAAGAGCGTGCCGACGCGTTCAGCACTCGGAGCGTCGTACAGCTCGACGCCGTCGACCATTGCGGCGTCGTCCTCGCCGATCCGCTGGATGGCGACGACGGTGTCGGTCAGCCAGGCGACCGGCTGGTTCCAGGCGTAGTCGCGGTAGGCGAGGCTGCGCCCCTGTTCAGCGGCATAGGTGGTGCCGCTCTGCCAGGCGGCCAGGTCGATGAGCGTCGGCATGCCGACCGGCGACCAGACCCAGCCGTCGTCCACCATCCAGGCTCCGCTCGGGCTCACGGCCAGTCGGCCGTGGAAGTAGTCGAGGTAGTTCTCCGGCCGCTCGTCGCCTTTGCGCCAGGTGGTGTCGCGTGGCGTCAGCAGCCCGCCGTGGACCGAGCTGACCCGATCAAGGCGATTCCAGCTCGTCGCCGTCACGAAGGTGCCGTCGGCAAGGAACGCGAACGGGAACGGCGTCGTGTAGTTGCGGGATTCGCCGCGATCGAGCTGCACGGTCATCCGGTTCTCGGCGAGATTCACGACCTCGCCGTACCGGCCGTGATCCCACACGACCGCCGCGAACCATCCGTCCGACGACGCGTGCACGGTCGGGCCCGGCGTACCGAATGCGTTGTTGTCGTACTCCCGCTCCTTGCGCATCTTCAGCCGGTACGACGCTCCGCCCAGCCGCACGAGGTACTTGCCGGTGTACACCAGCCAGCCGTCGCCCGATGGCGCGAGGCACCGGTCGTTGACTGGTTGCGCGTACGCCGGTTCTTCGTGGAAGGTGCCGGTGAGCGGCCGGTCGTGGTGGCGGACCTCGGGCTGACCGCTGACGTGGGTGACCTTCTCCTCGTCGGCCCGCTCGGTGCAGCCCGCACAGACGACCGCGAGCTGGGTCCACGGATCGTCGAGTTTGCCGCACGGCTCGCAGAGCAGGTGATACTCGCCACCGACACCGGTGTAGAGCCGGGAGATCTCCTCGGGCTCCTCGACGCACAGGTGAAGGCAGGTCCGGAACGGTCCTTCCTTCGCGACATGACCGCAGGCCAGCATCTCCATCGCACGACGATATTCGCCACGCACAATTGCGGTAGGCCGGTTTGGCCGTGCGGTCGGCTACGTTGCCGGGGTGCACGCTCTCGACGTACCGACCTGGCTGGAAGCGCTCGTCGGGATGCAGCTGGGCGCGGCCTTGTTCATCGGCTTCATCGCGCTCGTCGGCTGGCTGATCGCCCACCTCGCCGGGCCTTGGCTCGACCGCGAAGAAGCCCAGCTCAAGCGCCTCCAGGCCGGCGCCGAACGCTACGGCTGGCTGCCCGCCGAAGACACCGACGGCCGGCTCGCTGCCGCGGGAGCCCGCTGCTTCGAGGACGACGGCACGCTGCAGCGCCTGCTGGTCGGCTCGTATGAGGGCCGCCGGATCCAGATGGCCGGGTTCGCCACCTTGGGCTCAGGGCCCACCGCCATGCGCAACCTGGTCGCGATCGAACTCCCGGTCAGTCTCCCTGAGCTCCGCATCAGCCACGACGGAGTCACCCCGCCCTCGCTGCCACCACTCGAACCCGTGCTGCAGATGAGCGACACCGAGAGCGACGCGTTCAATCAGCGGTACTTCGCCGCCAGCCTCGACCCCCGCTACACCTCCGCCATGCTGCATCCCCGGATGATCGAGTGGATCCTGGCCCACCCGCCGCAGGACCTTCGGCTGGTCGGCAACCTCCTCATCGCCTACACACCCAAGCCCTGGACCGTCCCGCACACCCTGGCCACCGTCCCCCTGCTCAGCGGCATCGTGGATCGAATTCCGCCGTTCGTGCTGAAGGACTTCGGCGACCGATCGGTGAGTTAGCGTTCGGGCATGGATGTTCAGGTCATCGAAGGCCGGTTTGCCGAGCTACCGACCGTGGATGCGCGCGGGATCGATCGCCGCGCGTTCGGCGAGTTCATCGGCCCGCAGGGCGAGCTCGCGTCGTACGCCATCGGCTGGACCACCGGCACCGACCAGCACGTCGGCCGGATCTCGATCGGCATCGGTGCGGGCAACCCGGGCGGCGCGACCATCCATGCGGTCATCGTCGACGACGGCCACCAGTACGGGCTGAGTCTGATCGACGACCCCTTCGAGCAAGTCCCCGAAGGCGGACCGAACCTGACGGCGCAGCAAGCACGTGCCCACGAAGACCTCCCCTTCATGTGGTGGGTCGCGGACAACGTCCTGGCCACCGACCGTCGCGCCTGGTGGCTGCTGCACTGGCTTCTGCAAACCAACTGCATCCAGACCGCAGAGGTCTTCGACCTGCGCGAGCCGATCCTCCTCGTCGGCCACGACGAGGACGACGGCATCTGGCAACTCATCGGTACGTCGAACGCCGGCCCCGACGGCAAACTCGGCCACCTGAGCCATGCGATCGACGAGGACCAGACCCTGCTCGACGTACTGAATCTCCAGCCCGGCCAATCCGCGACCCGCTCAGCCGTCGGCGCACCCTGGAACCGCCACGTCGGCTATCCGGACTAGCGGCGTACGTAGAGCCTGGATCTGGCACCTGGGCGGAAGCCGATGGACTGGTAGAGGGCACGGGCTTTGGGGTAGGCGTCGTCACCGCGGGGGCAGACCATCGCGTGGGTGGCGCCTGCCTCGCGGAGGGCGTGCAGGGCGGCGAGGTTGACGGCCTGGGCCAGGCCTCGACGCCGGTACGCCGGTGCGCAGCCGACTGGTTCGACCAGTCCGATGCCGTGGATCTTGTCGTCCCAGATCAAGGCGGTTGCCGCGAACTCGCCGTTGGGGGCTTCGACGATCCAGTCGAGCTCAGGCTTGTACGGCCAGGTCGACATCACTGCGGCCATGTCCTCGTCGGTCACCTTCGACGGTCCCCAATCGGACCACGCCGCCCGGTGAACCGCGGCTCGCTGCTGTACCTCGTCGGGCTGCACGTGCCGCAGCGTGAATCCGTCCGGGACGACCGGGGTACCGAGGTCGCTCAGCGCGATGCGGTGATGGGTGAAGTAGGGAGCATCGTCGTCGGCGCGGTAGCCGGCCTTCTCGAGCGCTGCCACGAGGTGCGTCTCGGCCTCGAGCACGCTGACGGCACCATCTGGCGCGTACTCCTGAAACCATCCGAGTACGTCGCCCGCGACCTCCGCCCACTCCGGATCGACCACGAGTGACAGATGATCCGGTTCCGCCCAGCCCCACGCAACCACCTGCCCGTTGTCCTCCCAGAACGCCGTACGCCAGGTATCCCCACGCCGGCCCGCGTTGAGCGCCCGTTCCCAAGCCACATCCCCGACATGCAGCCGAGACCGCGGACTCCACGTCCGCTGCACCAACTCCTGCATCACCTGAACCTCGTCGGTCCCCACAACCTCACATCGCCGCACCACGACCTCCGACCCTCCAATGCCCGTC
>NZ_SMKA01000187.1 GCF_004348455.1 Kribbella albertanoniae
GTTGAAGACGGTGGCGACTGTCTCGGGGGTGATGACTTCGGTGGGGGTGCCGGTGGCTGCTACTCGGCCGTCTTTGAGGGCTATCAGGTGGTCGGCGTAGCGGGCGGCGAGGTTGAGGTCGTGGAGGACGAGGACGATCGTCTTGTGGTGCCGGCGGTTGAGGTCCTGGACGAGGTCGAGGATCTCCAGTTGGTGGGCCAGGTCGAGGAAGGTGGTGGGTTCGTCGAGGAGCATGGTGTCGGCGTCTTGGGCGAGGGCCAGGGCGATCCAGACTCGTTGGCGCTGGCCGCCGGACAGTTCGTCGAGGGAACGGTCGGCGAGGTCGGCGACGCCGGTCGCGGCCAGCGCCGCGCTGACCACGCGCTCGTCGTCGGAGGACCACTGCCGGAACCAGCGTTGGTGCGGATGCCGGCCACGACCGACCAGGTCGGACACCGTGATCCCTTCGGGCGCGACCGGTTGCTGCGGGAGCATGCCGAGCTGGGTTGCGAGTTGAGCGGCACCGACCTTCGCCAGGTTGACGTCGTCCAGGTACACGGCACCACCGCGCGGAGTGAGCAGTCGCGCGAGCCCGCGGAGCAGTGTGGACTTCCCGCTGGCGTTGGCGCCGACGATGACTGTGATCTGCTCGCGCGGGATCACCACCGACAGTTCGTGTACCACGGCGCGGCCGTCGTACGCGAGAGTCAACCCGTCTGCACGGAGTTCCGTCATGTCAGCCTCCACTACCGATGCGGTTGGCGCGGGCCATCAGGATGAGCAGGTACGGCGCTCCCAGGAACGCGGTCACGATGCCGACCGGCAACTGCGTCGGCGCGAGGATCTGCCGGGCGACGAGGTCGGAAGCCACCACCAGCAAAGCGCCAAGAGCGCCAGCCATCAGTAGCCCGGCAACGCGCTCGGCCACCAACCGGCGGGCCAGTTGCGGTGCCACCAGCGCCACGAAGGCGATCGGTCCCGCGGCCGCAGTCGCCAACGCAGCAAGGGCGACGCCAACCAAGATCAGCAACCCTCGCGAGAGCTCGACGCGACCAGCCAACGTCCGCGCCAAGTCATCGCCGAGCTCCAGTAACCGCAACTGCCGGGCCCCCGCGACTGCGGCCGGCAGCAGAATCACCAAAGCCACCCCGATCAGTACCGCGTGAGACCACGAGCGACCAGCGAGACTCCCGGCCAGCCACTGCGACGCGCTCTTCGCGGTGTAGATATCGGCCAGCGTCAGCAGATACGCGGTGACCGAACCGATGATCGCTGTCACGCCAATGCCAACGAGGACAAGCCGATAGCCGGAGACCCCATCGCGGTAAGCAAGCAGGTAGACAGCGGTTGCCGCAAGCAACGACCCCAGCAACGCACCACCCGGAATCCATCCACTACCGAGCACAGTGATCATCAGTACGGCGGCCAGCGCGGCCCCGGCGTTGACCCCGATCAGGTCCGGGCTGACCAGCGGATTGCGAGCCAGCCGCTGGAAGATCGCCCCCGAAACGCCGAACGCCGTACCGACGCCGATCCCGACCAGGACCCGTGGCAGTCGCCCGTTCAGCACGATGTCGTTGAGGATCAACGTCCCCTGGCCGCTCAGGGTGTCCAACACCAACGGCAGCGGAATCCGGTAGTCGCCAAGCGTCAACGACAGCGCCCCGACCGCAAGAGTCAGCGCCACCGCAACAGTCGACCAGACCAGGCTGGAAACATCCACGCGCGTCGAGACCCGACCAACCCGAAGCGACAGTGTTTGATTCCTTCCCCGCCCCACCGCCCCGGTCACAGCGCGGCCAATCGGCGACGGCGAACCAGCGCGATGAACACCGGCGCGCCAATGACCGCCGTGATGATTCCGACCTGCAGCTCATCCGGACGAGCCACCAGCCGCCCAACAACATCGGCAAGCAGCAGTACGGCGGGCGCCAGCACCATCGACCACGGGAGTATCCACCGATAGTCCGCACCAACGAGGGTCCGCGCCACATGCGGTACGGCGAGCCCGAGGAACCCGATCGGCCCAGCGATCGCAGTCGCCGTACCGGCAAGCACGACCACCGCCAGCCCAGCCGCCACCCGCACCACCATGACCCGAGTGCCCAATGAGCGAGCCAGCTCATCACCCAGAGCAAGCTGATTCAGCGACCGCCCGAGCACCAACGCCAGAACGATGCCCACGGCAATGAACGGAACGGCCTGACCAATCACCGAGCCAGTAGCCAGCGTGAGCGACCCGACCACCCAGAACCGGAACTCGTTCAACGTCGACAGATCAAGCAACGTGATCGCCGAAGTCACCGACCCCAGCAGCGCGGAGATCGCCGCCCCAGCCAGCGCGAGCTTCACCGGCGTCGCGCCACCCCGCCCGATCGCGCCGACCAGATAGACGACCACCGTCGCGACCAGCGCGCCACCCATCGCAAACCACACGTACCCGGTCAGGCTGCTCACACCCAGCACCCCAATAGCCCCGACCACAGCCAGCGCGGCACCAGCGTTCACCCCGAGAATCCCCGGATCTGCCAGCGGATTGCGCGTTACGCCCTGCATCAACGCACCCGCCAGACCGAGCGCCGCACCGGCCAACAACCCAGCACCGGTGCGCGGCATCCGCAGATACCGAATCACGCGATCGTTGTCGCTGCCACTGAAGTCCGCCAGCGCCAGGTAGACATCGTGTGCCCCGAAATACTGGTTCCCGACGCTCAAGGACAGCAGGACCGAAACCGCGAGGACTGCGACGCACAACAGCAGTCCGGCCGCGCGCCACCTCATTTGAACAGGTCAGGGTGAATCGTCTTGGCGATGTCCTCGGTCGTGTAAGCACCGCGCACTCCGGCCGAGTGGTTCGCGAACAGCCACGGTACGACGTGTTTGTTGCGGACCGCCTTGAGATTCTGGAAGGCCGGGTTCGCGAGAATCTTGTCCACCTCGGCCTGCGACGAGGCCGCTGTCAGCGCCGCGTCACAGCACCCGCTGATCAGGAGGTAGTCAGGGTTGCGCTTGATCAGCTCCTCGACGCCGATCTTCACGTTCCGCTTGGAAGTCAGGTCGGTGAAAGCGTTCACTCCACCGGCCTGCTTGATCAGCACGGTCCCGAAGTCCGGCCCACCGGAGACAGTCAGCGCGCCGCCCTCCAGCCCGGGCCGCAGAATCGCGACGGTCGGCCTCGGCGCGTTCTTCACCTTCGCCTCGACCGCGGCGATCCGCTTCTCCTGATCGGCAATCACCTGCTCGGCGCGGTCCTCGACCCCGAACAACGTGCCGAGTCCGCGCAGATCGGCGTACACGTTGTCCATCGTGACGCTCGCCGGGTCGATCGCCTCGTCGCCCTTACCGTCCGCGGTCGGGCAGAGCGGGCTGAAGATCCAGGTCTGGACGCCGAGCTCGGCCAGGCTCTTGCGGCTCCCGAAGCTCTCGTCGCTGCCACCGCCGGCGCTGAAGACGTCGTTGAACCCGGACAGCACGAAGTCCGGGTTCGCCGCGAGAAGTTCTTCCCGGCTGGGCAGGTTCTTGTAGTACTTCGCCTTGGACTGAGCGCTCGCGTACTCCGGCAGCACCTCGGCATCCAGGTACGCCGTACCGACCAGGCGATCGGAGATCCCCAGCGCATGCGCCATCTCGATGGCCGGCTGGTACGCCGCGAACACGCGCTTCGGCGGACCGCTCACAGTGACGTCGATCCCGCAGTTCTTCACGGTGATCGTCGACCCCGGCGGACCGGCCGCGGTGGACGTGCCACAGCCGGCGAGCAGGCCGAGCAACAAGACAGGGAGAACAGACTTACGCAGCACGGAACCGCTCCTCCAGCACCTCGTGGACGGATCATGCCGTGGCCGGTCTCCTGGCTGACGGGATTACCTCCACCGGCCTGGTCTTCCCAGCGACAACCAGTGACCTCCCCCACACAGCAGGGGAACGGCCGGTGAACTCCCGATCACAGTGGCGAGGGCCGCGCCGGCATCACACCGGCTTCCCGAACACCACGGCGCGGCCACAGTAACACCCGCGAACCCGTCGCATGTACAGCAGATCAGCGGTAGAGCGACACCATCGCGAGCGCGAACTGCGTCATCGTGCCGGAGTTGATCGCCCGGGCCGGCAGCGGGACCAGCTCGACCAGTTTGTTCTCGCCGAGCCGGATCGTGGTCCGCCCGGTCGCGGTGTCGACGTACGCCTCGTCACCCAGCGGGATCGATTGGGCGGTCGGCGTCTTCCGGATCGCCGTCATCAACACGGCGGCTTGCGGCGTACGGCGTACTGACGTGGACAGCACGCTGTTCGTGGCAACCCACCCGCAGACCAGGTCGCCGTTCTCGGTCGCGCCGTCCCGACGGATGTACGGGGGCACGCCCATCACCTTGGCGGCAGCCGACGAGCCGCGTTCACAATCTGGTCGAGTGATCATCGGCTCCGGCGTAGGCAGCCCTGCCGCCTGCCGGACCACCTCCTCCGCGAGTACGACGTACTTCGCGAGCGTGGCCTTCGGGCCTGCGACCTTGTAGAGGCGGCCGCCGCTGAGGAAGACCACGAAGGTGTCCGTTCCGAACCCCGGGGCTCTGGTTCCGAAGCTGTTCGCGCCAACGATCGCGGGCTTGGCGCCCTTGGTCGCCTTCTGGGCCGCGCCCAGCGTGGTCTTCGTAGCCGCTTCCACCGAGACGCCGACCCGCAGCACCGGCCCATTCGGAGTGGCGCTCAGACCGAGCTGGCAGATGTCATACGTCGCCGGTACGCCGAAGTCCGCCGGGAACGTCTGCGGCTGAATCTGCACCACCGGAGCGGCCAGCGTGGTCTGGACCAGCGTCTGATCCATCCGAACGCACACCGTCTCGGCGACCTTGGCGGTTGGCGGAGTGCTCGAAGGAGTCTCCGACGGTGTCTGGGTAGGAGTCGTGCTGATCGGGACCAGCGGCGGCACGCTCGGCGCAGTCTCCTGCCCAGGACCGCCACACCCGGACGCGAGCACTGCAAGGCAAACAAGCGGCACGACCGGACGAATACGCATAGTGCCCCAAAGCCTACGCTTCGTCCGCTTCCGCCGCGGCCCGAAGATCGCGCTCGCGGACGGCGTGCTCGTCGGTGCGAGCGTCGTACCGCCAGAAGTCGCGGAGGGCGGCGCCGGTCGCTGCGACGCCGGCCACGCAGAGGATGCCGCCGCTGACGATCGACGTACGGACGCTGGTCAGGTCGGCGACCAGACCGGATCGGGCCTGACCACCGAGTGGGCCGAGCATGTAGGACAGCATCTCGATTCCAGCCAGCCGGCCGCGCATTTCGTCCGGGATCGTCTGGTTCCAGATCACTGCGCGGAAGAGACCGGAGACCAGATCCGCGGCGCCGGCGAAGGCGAAGAAGACGAGCGCGAACCAGATACTCGGCGCGAGACCGGCGATGCCGATCGCCGCACCCCAGCAGGCGGCCGCGATCACGACGGCCCGGCCGTGGTGATGGACATGGCGGGTCCAGCCGCTGGTCAGGGTCGCGATCAGCGCGCCGACCGCCTCCGCGCTGTAGAGCGCACCGAGCAGCTTCGGTTCCTTCAGCACCTCGGTGGCGAACGCCGGGAACAGCACGATCGGCATCGCCATGAACATCCCGACCATGTCGACGACGTACGTGCCGAGCAGGTCCTTGCGGCGTACGGCGTACTTGATGCCGTCGGCGATGCCGCGCAGGCTCGGTGGTTCAGAGTGCTCGCCGACCCGGTACGGCTTGAGCCACAGATACATCAGGGTGGCGATCGACAGACCGACCAACTCGACCCCGAAGGCCCAGGCGATCCCGGCCGTGCCGACCAGGACACCACCCAGCGCGGGGCCGACCAGCTGACCGGCCTGCATGGCCATCGCGTTCAGCGCTGTCGCGGCCGGTAGCTCGGAGTGCTTGACCACGCGCGGGAACAGGGCGTCCCGGCTCGGTCGCTGCAGCGAGGCGGCGGTCGCGTTCAGCGCGCCGCAGACGTAGATGATCCACACCTGCGGGTTGCTCAGCAGGGCGTTGCTCAGCAGCACCGCACACACCGCCACCTGGGCGGCGCCGGTGAAGATCAGCATCTTCCGGCGGTCCACGTGATCGGCGAGCGCACCGCCGTACAGGCCGAAGACGACCAGCGGCAGGATGCTGACCAGCCCCATCGCACCGACCGCGAAGTTCGAGTGGGTCAGCGAGTAGAGCTGGAACGGCAGCGCGACGTACCCGAACATGCTGCCGAGATAGAAGACCGTCCCGGAGACCGTCAGGATCCGGAAGTCACGGGAACCACGCCACGGAGTCAGGTCGACACGCAACCGGGCCAGTCGCGTGCGGAAACTTGCTGCCACCGCCACATCCTGTCAGCAAGCCTGCCCAGGCGAAGAACCCTTTTCTCCCTACCGTGGAACCGATTGGTTGCCCTCGGCGTCAATCTCCCTGAATATCCCCAGGACAGACGGAGAAACCGGATGATCTCGACCAAGTCGGTACGCACCAAGGTGTTCGCCACCCTCACCGCGGGGGCCGCCGCCGGTGCCGCCCTGCTTGCGCCCGTGGCCGCACAGGCCACGACCAGCACCGCCACGGCGCCTGCCGCGGTCACCCAGGCCACGGCGGTCTCGGACATCCTCCAGCCGGGCCAGAAGCTGAAGGCCGGCAACTACATCCGTTCCAAGAACGGCCAGTACACGTTCCTGATGCAGTCCGACGGCAATGCGGTGCTCTACAAGGGCAAGACCGCGCTGTGGTCGACCGCGACCAACCGCAAGGCTTCTGTCCTGGTGATGCAGAAGAACGGCAACCTGACCGTCGTCTCCGGCAAAACCATCGTCTGGCAGAGCAACACCGGCACCAGCCCGAACGCCCGGCTCGTCGTGCAGAACGACAACAACCTGGTGATCTACAACACCCGGAACAAGCCGAACTGGAGCCGCTACATGGTGGTCGGCACCCTCGGGATGAACCGCGTGCTGAAGTACCCGGAGTACATGACGTCGGTGAACCGCGCCTACCGCCTGTACATGCAGGGTGACGGCAATCTGGTCCTCTACAAGGGCAAGACCGCACTCTGGAGCACCAAGACCCAGAGCAAGGGCGCCTTCGTGGCCATGCAGGGCGACGGAAACCTGGTCGTCTACAGCGCCGCGAAGAAGGCCCTGTGGTCCAGCAAGACCACCCGCAAGGGCTCCGTCCTGGTCCTGCAGAACAGCGGCGACCTGCAGATCGTGAACGGCCGCACGGTGGTCTGGCGTACCAACACCGCCGGTCGCTGAGAAAAGTTCGTACCGATTTCTTCAGTAGGCGAACTTTCTGGCCTCTCGGTGCGTCTTGTAAGTAGCCGCGGCACCCGGGGCGGGGTGTCGCGGCCCTTTACTGCCTAGTATCAGCTCACATCGGTGATCAAGTGGTTACCAAGGGCAACAATTCGCTGAGGTCGGTGCGTTCACCACTCGCGCGGAGCTTCCCGGTACTGCGCGCCTCGGGCCAGGTGGTCCGGCCGAGGGCGAGCTCGATCCACAGCTCGGGTGGCAGCTCGACCACCGCGCCCGGCGTACCGCGGGTGTGGCGCGGACCCTCGATGCACTGCACAGCGCCGTACGGCGGGACGCGGACCTCCACCGCATGTCCGGGCGCCTTGGCCACCAGGAGCTTCAGCAACTCCTTCGTCAGCAGTTTCAGGTCGGGGCGTTCGGCCGTGCCCGCGGCGTACCGCTCCAGGGCCTGATCAAAGGGCGTGCTCACGACGAGCCAGCGTACGCGGAATTGTGATCGCGCCCCCTTCGTGGTCGATAATCAAGGCGGTAGAAACGGAAGGCGAGGTCTCGATGCTCACGCCCAGGCACCAGGCACTGCTGATGACACTGGCAGGGATGACCGTCGGTGTTGCAGTCTTCGGCAGCGTGCTGGCCATCAACAGCATCAGGAACGGCGACGACAAACGGGCAACCGATGTCGTGACCAGCCAGACCCCTCCGAGCACCACGCCGCGCGGCGACGGTCTGCAGGCCGACAGCCTGCAGTACACGGCGCAGACCTTCGGCACCGACCGGGCCCCGGTCTCCGCCGAGGTCCCCTCGACCTGGAAGGGCACCCAGGACGGCCAGCGGCCGCGGTTCCTGGATCCGACCGGCGTCTGGCAGATCCGCTTCGACACCCGCGGCAGCAGCAAGTCCCCGGAGCGTCAGGTGAGCGAGCGCGAGCGCAGCATCCAGGAGCAGCAGCTCAAGGTGCTCAGCCGCGACAACGGCACGCTCATCTACACGTACGTCGACAGCACCCGCGGGCCGCGGATGGGCCTGTCCCGCTGGGTCTCCACCGACAACGGCGACAGCACCGCGGTCGAGATCACCGTCGGCGGTCGCCCGCAGGACGACGCCGCACTACGCGCCGTCCTCGACCACGCCACCCAGACGCTGCAGCTACCGGACAACCGGCCGAACTAGCAACTGATGTCCGCGGTCGGGGCCTGGCCCTGCAGCAGGTAGGTCTCCACAACGTTGTCCACACACTGGTTGCCGGCCTTGTAGCCGGTGTGACCGTCGCCGTCCCGAGTGACCAGTACGCCGCTCTCCAGTTGCCCCGCGAGGCCGACGGACCAGGCATACGGCGTCGCCGGGTCACGCGTCGTACCGACCACGACGATCGGATTCGCGCCGGCAGCCTTGATCGGGTGCGGCTTGTCCTCAGCCTTGACCGGCCAGTTCGCACAGGCCAGTGAGCCCCACAGCAGGAACGACCCGAACCGCGGGGAGGCTGCCTTGTACTTCGGCTCCTCGGCCTTGGCCTGCGCGACCGAGGCGATATCCGGGCGATCCACGCAGTTCACCGCGTAGATGACCTCGTTCTGGTTGTTCGCGTAGCCGGAGTTCGAACGCTCGGTGTACTGGTCGGCGAGTGCGAGCAGCCGCGCGCCCTTGCCGTCCAGCCCGTCGAGCACCGCGTCCTCGAGCCGCGGCCACAGGTCCTTGGCGTAGAGCGGATAGATGACACCCAGTACGACGATCGCCTGCGTCACCTCGCGATCACCGTCACCTGGCAGCGGCTTCGCGTCGCTGTCGTTGATCAGCTCGTCGACCTTGGCCAGCACCTCGGCCTTGCTGCTACCCAGCCGGCACTGCCGCTGTGCACATTCCTCGGCGAACGCGTCCAGCGCGGTGTCGAACCCCTTCGCCTGCGCGATGTTGTTGTCCTGCGAGGTCTTCGACGGGTCGACGGCACCGTCGAGCACCAGCCGGCCGACGTTCTTCGGGAAGAGTTCGGCGTACGTCGCGCCCAGGAAGGTGCCATATGACATCCCCAGGTAGTTCAGTTGAGCGTCACCAACGATCCCGCGCAGTACGTCGATATCGCGGGCGGCGTCCTTCGTCCCGACATGCGGCAGCAGCTCACCCGACTGCTGCTGGCAACCGTCGGCCAGCGTCTTGGCCTCGTCGTTCAGCTCGGTGATCTCAGCGTCGTCGTCCGGACTGCCGTCAGCGGCGATGAACTTGTCCAGCTGCTCGGTATCCAGGCATCTCACCGGCGTCGACTGGCCAACACCTCGCGGATCCCAGCCGATCACGTCGAACTTCCGCAGCAGCGAGGATCCGAGCACGAACCCGGCCGAGGCGGCGAACTCCACACCCGAACCACCCGGTCCACCCGGGTTGATGAACAGCGTGCCGATCCGTCCGACGCGATCGCGGGCCAGCACCTTGCGAGCGCGCAGCTCGATCGACTTGCCGGCGGGCTTGCTGTAGTCCAGCGGCACCTTGATCGTCGCGCACTGCTGGTTACTACCGCAGCGCTCCCAATCCGGCTTCTGGTTGTAGAACTCCTCGAGCCCGGCAGGGATCGGACCGACCGGACCGGTCGGCACCTTCCCGCTCGGCCCACCGCTCCCACCGGCATCCGCATCCTGCGCCCGGCTCGCCACGCCACATCCACTCAGCAGTACCGCAAGAGCGGCCAGTACGACGGTCGTCCTGCGGAATCTCACTGCTCAGCTTCTCCTTCTTCGTGGTTCAGGCGGCGCCGGCGCCGGGGTTTACGCTGCCGCCGCTCCTCGGTCGTCTCCGGTGCTACCTCAGCGACCGGTTCCACGATCTGCGGCTCTGGCTCCGGCTCCCGGCGTACAGGCGTCGGAAGCTCAACCGCCACGGCGTCAGGTGTCGTCGTACTGGATGCTTCGTACTGCTGGCGCGGTGAGCACACGTCCGCGCGACTGCAGGCGCAGCGCCGGCCGGAAGCTGCCAGCCGGACCACGACGGTGTCGCTCGGCACGTTGTGCCCGACGACCACTCCATCACCCGCGGGGGTCTCCACGGCGGTCCCGACAGCCGGGGCCTTCGCGTTGTACTCCTGGTAGAGCGGGTGCTCGTACTTCAGGCAGCACATCAGCCGCCCGCACGCGCCGGAGATCTTCAGCGGATTCAGCGGCAGGTCCTGGTCCTTCGCCATCCGCACGCTGACCGGCTCGAAGTCCTTCAGGAACGTCGCACAGCACAGATCCCGCCCGCACGGCCCGATCCCGCCCTGCAGCCGGGCCTCGTCGCGCGCGCCAACCTGGCGAAGCTCGATCCGCGCCCGCAGCCCACGCGCCAGATCCCGCACGAGCTCGCGGAAATCCACCCGGTGCGGCGCGGAGAAGTACACGATCACCAGCTGGTCGACATCGGCCCGCCGGTCGACGAAATCGATCCCGACCACCTTCATCGGCAGGTCGTGCTGGCGGATCAGCCGCTTGGCGATCACCCGGGCATCGGCCCGGCGCTGCCGGTTCTGCTCGTCGCGGTCGAGGTCGGCCGTGGTCGCGATCCCGTCACACAGCGGCAGCCCGCCGATCTCCTCAGTCACGAACTGCGGTGCCCACACACACTCGGCGACCTCGGGACCGTCGTCGGTCGGGACCAGCACCTTCTCCCCGACCCGCGGTCGATGCGGCCCGGGATCCAGGTAATACAGCCGCCCGTACCGCTCGAACGACACCGCCATCACCATGCCCACGCCGTCAGCGTACTTGCCGTCCTAGCGTTTGGTGCCTTTCACCGAACCGATGATGCGTTCGTCCTCGGGCGAGTAGGCGGCGCAGACGACCAAACGGTCGTCGTCCTGCTCCCAGAGATCCTGGTCCGGCGTCCACCAGCCGAGCGTCAGCTCGGAGTCGTCGGCGGACTTGCCGACATAGGTGCCGAACTCCTCGGCGCAGCGGGCCTCACCGATCCGGTCGATCTGCCGGTTCCCCGGGTAGGGCCCGTCGGGGAGGGTGACGTTCGAGATGATCTCGCCGTCGTGCGCGTTGGCACAGTCCTGCCGCTCGACCAGGTCGTTGTTCTCGTCACCGTTGAAGCACTCGCCGACCGCCAGGGCGTCGACGTACGTGCCGGAGTACGACGTACTCGGTCCCCGGGACGGCGCACCGTAGTCGTCCTGGCCGTCGGCCCACAACCCGAGCGCCACGATCCCCACGATCATCAAGGCGAAGCCGAGGGTGAGGACCCCGCCGGTGATGATCCCGGCGATCGCCATCCCCTTGCCGTCCTCGTGCGGCCGGCGCTTGAGCTGCACCAGCGCCGCGATCCCGAAGCCGACCCCGAACGGCGCGGAGATCCCGATCGCGAACCCACCGAGCCCACACACCAGCGAGGCGATCGCGAACGAGTTCGTCTTGTTGCCCTGGCCCGGATACCCGTACCCGTAGGCCGAGGGGAACCCACCCGGCCCGTACGGCGGCTGTCCGTACGGAGGCTGCCCGTACGGCGCCGGTGCGGGCGGCTGTCCATAGGGCACCGGCATGTGCACCGGCGGCTGCCCATAGGGCGGCTGCTGCCCGTACGTCGGTTGGCCCGGCCCCTGCCCGTACGGCGAGGTCGCCGGCGTGGACGGCTGCCCAGGCGCGACCCACGCGGACTGGGTGGGGAGCGGCACGGTGGGCTCGGAGGTCGGGACGGCCTGCGTCACGTCGTCATCCGGGCGTGCGTAGTTCGGGAAGGACCTCGGCGTGTCCTGTGGCCGGTCCGGTTCCGGACCGTACGGTGGTTGACTCACGACTTCCCCCAGGTGTTTCCCCCGCGCACCCTGCTACCGCTGCGATCCGCGCATGCTACCGCTCAACCGGGTCCCCGGCATCCCGACCAGGCACAACACGTTGCCGTCAGCAACAGCACGATCTTCCAGGACGACGTAGTACATGTCCAGCTCCGACTGTTCGTACGGCGTCCCGATGAACGTCCCGAACGCCGTCGTGCACGCCCCGGTCGCGATCGTCTGGGTCTCGTCCGTGGTCCGTCCGGACAGATCGGCCCGCACCTTCGCGTAGGCCTCACCACTGTGCTCGGACCGGCAGTTCGCGATCCGGGCCATCCGCAGCGTGTCCGCCTCCAGGTCCGCGTCGAAACAGCGCCCGACCTCGACCTGCGCGATTGGCACCGTCCGTCCGACCCCGTCCCGCAGCTGCCCGTACAGCCCGAGCGCGACCGCAACCCCGGTGACGATCGCCCAGCACAGGCAGACCACCAGAGCGCCGTACGCGAATCTCTTCCCGCGACCACCAGTGCGCTTGATCCGCCGCAGCGCGATCCCCGCCAGCACCACCGCCACCGGCACCAGCCCGGGCAAGCTCGTCACCAGCGCCGCCACGGCATACCGATCCTGCCGCTGCTGCGCCGGCGTCGGCACGCCGGCAAGCCACGACTCAGCTGTCGGAAGCGACGGCCGCGCAGGCTGCATCGGAGGCGGAGGGGGCCCTGTCATGAGGCCCCCTTTCTGGACTGAGGAACGCAGGGAGCGAAGCGACTGGAGAGACGAGGGAAGAAAGGGAACCAGGCCTCATGACACGCCGCGCGGAGCGCGGCAATGCATACAGTCATGGGTGTCCGATCGGGCGGCTCGGCCGAGCGAGCTTTTTTGCCCGGACATACGGACATCGCTTGGACGAGCGCTCGTGTTACATCGGCTGTCCAGTCAGCGGACGGGCGTCTCAGCCTTCGAACAGGCCGATCGTCATCGCTTCGAGGGCCAGCAACGGTGCGACGTTCGTCTCGATGGCCTCGCGGCAACCGGTGATCGCGGCCAGCCTACGAATCGTCTGCTCCGGGGTGGTCCGACCGGCCAAAGCGTCGATCTGCCGGGTCAGTTCGGCGTTGATCAGCTCGGTCCCGGACTTGGTCTGCACCACCAGCACATCGCGGTACAGCGCCATCAGGTCAACCAGTGACCGATCCAGTACGTCGCGTTCCCAGCGCTTGGCCCGGGCCTTCTGCTGGTCCTCGAGCTCCTTCAGGGCCGCGTTCGCCTCGCGCGGCTTGGCGCCCTTGGTGCCGACGCCGAGCGCCTGCTCCAGGGCAGCCCGCTCCTTCTCGTCGACCTTCTCCGCGCTCGCCTTGGCCTCTTCCTTGGCCGCCTCGACCAGCTGCTGCGCCGCCTTCAGACACGCCCCGAGATCCCGTAGCGCGAACGGCACCTCGAGCACCTTCGACCGCCGCGCCCGGACCTCCTCGTCCCGCGCCAGCGCCCGGGCCCGCCCGATATGACCCTGCGCGGCCCGCGCCGCGAACCCGGCCAGATCCGCATCGATCCCGAGCTTCGTCACCAGCATCTGCGCCACCGCGTTGACCGGCGGCGTCCGCAGCACCAGCAGCCGGCACCGCGACCTGATCGTCGGTACGACGTCCTCGACCGTCGGGGCACACAGCACCCACACCGTCCGGGGCGCGGGCTCCTCGATGCTCTTCAGCAACGCGTCCGCCGCCTGCTCGGTGAGCCGGTCCGCATCCTCGATCACCATCACCTGCCACCGGCCCTGCGTCGGGCTCATCGCGGCCCGGCGAACCAGCTCCCGGATCTCACTGACCCGGATCGACAGCAACTCGGTCCGGATCAGCGACACATCCGGATGCGCGCCGGTGAGCACCGTCTGACAGTTCTTGCACTCACCACAGCCGTCGTCGTGGCACTGCAGAGCCGCCGCGAACGCACGCCCCGCGTTCGACCGCCCCGATCCCGGCGGCCCGGTGATCAGCCACGCATGCGTCATCCCGACCACCGCTGCCCCGGACTCACCCCGCACCGCGGCCGAGGCACCACCCACAGCCTTCCGCAGTACGGCGACCGCCGGCTCCTGGCCGACCAAGTCGTCCCAGACGGTCATGTGATCACCTTCGGGAGGAGTGGTTCCAGGCGAGCGCGGATCTGCTCGGCGATCTCTTCGCGGTCCTGGGTGGCGTCGATCACCAGGTAGTGCTGGGGTTCGGCGGCGGCCAGCTCGAGGAACGCCGCCCGGACCCGCTCATGGAAGTCGGCCGACTGGGCCTCGATCCGGTCCCGCTCGGCGAACCGGCCGAGCCCGTTCTTCGGCGGCAGGTCGAGGATGACGGTCAGGTTCGGGCGGAGGTCGTCGGTGGCCCAGCGGTTCACCCGCTCGACATCCGACACGTCGAGATCGCGCCCGGAACCCTGGTAGGCCAGCGCGGAGTCGACGTACCGATCGGTGATCACGACGGTGCCCGACTTGAGCGCCGGCTTGATGACCGAGTCCACGTGCTCAGCCTTGTCAGCGGCGTAGATCAACGCCTCGGCCCGATGCGAGATATCGCCGGTGGCGGGATCGAGAATGATCTCGCGCAGCTTCTGCCCGAGGTCGGTCGCACCTGGC
Source organism: Kribbella albertanoniae (assembly GCF_004348455.1). Lineage (GTDB taxonomy): Bacteria > Actinomycetota > Actinomycetes > Propionibacteriales > Kribbellaceae > Kribbella > Kribbella albertanoniae. Next base: position 14,588 of record NZ_SMKA01000187.1, read on the forward strand.
TCCCGCGTCAGCAGAACGTGCTGCCCCTGGTCCTCCAGCCACTTCACGAGCAGCGCGGACTGCGTCGACTTGCCCGCGCCCTCACCGCCCTCAAGCGCGATGAACAACCCGGTGGTCGGATAGATCCCCGGTGTCTTGCCGAAGCTGCGCCGCAGATCTCGCCAGAACGGTACGCCGGGTCTGTCGTCCATCTGCCGCCACGCCAGCAGCCCGATCACACCGGCCACGACCGCAGCGATCAGCATCGTCATCGAGGCGCCGTTGTAGGTCACCGAATGACCGGAGATCGAGTACGTGTGCCGCCCGATCGCACCGGCCACGAACGGCGCGATCGCCAGCGTGACCGCGAGCACCGTCCGTACGGCGGACTGCACGAACGCGAACGTCCGGCCCCGAACCGCATCCGGCACCTCGAGACCGAGCAGCGTGTACCCCGAAACCCAGGACGCACCGGCGTTGAACCCGAGCAGGATCGCGATCATCGTCGCGATCTCGATCTGCTGGATCAGCGCCAGCCCGGCCAGGCAGATCCCTGATCCGACCAGCCCGGCCGCGAACAACCGGCGCCGCGACAACCCGGAGAAGATCCGCGGCGCGAACCCCATCCCGAGCGCGAGACCGCCGAAGACCGCTCCGAACAGAACGCCGTACCCGGGGTCGCCGGCATCGAGGTCCTCGACGTACGTGCGGCCGAGGCCGATCACGACCGCACCGGCCGCGAACGCGCCGGAGATCCCGACCACGAGCCCGCGGACGACCGGCGTACCGGTGACGTAGGACCAGCCCTCGACCATGGTCCGCCACAGCGTCGGGTGCTGCTCGTGATCGTGGATCGCGCGGCCGATCTCGGAGACCGACACGATCGCGAGGGCCGAGATGGCGAAGGTCGCCGCGTTCACGTAGACCGCGAGGTCGATCGCGAAGTCACCAGCCCAGCGGCTGACCAGGGTGATCGCCGTGAAGATCGCCGCGGCCGGCAGCGCCGTCCCGTACGTCGTGATCAGGCTCAGCTGGTTGGCCGCCTCGAGGCGATGCCGGGGCACCAGATTCGGCACGCTGGCGTCCTTCGCCGGACCCCAGACCAGGCTGACGATCTCGATCAGCACCGTTGCCACCAGCACCCAGGTGAGCGTGCCGACGATCGGGATACTGACGAAGAACGCGGCCCGGATCAGGTCGCCGATGATCATCGTCGCGCGCCGATCCAGCCGGTCCGCGACCCAGCCGGCCACCGGTCCCATCACGAGTGCGGGCAGCACCCGGAGGAACAGCACGCCACCGATGGCGAAGTTCGCCGCCTGGTAGTCGTCACCGGCGAACGACTTCGCCATCGCGGTCAGCGCCAGCAGCCCGATCCAGTCGCCGAGACTGGACAGCCCGAACGCGATCCACAGCCGCCGGAACGCCCGGATCCGCAGCACCGCGCGCACGTCGTGCGCCGGTGCAGGATCGGTCAGCGGGTCATATACCTCCGGCACGCCGCCAAGACTAGTCGGCTCATCGGACAGCCTTGTGCAGTGCGGTGGTCAGGATGTCGAGGGCGACCTTCAGCTCGGCCGGCGGCGGGTAGCCGAAACCGAGGCGGAACACCCGCGGCTCGTCGGTGAACCACTCGCCATCGGCGAGCCGAAGACTCAACTCGGCCGTGGCCTCGCGGAAACTGTCGATATCGATCTGCGGGCGAAGCCTGATGCAGGACAGCGCACCGGCATCAGGTCGAACCCACTCGACCAGGTCAGCGTTGGCCCGCGCCCATTCCTCGGTCGCCGCGACCCCCTCCGCCAGCCGAGGACGCCGTACGGCAAGGATCTCGTCCTGCAACTCGAAGACGCGGACCGCCAGCGCCTCGGTAAGCGGTGAGCCGGTCACGACCGTGCTGAACTTCGCGGTCACCAGGCGCTCGACCAGGTCCGCATCGGTACTGATCGCCCAGCCGGTGCGCAGTCCAGCTGCCCCATGGCACTTCGACAACGACGCCACCGTCACCACCTTGTCCCCGAGGACCAGAGCCGACTCTGCGATCGGATCGTCGCCGTACGAGGCAGTGCGGTAGGTGTCGTCGACCAGTAGGTACGCGTCGGGGCAGGTGGTCGCCATGGCTTGGTAGATCTCGCGGAAGACGGTGAGCGGTATGGCAACACCAGAGGGGTTCTGGGGACTCGCCAGACTGACCAGCTTGGTGTCAGACGTCAGCTGGGCAATGACATCGGCCGCCTGCAACTGGTAGCCGGTGTCGAAGGTCAGTGGGATCACCCGAACGTCCGCACCGACCGCATGGCAGACGTTGCGGGCCATCGGGAACAGCGGTGCGGTCGTGACGACCTGACCGCCGTTGTCGGCGACCAGGAACGTCAGCAGGAAGATCGCGTGCTGTCCGCCGATAGTGACCACCACCTGGTCGGCCTCGGCACCATGTGCGGCAGCAATCGCGGCCCGTAGCTTCGGATCGCCCTGACTCGTGCCATAGCCGAGTTCTAGCTCGGTGAGCTCCGGTGTGAGCAGGTCAGCGAGGCGCAGCTCCGGGCCGTAGCTCTCACCGAGGTCGTGCTGCGGGTGGGTGTCGGACAGGGTCTGGATGGGATTGCGCACGAAGTTCGCCATGCTCTTCATGGTCTGGTGTGAGGGCTAGCCGTCCCAGAGCCAATCCGGCAGAATTGGTTTGGCAATGAGACCAATCGAACTCTGTGACCGTCTCGGCCGGTGGTCATCCGGCCGAGGGCCTCTCTATGTGCTGCTCGCTGCCCGGATGCGGCAACTCATAGACGACGGCGAACTGCCCGGCGGTGCGCTGCTGCCGCCCGACCGCACACTGGCCGAGGCGCTGGCCGTCGGACGCACCACCGTGGTCGCCGCCTACGACCTGCTGCGTTCAGAAGGCCGCATCACCCGCCGCCAGGGCAGTGGCACGCGTGTTGCAGGCACACCAGCGGCGTCTGAGGATCCGCCGGCCGATCCGATCTTCCTGGGATCACTGGAGACGCGGGACGACGGCGTACTGCTCGCCATCTGCGCAGCACCTGGTGAACCACCGCCGGAACTGGCAGAGGCATACCAGCGGATCATCCCGGAGCTGACTGCTATTAGCGGTGACATCGGCTACTACCCGTACGGCCACCTCTCCCTCCGTACGGCGATCGCCGCCCGCTACACGCAGTACGGCGTACCGACCGTGGCTGACCAGGTGCTCGTGACAAACGGTGCTCAGCAGGCACTGTCCCTGCTGGCGCATGCACTGGTGTCACCTGGAGATCAGGTGCTGTCCGAAGCACCCACATTCCCCGGAGCGCTGGAGGTGTTCCGCGAGCGGGGCGCGGTGCTGCGCGGGCTGCCGGTGGGGCTGGACGGCTTCGAGACTGCAGTGCGGGAGCGGCGTCCGGCATTGGCTTACGTGATTCCGACGTACCACAATCCGACCGGTGCAGTGATGCCCCGACTGGACCGGCAGCGCCTGGCCCGCGCCGCGGCTGCGGCCGACGTACCGCTGATCGAGGACGAGGTCCCGGCAGACCTCGGCTTCCCCGGACAGGACCGGCCGACCGCACTCGCGGCGTACGGGTCCTCGGTCATCTCGATTGGCTCACTCAGCAAAAGCATCTGGGGCGGCCTCCGCATCGGCTGGGTCCGCGCCGCGGCCCCCTTCATCACCCGCCTGGCCCGCCTCCGCGCCGTCCACGACCTAGGCGGCAACGTCCCAGCCCAGCTAGCCGCAGCCCACCTCGTCCCCCTCCTCGACTCCCTGAACGTAGGCGCCACCCTCCAGTCCCGCCACGCCCACCTGACAGCACTCCTGTCCGAGCACCTCCCGACCTGGCACTACCCCAAGCTCACCGGCGGCCAAGTCCTCTGGATCCGCCTCCCCACCGGCGACGGCAACTCCTTCGCCCAAACCGCCCTCCGCCACGGCATAGCCGTCCTCCCCGGCGCCGGCCTCGACCTGACCGGCAACAGCCCCAGTTACATCCGCCTCCACTTCCACACCCCCAAGGCCACCCTCACCGAATCAATAACCCGCCTAACCACCGCCTGGCACGCCTACCGCGCCGTCCACGACC
>NZ_SMKA01000188.1 GCF_004348455.1 Kribbella albertanoniae
ACGCTCCCCATCCCGCCCACGACCAAGCCGCCGGGTGGTCCGGACTGCCCGCCGTGGGACCCGAAGTTCCCCAACTGCGGACGCCGCTGACCCGTGGTATAGCGAACCGTCACGTCCCATTAAGCTGTGCGTAACATTGCAGCGAAGGGAAATGTCGTGGGTGGTTCAGCCTTGACGGTGGAAGAGTTGACGGCGCAGCGGGACAGCGCCCAGGCGGAGTACGACGCGCTTGCCGCGAAGGGGCTGAAGCTCGACCTGACCCGTGGTAAACCGTCGCCGCGACAGCTCGATCTCGCCGACGCGATCCTCGGTGCGCTCGAGCGGCCGGTGGCTGCCGACGGGACCGACCTGCGCAACTACGGCGGGCTGAACGGGCTGCCCGAGCTGCGGGCGATCTTCGCCGCCGACCTGCAGGTGCCGGCCGACCAGCTGCTGGCCGCGGGCAACTCCAGCCTCGAGCTGATGCACGACGCGATCGTGTTCGCGCTGCTCGGCCAGGTGCCGGGCGCCGAGCGCCGCTGGGCCGACGAGGACGAGATCACCTTCCTGTGCCCGGTTCCCGGCTACGACCGGCACTTCGGGATCTGCGAGCGCTACGGGATCAAGATGGTCCCGGTCGCGCTGACCCCGGACGGCCCGGACATGGACGAGGTCGAGCGGCTGGTCGCCGGTGACGCCTCGATCAAGGGCATCTGGTGCGTGCCGAAGTACAGCAACCCGGACGGTACGACGTACTCGGCCGAGACTGTGCGCCGGCTGGCGGCGATGCCGACGGCAGCTCCGGACTTCCGGATCTTCTGGGACAACGCGTACGCCGTGCACCACCTGACCGACGAGCACGCGGAGCTGGCCGACGTACTGGCTCTTGCTGCCGAGCACGGGAACGCGGATCGCGTGTTCGTGTTCGGGTCGAGCTCGAAGATCACCTTCGCCGGGGCCGGCGTCGCGTTCTTCGGCTCCTCCCCGGCGAACCTGAAGTGGTGGGCGAGCCACACGGTCAAGCGCAGCATCGGGCCGGACAAGATCAACCAGCTGCGGCACGTGCAGTTCCTGCGCGACGCCGACGGGCTGCACGAGCACATGCGGCAGCTGGCCGGGCTGATCCGGCCGAAGTTCGAGGCGGTCGACAAGATCCTCACCGCCGAGCTCGGCGACAGCGGGTTCGCGTCCTGGAACGCACCGACCGGCGGCTACTTCATCACGCTGCGGGTGCCCGAGGGCTGCGCCGCGGACGTCGTTGCAAAGGCCAAGGCGGCCGGGATCGCGCTCACCCCGGCCGGCGCCACCCACCCGTACGGCGACGACCCGTCGGACAGCATCATCCGGATCGCGCCGACGTACCCGGAGCTCGACGAGCTGGAGACCGCGGTTGCCGGCCTGACGGTGTGTGTCCGGCTGTCAGCAACCGAGAAGCTACTGGCCTAGCTCGAAGATCAGGCAGGTGGACGTGGCGTGCGCGAGCAGCGTGCCGCGCTCGTCCACCAGCCGGGCTTCGGCCACCGCGGTACGACGGCCGCGGCTGATGATCTGACCGGTGCAACGCAGCTCGCCGGACTTCACCGTAACCGGCTTGATGAAGCGCGTGTTCAAGTCGAGTGACGTGTAGCCGGTTCCGGCGGGCAAGGTCGAGTGGACTGTGCAGCCAGCGGCGGTGTCGAGCAGCGTCGCGATCACCCCGCCGTGCACTGTGCCGAGCGGGTTGTAGTGATACTCCTGGGCCGGCATGAAGACTGTCACCTGGCCCTCCTCGACCTCGATCCCGGTCGCCCCGACCATCTGCAGGATCGGTGGTGCCGGGATCTCGCCGTCCCGCAGCGCCTGCAGCATCTCGAGTCCGGACGTGGTGCCGATCCGGGAAGCGATCACCGCCGGATCCGGCCAGCTGAAGGTGCGGGTGCGGGTGCCGTCCTGGATTTCCGTCATGCGCCGAGCCTCACAGTCCACGCTGGGTCTGTCAACGAGACTTAGGGCTCATTAAGATGCTCGTATGTACAACGCGCTGGATTGGTCGGCGGAGAACTGCCCGGTCGGCCGGACGATGGAGATCATCGGCGAGCGGTGGACGGTCGTCGTCCTGCGCGAGGTGTTCAACGGCGTCCGCCGCTTCGACGACATGCGGAGCCATACGGGCGTGCCGCGGCAGGTGCTGTCGAACCGGCTCGCCACGCTGGTCGACCACGGGATCCTGCAGCGAACGCCGTACCAGGAGCCTGGCGCGCGGCAGCGCTTCGAGTACCGGCTGACCGGCAAGGGGCGCGACCTCTACCCGATCCTGATCGCGATCCGCGACTGGGGCGACAAGTACCTGGTCGGCGACGAGGGGTCGCCGGTCGAGGTCACACACCGCGAGTGCGGTGCGCTCGTGCACACCGAGGTCCGGTGCGCGGCCGGGCATCACGTGGCTTCACCACGCGACGCCGCAGCGCGTCCCGGACCCGGCGCACACCGGAGAGATCAGCCTGCTTGAGCGGTGTTGTAGAGGTTCTGGGCGTCGGCGCCGAAGTACGGGCCGAACATCCAGGTCGGGATGAAGTTGATCTTGTAGCTGTTCACCGAGTTGACGATGCCGGCGCCGGTCGACTCGCTGAACTGCAGGAACCAGCCGCCACCACTCGAGCCGCCGGTCATGTCACACGTCATCCCGAGACCGTCGGAGATGAACGCGTTGAACACCTTGCCGCTGCAGTAGATGAGCTTGGAGCCGTCGTACGGCGCCGCTGCCGGGTAGCCGAAGGCGTACATGTTCTGGCCGCGCGCCTGGTTGAACGCGATCCCCTGCCCGCCGACCACATCGGTCAGGTTGGCGCCGTTCAGCGGGTTCACCACCGCGGCACCGACGTCGTAGTTGATGTCCTCGCTGGCCACCCACTGCGGGGTGGCGTAGGTCTTCTTCGCGGTCCACGTCCCGTACGGCGTCGCACCGGCGTTATAGGCAGGGACGAACACCCAGTTGGTGTGGAACGCACCGTCGAGCTTCACGCAGTGCCCGGCCGTGACGACCGTGCTCTTGTTGCCGCTCGTCACCGCCGTTCCACTGCAGGACGCCGTACGGCCGGTGTAGGTGAAGAACACCCGGCCCTCGGTCGCCACGATCTTGCCGCCACCGGTCCACGCGCCTCCTCCGCTCGGGAACGCGGTCGGTGAGACGGTCGACGCCTTACCTGCAGCAACCGGAGCACTGATCCGCTGCTTCGGCGTCAGAAGCTGGTCGATCGGTACGGCGGATCGCATCCGCTCCGGGGTCCAGAAATTCGTCACCGCAGACTGCTGGGCCTTGGTGGTCGCAGCCTCATGAGTGGTTGAGGGGCCGGCCGCCGTAGCGGTCGTGGCACCCGCCGTCAGGCAGGTAATGGCCAGCAGGGCGGGAAAAACAGGGCGGAATCGCATCGTGCACCTCACAGTGATTGGGCGGTCACATTAGGTGCGCGAAACAATAAGCCCTCAGGGGCGGACCAGCAACGGCTGAAACGCAGCTCGGATGTTCGCGGCCGTCGGGTCCACCGGCGTCGAAATCGTCTCGCCGACGATCGGAAGCAGACCGGAGTCGTCGGTGTAGACCGCGGGGCAGGACGGACCGTCGATCACCACCTTGGCGGCCTTCACCAGGCGGCCGGTGCGCATCGCATAGATCTTCACCGGAACCACGACCTTGCGGAACGTGCGGTAGAAAGTGAAGTCGTAGCCCTCGCGGACGTACGGACACGTCGTGATGGCCGGTCCGTCTTCCACCGCTTCGGTGCAGATCGCTACCGAGGCGTTGGTCGGCACGGTGGTCTTCCACTGGCTTGGCAACTGGCTGGTGTAGCCCTCCTGCTCGCCGAGGAAGAGCGCGCGGTTCACCCCACGACGGTACCGCGGCGCACCGCCGTACGCGGCCGGCTTGTCGCAGTACTCCCCGGCCTCGATCAGGTTGCGGATGTCGAGCAGTTGCACCTTCAGCGTCGCCACGGCCAGCGCGGCCCGCGCCTTGGGCGTGACCGCGGCCTTGGGGTATTGCCCGATCAGCTCCTGATACCGGTACGACGCCGCTCGCCACTGACCGGCCTTGGCCTCGGACTGTGCGCACGCGAACTGTGCATCGGGCACGAGACCGTCGCCGATCGCGCGCGACTTGTCCAGCACGCTCTGGTTCTGGTGACGATTCCGCAGCCAGGTAGCGAGTTTGACAGTCGGGCACGGGCCGCCCTTGGTCACTGTGCCGAGGTACTCGTCGAGCACCTTCTCCACTGTCTTGTTCTGCCCGGGCTTGGCCAGCACCGCATCGAGCTTCTGGAACTCCTCGGCGAGGATCTCGGTGTCGCCGGACCACGTGTTCTGCAACCGGGACTTGATCTGCTGCAGCTCCGCACACGCCTCGACATCACTACCGAGCCGCTCGATTCCCGGCGCGTCCGCGACCCGGTCGCCGTACCGGGCCCGCTGCTGTGCAGCCGTGACGCCCGCACAGTCCCCGGCCTCGCGAGCCTCGGCAACATCACTCTGGATACCGGCCGCCTCGACGCGGAAGAAGACGCCCGCCAGCAGCACGGGAACCGTGACACACAAGGCGATCAGCCGCTGCTCGCGTACGGATCGCGTCCCGGGCTTGCCTGCCGCTGTCCAGCCGTGCACCACGACGGCGACCCACCACACCGCCAGCGCGATCTCACACCAGAGCGCCTTCTCCACGAGCAACAACGCCACGAGCGTAGCCGCCATCAACTGCGCGGCGATCGCCAATCGCCAGCGCCGCAACAACAGGTACCCGATACCCAGCAGCGACGCGTTCCCGACGGCAGCGGCCAACCGATCATCCCTCATACCGAAAATTCTGGCCGCTCAGGTGCCGTCGGGGAGCGCCGTGGCGTCAAGCTGCCATCAGAGCCGGATCGACTTGTGGTTCATGAACTCCTCGATGCCGGCCGGGCCGAGTTCGCGGCCGATGCCGGAGCGTTTGATACCGCCGAAGGGGAGGTCGGCCTGGGAACCGCCGGCGCGATTGAAGTAGACCATTCCGGCGTCGATGCGATCCGCGACGCGACGCAGCCGGTCCGGGTCGGTACCCCAGACACTGGCGCCGAGTCCGAACGGCGTGTCGTTGGCGATCCGGACTGCCTCGTCGTCGTCGGCGGCTTTGAAGACGATCGCGACCGGGCCGAAAATCTCTTCGTAGTAAGCGTCCGTGCCGGGCGCGACGTCGGTCAGGACGGTCGCTTCCAGGTAGGCGCCGGGGCCGATCCTACGGCCGCCTGCTCGGAGGGTTGCGCCTTGTTCGACCGCTCGGGCGATTTGGCCCGCGACCTCGTCGGCGGCCGCGATCGAGGCGAGCGGCGGCAGTTTGGTCTCGGGATCGGACGGGTCGCCCGGCACGTAGTACTCGGCCACCCGCTTGGTCAGGCGGTCGACGTACTCGTCGTACAGGTCGGCGAGGACGATGATCCGCTTGGGCGCGTTGCACGACTGGCCACAGTTCCGCATCCGCGCGGTCGCGGTGGCGTTGACCGTCTCGTCCATGTCCGCGGTGTCGAGGATGATCAACGGGTCCGAACCACCGAGTTCGAGCACGGTCTTCTTCAGGTTCTTCCCGGCCTCGGCCGCGACCGAGATCCCGGCCTGCTCACTCCCGGTCAGCGAGACCCCCATGATCCGGTCGTCGGCCAGGATCGCCGGGATCTGCCGGCTCGACGCGTACGTGTTCACATACACATCTCTTGGTACGCCGGCCTCGTGCAGGATGTCCTCGATCGCCTGCGCCGACCGCGGGCAGATCGACGCGTGTTTGAGCAGGATCGTGTTCCCCAGCACCAGGTTCGGCGCCACGAACCGCGCCACCTGATAGCAAGGGAAGTTCCACGGCATGATCCCCAGCAGCGCGCCGATCGGGCCCTTGGTGATCACCGCCCGGCCGCCCTTCACCTCCAGCGGTTCGTCCGCGAGCAACGCCGGCCCGTGCTCCGCGTAGTACCGGAAGATGTCGACGACGATGCCAACCTCGCCCAGCCCTTCGTTGACCCGCTTCCCCATCTCCTGCGTCATGATCGAGGCGAGCTCCTGAGCCCGCTGTTCGAAGAGGTCCGCAGCCCGCCCCACGATCCCCGCACGCTCGGCCACCGGCCGGTCGCGCCACCCCGGATACGCCGCATGCACCCGCCCGATCGCGTCGCGAACCTCCTCCGCCGTCGAGTTCGCCACTTCCTCCACCAGCACACCCGTCGCCGGGTCGGTGACCGTGTACATAGCTCCTCCATCCCACGCCGCCAATGCCCGGCCAGACTAACCACTCGACGACATACTGTATACAGTCATCTCATTTGTTGTGGTCAGGGGTGTTGGCGAGGCATGCTCATGGCTTGCCCCTGTCCCTTGAGTGGCGCTGTCGCGCCCATCTCGTCGATCGGATGCCCGCCCGTGTCTGAGCAACGGAAGTATCGAGTCGCCCTGCGTGTGATCGCCCTGCTGGCTGCCATTTCGGCGCCGGGCCTGGCGCTTGCGTCGCCGAGTGCGACCGCTCCCCCGGACCCCGCGAATGCCTGGCAGTACCCGCATTGGCCGCAGCAGCAGCCCTGGCAGGAGTCGGGGCCGGCGCAGCGGATCGCCAGTGCGGCGCCGGAGGGTTTGCCGGGTCCGATCGATCCGCAGAACTGGGAGAACCCGGACCACATGACGTGGTCCGACTACAAGAAGCCGCCCGGGACGAACTGGGCCGACCCGAACGTCAAGGGGTCGAAGCGCACGTTCAAGGGTGCGCTGGTGCTGCTCGACTACCCGAACCAGGACTTCGTCATCACCAAGCCCAAGGGCTCGACCGTGTTCGGCAACCCGAGTGCCGAGGCGAGCGGCGTACCGCGGGAGCAGACTGCGCAGTTCTACAAGAACTTCCTGAACACGCCCGGTCAGCTGAACCGTGGGCACACACTGCACGAGTACTGGATGGAGGACTCCGCCGGCCGGTACGGCGTCGACCTCACCGCGTTCGGCCCGTACCGGATGCCAGGCAAGTCGCACGAGTACGCCATGGAGATGCAGAAGCCGAGCGACTGCCCGGCCGCGGACACCTGCACCAGAAACATCCGCACCGACGGGCGCGCCGCCTGGGTCGCGGACGAGGGCCCGGAGGTGCCGGCCGGGTTCGACTTCGTGTTCTTCCTCAGCGCCGGTCAGGACGAGTCCTCGACCTGGCAGGAGTTCGGGATGATGAAGTTCCCGACCAAGGAGGACGTCAGCGACGAGTTCGGCCCGCCGGACCCCGCGATGCCGAACTGGTCGAACACCCGGTACGTCGAGTGGACGTCCTGGGCCGCCGGTTCGACGATCTGGCCGAACGCCGGTGGCGGATCGTCGACGCAGGCCGAGAGCTCCGGGATGGGCGTCTTCGCGCACGAGTTCAGCCACATCCTCGGCATCGGTGACAACTACAACAACCCGTACGGCGTGCCGCCGCGGCGCGCGTACTCCGGGATCTGGGAGATGCTCAGCCGCGGCACCTTCAACGGCCCTGGCGGTCCGCACAGCCGGTGGATGATCCCGGCGACCGGTGGTGCCTCGATGGGCGCACAACACATGCTGCGCAACAAGATCAAGCTCGAGATGGTCGATGAGCAGAACGTCCTGCGACTGTCCCGGGAGGCGCTCGCGACCTCCGGAGTCGTGGTCGCGGACGTCACCGCACGGGCGGTCGACCCGGGGGCGAAGGGACTGTCCGGCGTCAACATCCAGCTCGGTGGTGGCGGTGACCTCGCACCGGCGTGCGACGTAGCGAAGGATCCGTTCTGCGACGGCCGCGGGTACCACAACTACACGGTCGAGGTCGTCGACCGGATGGGCACGGACTCGTTCACGCCCGACTCCGGCGTCCTGCTGGCGAAGACCAAGAACCAGGACGCGGCGCCGTTCGAATGGGTCATCGACGCCAACCCGCAGGACATCAACATGACCGACTACGTCCTGCCGGACGGCACCAAGGTCCCGATCACGATCGGCGACTACCGCCAGCTGTCCGACGCCCTCTTCCACGCCGGCACGAACTCGGGCAGCGAGTACGAGTACACCGACACCCCGAACCGCCTGCACTTCTACATCACCAACGTACGGCGGGACGCGGCCGGCGTGCTGTCGTACACGGTCGCCATCCGCTCGCTCGACGGTTCCGGGGCGCAGAAGCGCGGAGTCCGCGTGCAGCCGGCCGTCGCCGTACCGGGTCGTGCCGGTGTCCAGACCTGCAACTTCAAGCTCACCAACACCGGCAAGGCCGGCGCCACATCAGAGCACCCCGAGGACGTCGCGAAGTACCTGAAGGGTGACGTCTACCGCCTGTCCGCCAAGGTGAACGGCAAGGACTGGACAGTCGCCCTCCCCAACGCCCTCACCACAGCCGACGCCGGCCAGCAGGTCACCGTCCCCGTCCACACCAAGCCCGGCACCGCCCCGGTCGCCAAGATCACCCTGACCGCCAAGTCCGAGAGCGACCCCTCAAAAACCACCACCGCCACCTGCATAGCCATCAAGCGCTGACCGTCCTCCGCCCTGGCCCTCACGGCCGGGGCGGAGCCATGTCTGCTCAGAACAGTTTGCAACTGCTCAGCTGAGAACAGGAACGTTCATCTTCCGTCGGTTAATCGTTCAGGTTAGGGTGCCTGCGATGCAGTGCTGGTGGTTGACACTCCATCCGCCCCACCCGTCCGACAGGAGACACGCATGCCAGACATCAATCGCCGCAGGTTCCTGCAACTGGCCGGCGCCTCGGCCGGTTTCGCTGCGATGGCGAACAGCATCGGGCAGGCCGCAGCGATCCCGGCGCAGCACCGGTACGGCGATATCAACGACGTCGAGCACATCGTCGTACTGATGCAGGAGAACCGGTCGTTCGACCACTACTTCGGCACCATGAAGGGGGTTCGCGGGTTCGGTGATCCGCGGCCGGTGGTGATGCCGAACGGACGGCCGGTGTTCTACCAGCGCGACAAGGCCGGCAAGGAGGTCCCGCCGTTCCACCCGGACGCGGACGACCTCGGGCTGCAGTTCCTGACCGGCTTGCCACACAGCTGGCCGGACGGGCACGCGGCGATCAACCGCGGCAACTACGACAACTGGATCCCGGGCAAGGGCCACGTCGCCACGATGGCGTATCTGACCCGCGAGGACATGCCGTTCCACTACGCGCTCGCGGACAAGTTCACGCTCTGCGACTCGTACCACTGCTCGTTCATCGGCGCGACCGACCCGAACCGGTACTACCTGCTGAGCGGCTACACCGGGAACGACGGCACCGGCGGCGGTCCGGTTCTCGGCAACGACGAGCTTGGCTACGGCTGGACGACGTACCCGGAGCGTCTCGAGCAGGCCGGTGTCTCGTGGAAGGTGTACCAGGACATCGGCGACGGGCTGGACGCGGCGGGCAGCTGGGGCTGGATCGACGACGCCTACCGCGGCAACTACGGTGACAACTCGTTGCTCTACTTCAATAACTATCGCAACGCGAAGCCCGGCGACCCGCTCTTCGAGAAGGCCCGCACGGGGACGAACGCCAAGGCCGGTGAGGACTACTTCGGCCAGCTTCGCGCGGATGTGAAGGCCAACCGGCTCCCGAAGATCTCCTGGATCGCGGCGCCCGAGGCGTTCAGCGAGCACTCCAACTGGCCGACCAACTACGGCGCCTGGTACATCTCGCGCGTCCTCGACGCCCTCACCTCGAACCCGAAGGTCTGGAGCAAGACCGCGCTCTTCGTCACCTACGACGAGAACGACGGCTTCTTCGACCACATCGTCCCGCCGTTCCCGCCGGCCGATGCCAATCAGGGCTTGTCCACCGTCGATGTCGGCCCGGACAACTTCGCCGGCGACAAGCGGTACGGCGCCGGCCCGTACGGTCTCGGTCCCCGGGTGCCGATGATCGTGGTCTCGCCGTGGAGCACCGGCGGCTACACGTGTTCCGAGGTCTTCGACCACACCTCGGTCATCCGCTTCATGGAGAAGCGCTTCGGCGTCGAGGAGCCGAACATCTCGCCGTGGCGACGGGCGATCTGCGGTGACCTGACCTCCGCCTTCGATTTCGGTACGGCGGACAGCCGCCCGGCCCCGCTCCCCGACACCTCGGCCTACGAGCCGCCGGACAACGAGCGGCACCCGACCTACGTGCCGACGTCGCCCCCGCTGGGCGAACTCCCCGGGCAGGAACGCGGCTCCCGCCGTACCAGGCCGTTGCCCTACGCATCCATCGTCGACGGCGCCTCGGCCGGCGGCCGCTACACGCTGACGTTCTCGTCCGGTGCGCGTGCCGGTGCGCAGTTCCTCGTCACCGCGTACAACCGCACGGACGGCCCGTGGACCTACACGACCTCGGCCGGCAAGACGCTCTCCGACAGCTGGAACGCCACCGCGTACGGCGGCGTCTACGACCTGACCGTGCACAGTGCGAACGGCTTCCTCCGCGCCTTCAAGGGCAAGCCCGCCACGGCTCTGGAGGTCACCGCCCGCGACACCCACACCGGCGACGTCAAGCTCACCTTCACCACCGACGTCGCCCGCAAGGTCACCATCACCAACGCCTACGGCGGCACGCCCAGGACCCTCAGCCTCAGGCCGGGTCAGACCACTCACCTGATCACCACCACCCGCCGCTGGTACGACGTCACGGTCACGACTCCGACCGATCCGTCGTACCAACGCCGCTTCGCCGGCCACGTCGAGACCGGCCTCCCCGGCCTCAGCGACCCAGCCATCCGCACCGTCTGACTTACAGGATGGGAGCTTCCGGCGCCGGGGCAGCCTTGGCGTCGGCACGCTCCTGGTCCTCGAGTTCGTCGACGGTGATGCGGTTCGTCCAGCGCCGGTCGGGGTCGGGTTGCGGGATGGAGTCGAGGAGGAGTTTGGTGTACGGGTGGGAGGGCTCGTGCATCACCGTGGACACGGGACCGCGTTCGACGATCTCGCCCTTGGTGATCACCATGACCTCGCCACCGAGGTAGTAGACGGTGGACAGGTCGTGGGTGATGAAGAGCGTGGTCATGCCGTGCTCACGCTGGAAGTCGAGCAGGATGTCCAGGAAGTGCTTGCGGACCTGGGCATCCAGCATCGAGACCGGTTCGTCGGCGATGATGAACGACGGCCGCAGCATGTGCACCCGGGCCAGCATGATCCGCTGGCGCTGACCACCGGAGAGCTGATGCGGGTAACGCCCGAGAACGTTCTCGGGCTCGAGACGCACTGCTCTCAGGGATTCCTCGATCAGCGCCAGGCCCTTGGAACGGCTCTTGGTCAGGCCGAACTTGTTCACCGCTTTCCAGAGCACGCGATCAACGCGGTAGAACGGATTGAAGATCGCGTACGGATCCTGGAACACCGGTTGCACATCGCGCCGATAGGCGTCGTACTCGGCGCGGCTGAGTTTGAAGATGTCCTTGCCGCCGTAGAGAACGGATCCTGAGGTCGGTTTCTGGAGACCCAGAACGTTCCGGGCGATCGTGCTCTTGCCGCTGCCGCTCTGGCCGACGAGGCTGACGACCTGCGGCGGCTGGGCTGCGAGCGTGAAGCTCACGTCGTCGACCGCGGTGATGTAGCCGGCCGCGACCCCACGAGCGTGAAACCGTTGCTGGACATTGCGAAGCTCGAGTTCGGACTTCACGAGGTTCTCCTTCCGACCTGCGGAATGGACTCGATCAGCTGCCGGGTGTAGGGATCCTGTGGATCCTTGAACACCTGCCGTACGTCGCCGACCTCGACCAACCGGCCTTCGTACATCACCGCGACCCGGTCGGCCAGTTGCGCGTGCACGCCCATGTCGTGCGAGATCACCATCAGCGTGACACCGAAGTCGGTGCGCAGATCGGCGAGCGACTGCAGGATCACCCGCTGGATCGTCACGTCCATGGCGGTGGTCGGTTCGTCCGCGATCACGAGATCAGGTTCCAGCGCGACCGCGATCGCCATCAGGACGCGTTGCTTCATTCCACCGGAAAGCTCGTGCGGGTACATCCGAGCAACGCGCGGCTCGAGACCCACCTGACTCAGGAGGCGCGGGATCAGCTCACCGAGTGAGTCCTTGCGCGCCGGAGCGTGTTCCAGGATCACGTCCTTGAACTGGTCCTGAACGCGCATCACGGGATTCAGCGAACTCATGGATCCCTGCGGAAGATACGAGAGAGCGCTCCACCGCAGGACCCGGAGCTCCTCACCGTTCACCTTGAGCAGGTCCACGGGCGATCGCCCGGCCGGCCGGAACATCACCGACCCGGCCGTCACCTTGCCCGGCGGTTTCAGCAGCCGCAGCAGCGCCACGGCGAGCGTGCTCTTCCCGCTGCCCGACTCCCCCGCGATCCCCAGGATCTCGCCGCGGCGGACGGCGAGATCGAGCCCACGCACTGCCTGGACGTCGCCTCGGCTGGTCGAGTAGGTGACGTCGAGACCCTTGATCTCCAGCACCGACCCGGAGTCGCTCGCGGTCCCCTTGTGCTTGGCGGATTCTTTCACCGATTCACTCACCGGCCACTCCCCTCAGCCGTGGGTTGTAGACCTCTTCGAGCCCGATGTTCACCATGTTCAGCGCGGCGAACAGCAAGGTCAGCAAGACGATCGGGACCACGAACATCGGCCAGGCCCCCAGCGTCAGCGCACCGGTGTTGATCGCGTTGAAGATGATCTGCCCGAGGTCGATCACGCCTCCGGGACCGAGCCCGATCACCTCGAGCCCGACCAGGCCGAAGATCGCACCCAGCGCCGACGACGCGAACCCGACGCCGATGAACGGGAGCAGGTTCGGCAGCAACTCGGTCGTGATGATCTCAAGATCACGGGCCTTGCTGACCCGGGCCAGATCGACGTACGGGCGAGAGCGCAGACTCAGCACCTGCGCGCGGATCGTCTTGGCCGCGAACGGCCAGGAGAAGATCGAGATCATCACGCCGACCTGGAACAGACTCACGTTCTTGGCGTACGCAGAGAGCGCGATCAGCAGCGGGAACGTCGGGATCACCAGCAGGATCCCGGTGAACGTCGACAAGATCCCGTCGATCCAGCCACCCTTGTAGCCCGCCACGAACGCAACGATCACACCGACCACGGTCGAGATCACGCCCGCGATCGCCCCGATCTGCAGCGACACCGAGAGAGCGCTCACCACCATCGCCAGCACATCACGCCCGAACTGGTCGGTCCCGAGCAGATGATCGGGCCCGGGTACCAGCCACCGCTCGTACGCCGCCAGCTCCAGCGGATCCGTCGATCCGCCGATCCCCTTCACGATCAGCGGGCTGAACACCGCGACCAGCACCATCACCAGCAGGATCGCCAGCCCGATCGCCAGGCGCGGGCTGTTCCGGATCGTCCGTAGTACAGCTATCAGGATTCGCATCGGCATCTACTTCCAGTATTTGACCCGAGGGTCAAGTAGTGGGAGGAGGAGATCGAGCAGGAGAACCGCGGTCAGCACGGAGAAGATCGCGATATCCGTGACGCCGAGAATCGTGTTGAAGTCCAGCTGCTGGATCGCGGTCACGAGCGTCGTCCCGAGACCCGGATAGTTGAACAGCTGCTCGACCAGGACGTTGCCGTTGAAGATGAAGCCGAGCGAGATACCGAACGCGGTGACCTGCGGCAGGTAGCAGTTGCGCAACGCGTACCGGGTCAGGATCCGCCACGGCTTGAGACCCTTGGCTTCGGCGTACACGAGGTAGTCCTCGCCGAGAACGGGCACCATCAGCATCCGCGTCGACAGGATCCACCCGAAGGTCCCGATCAGCACGATCGACAACCCTGGCAGCAATCCGTACTTGAGCAGGCTGCCGATGAAGGCCAGGCTGAAGCCCGGATTGATGTTGGAGTCGTACGCCGAGCGGGCGGGTAGCCAGCCCAGCGAGTACGCGAAGATGTAGACCAGGATCAGCGCGACGAAGAAGAACGGGACGTGCGAGAGCGCGATCGACAGGTTCGTCATGATCCGCGACCCGAGCTTGCCGCGCCGCCAGCCCGCGACCGCGCCGAGCGCCAGGCCGAAGATCCAGGACAGTACGGCGGCGATCCCGAGCAGACCGATTGTCCATGGCAACGATCGCAGGATCACGTCCTGGGCCGGTGTCGGGTAGCTGATCAGCGACGGCCCGAGATCGCCGTGCAGGATCAGTTTCTTCATGTACACCAGGTACTGCGAGAGCAGGTTCCCGTCCAGGCCGAACTCGGCGCGGTACCGGGCGATGATCTCGGCCGAGGCCTGCTGGTTGTAGATGTAGTTCTGCTGCAGGCTCTGGATCAGCGTCTGGATCGGGTCACCGGGCATCAGGCGGAAGAAGAAGAACGCGATGGTGAGCGCGCCCCACAGCTCCACCAGGTACAGCCCGAACCGGCGGACGGCGTACGCCGCCAGCGGGTGCCGCGACATCCAGGCCCGCACCCCCGACGCCGGGGATGCGGATTCCTGGCTGTTGCCTGTAGCAACCGCCGGCGGGGCCTCCGCCGTCACGCCGGCCCCTTCTGCCCGGTGGGCTTGATCTTGGCCATGATGAACATGAAGTGCTGCCACCAGTTCAGCGGCACCTGGTACAGGTCCTCGTCGGTCGGCCAGCCGGTCCAGAACGCGGTGTTGAAGTACGACGGATAGCCGGTCTGGATCACCGGCAGCAGCGGCAGGTCCTGGAAGTAGATCTCCAGCGCCTGGTCGAGCAGCGGCTTCGCCTCCGGCGCGGCCGGGTCCATCGCGGCCAGCTTGCGCGACAGTTCGTCGAACTTCGGGTTCCGGTAGCGCATCTTGTTCTTGCCGGCGGCGTTCTTGCCGATCGGCTGCGCCCGGGTGCTCTCCCAGTCGGCGTACATCTGCGCGGGATCGAACGAGATCCCGGCCCAGTTCGAGTCGATGTCGTACTCACCGCGCTCGAACTTCTCACCGTGCACACTGCCGGACAGACTGCGCAGCGTCGCCGGTACGCCGACCTTCGCCAGCTCGGTCTTGAGCACGTTGGCGATCGCGTACTCACCACCGTCGACCGGGGAGGCGGTGATGATCTCGAGGTTGACCTCCTTGCCCTTGTACGCCCGCTTCCCGGCGCCGTTCTTCGGGCAGATCTCGTCGAGCAGCTCGGTGGCCTTCTGCGGGTTGAACTCGAACTTGTACTTGTTCGCGATCTCGTCGTTCTTCCACTTCTCGTTGGTCGGGTAGTCCGCCCACGGGTAGATCGCCGGCGGCACCTCGACCTGCCAGATCGACTTGCCGATCTTCTCCCGGTCCAGGCAGTAGTTGATCGCCCAGCGCATCTTCGGCTCCGAGATGACACCGCGCGACGGGTCGCAGTTCAGCCACATCACCCGCGGGTTCGGGTCGTTGAACTGGGTGGTGACCAGGTTCGGGTAGCCGGTGTTGCGCAACTGCTTGGCGTGCTGCTCGTCGATCGAGCCGACGTCGAACTCGGCCCGCTCGAAAGCCAGTGCGGCCTGGTCGGCCTGTTTCGACGTGCTCTGATAGACGACGTACTGGGGCCCGACGTCGAGTTTGCCCTTGTTCCAGTAGTTCGGATCCTTCTCCCAGACGAACATCTTCTGGTTCCGGATCGCCTGCTTGAGCTTGTACGGGCCGCTCTTGACCGGCGGGTTGTTCTTGAACTTCGTCGGATCCTGCGGCTTCCAGATGTGCTCGGGCATGATGTCGAACCCGGCGTAGATCGCGGAGATGAAGTTGTAGTGGAACCGTGGCGTCGCCTTGGTCAGTTTGATCACCGCGGTCTGCGGGTCCGGAACCTCGACGTCCTTGACGAACTCCTTCAGCTCGCCGCCGCCACCGAACAGCTCCGGACGGTCGCGCAGCAGCATCACGGTGAACTTGAAGTCGTTCGCGGTGAGCGGCTTCCCGTCGCTCCACTTCGCCGCCGGATCGAAGGTGATCGTCAGCTCGGTGTTGCCGGCGTTGTACTTGTACCCGGTGGCCAGCCAGGGAGTCAGCTCACCGGTCGCGAAACTCAGGTAGAACATCGCTTCGCGGCACATCTCGTAGCCACCGCTGCCGGGCGCGCCGTTCGGGATCAGGTTGTTGAAACTGTCGAAGACCGTGAACTCGACCTGCCCGACGATCAGCGTCTGGTCCCGTGGCGTCGGGATGTTGGCCTTGCCGATCTGGACCGACTTGGTCGCGACAGGCTTGTCGTTGGCAGGCTTGTCCGAGTACGAACCACCACCGGAACACGCGGCCAGCAGACCGGTCAGAGCCGCCGCCGCACCGCCGCCGACCAGACTGCGGCGGCTGAGCTGGTAGCGGACGACCTCGGCGACGTCTTCGTACTGCGGGCGCGGCCCTTCGTTGCTGGCGGACGCGCTGTTCCTGTCAGGGACTGTGTTCATGACGAAAGTCACCTCAGTTTCCGTTGCGTTGACCACGGCATCACCGACCGAGAGGTGCCACGGACTATAAGTAGCGTTGACAACGTTGGCAAGAGTTCGTTGCCACGTTGCAAAACTGAGGCCAAACCCGCAGATCAGTCGATATACCAACCTCTGACAACGATGTTTCGCTGTCCGTGACGACGCAACAGATCGATCCGACCGTGACGGTGACCGAAACCGGCCAATCCGAAGGTTTCGAGGACCGCCACGACTACGGCACGTCACTCCGCCCGGTCGTGGTACTCCCCGTTTGCGCGGACCGTCTCCGGCGCCAGCTCCGGACTGGGCATTGCTGTCGCCCGCTGTTTCGGGACGGAGGGCTGCTCTGCCGCACTCGTTGCCCGAGGCAAGGATTCACTCGACGCTCTCGCCGGAACCAGCATCTACGCCGGCGACCGAACAGGGCGTGCCCTCCAAAGCAGCATTGGCGGTGGACGTATGGGCAAGTTGAGTGTGCAACCAGCCCACAAACAGCCCACACATTCCCTTGTAAATAAGGGCTTCTCGGCTCGAAAAGTGTCGGTGGGGGTGTCTAAGCTTTGGGGTATGGAGATCTTGGCGATGCCCCCGGTGTACACCCAGAGCAGCAGCGAACTGCTGACGCGTCTGGACACCATTCAGGCTGCCAAGGCCCTGCTGAAGGCCGATGAGCTGCAGACCATGGGCCGGCTGGAAGAGATGGGCGCAGCCCAGGAGCTGGGTGCCCGGGACACCATCGAACTGGTCTCGGAACGCTACCGGCTCGACCGTCGCGAAGTCCGTAAAGACCTCGCGTTCACGGCCAATCTGCGCAAGTACCCGCTGGTGGCAGCCGCGATGCCTGATCCTGCCGATCCGACGCGTTCCGCGGTCGTGCGCTCTGACCTGGCCAAGATCATCGTGGGGACCCTGGAGAAGGCGCCGTCGAGTACGCCGGTTGAGACCCTGGCCGTGGCCGAGGAACAAATGGTCGACATGGCCCGCATCTCGAACCCCCGCGAACTCGCCAAGTTCGGGCAAGACGTACTGGCCAGACTGGACACCGACGGCCCCGAACCAGCCGAAGACGAAGCCGCCAGCAAGGAGTTCCTGCGGTTGCGGCAGACCGACGGCGGGGTCAAGTTCACCGGATTCCTGGCCGGTGCCAGCGGCGAACAACTCCAGACCCAGATCCACCAAGGATCCAAACCCCACAAGACCATCGACGGCGAACGCGACCCACGAACCCAGGACCAGCGACAAGCCGACGCACTGAAAGCGACCATGGACGCCGCCGCCGGCAACCCCGACCACCCCGGCGTCCCACACATCACCGTCACCATCGACTTCAACGACCTCAAAGCCGCCCTCGCCGCAGCCCCAGCCGCCCTCGGCGGCGGAACCGGTACGACGGGAGCTGGCGCGGTAGGTGAACTGGTCTTCGGCGACAACCTGTCCGCCGGTGCCGTCCGGCTCCTGGCCTGCGACGCCGCCGTCCTGCCCATCGTCTTGGGCGGTGACTCGCAGCCGTTGGACGTCGGCAGGGAGCAGCGATTCGTGAACCGGTACATTCGCCGGGCGTTGAACAAGCGGGACAAGGGTTGTGTGGTGTGTCAGGCACCGCCGTGGATGTGCCACGCCCATCACCTGACCCATTGGGCCGAAGGCGGCCCCACCAGCCTCCAAAACCTCGCGCTGCTGTGTTCCGCCCACCATCGCGCGGTCCACAACGGTCAATGGGCGATCTCGATCACCGCAGCAGGTGTCCAGGTCACCCGCCCATCCTGGGCCGACCCACCACCCGTGCCCGACCGCGCCGCACTCGCCGCTCTGATCGGCTGGGTCACGCCTGCGCCTACCCCCAGCGGCGACAGTCCCAGCACCACCAACGCCGGTGCCACCACGAGCAGTCCCAGCACGGTCGACGGGAGCAGGGTCAACGCCAGCACGGCCGATGGCAGCACCAACAGCTCCAGTACTAGCTGCTGGGGTGAAAGCACGGCCAGCGACAGCTCAGCCAACCCGCACGCCAGCACCACCACCAATGCCAACGTCAACTGCTGGGGCGAAAACACGGCCAGCGACAGCGGCAACGCCGGTGCAAGTACCCGCAGAGCCAGCACCAACCCGACCCACGAACAACCCGGCCGGCTCCCCGCCCCCAGCAGCCTCGCCGACCCAGCGCGAGCCGCCGACCGCGAAGCCTTCCGGGCTCGACTGCTCGCTCACGCGCCCAGTGATTTCGACCCCTGGGGCACCAACAC
>NZ_SMKA01000189.1 GCF_004348455.1 Kribbella albertanoniae
CTCCCACCCCGACGCCGACGGACACCCCCACCGGTACGCCGTGCACGGCCGACCCGACCAACCCCACCTGCACGCCAGGAGGCGGCTCACACGGGTAGGACCGCCCCGGATACCGTCAGGGCATGACCGTACTCAAGCTTGTCGGCACGGTGCTGCCGTCCGGTGAGCCGCAGGAGCTGTATCTCAGTGGTGGGCTGGTCGTCGACCGGCCCGCCACTGGCGATGTCACCACCGTGCACACCGGTGGCTGGATCATTCCGGGGCTCGTCGACGCGCACTGCCACATCGGGCTCGACACCCATGGTGGGGTCGACCGGGAGACCGCGGAGCTGCAGGCGGTCGCCGATCGGGATGCCGGGGCGCTGCTGGTGCGCGATGCCGGTTCGCCGACCGATACCCGCTGGATCGACGACCGCCCGGATCTGCCGAAGATCATCCGGGCCGGCCGGCACATCGCCCGCTCGAAGCGCTACATCCGGAACTACGGCTGGGAGATCGAGCCTGCCGAGCTGGTCGCGTACGTCGAGCAGGAGGCCCTCCGCAGCGATGGCTGGGTGAAGCTGGTCGGCGACTGGATCGACCGCGACGCGGGTGACCTGACCCCGTGCTGGCCGGCCGAGGCGCTGAACGCGGCCATCGCCCGCGCCCACGAGCTCGGCGCCCGGGTCACCGCGCACGTCTTCGGTGAGCACGCGCTGCCCGACCTACTCGCCGCCGGGATCGACTGCATCGAGCACGGCACCGGTGTCGAGGCGGACATGCTGGCGCTGATGGCCGAGCGCCAGGTGGCCGTCGTACCGACGCTGATTCAGCTGGAGAACTTCCCGGAGTACGCCGAACAGGCGGCCGGCAAGTTCCCCCTCTACTCGGCGCACATGACCGACCTGTACGAGCGGCGGCTGCACCGGCTGCGGGACGCGTTCGAGGGGGGTGTCCCCGTGTACGCCGGAACCGACGCGGGCGGGGTGCTCGGACACGGACTGATCGCCCGGGAGGTCCAGTCGCTGACCGAGATCGGGATGTCGGGGGAGCAGGCCCTTGCTGCCGGGTCCTGGGCGGCGCGCGAGTGGCTCGGCGCACCGAGCACGCTGCAGCCGGGGGATCCGGCCGACCTGGTGGTCTACGACGACGACCCGAGAGTGAACCCGGCCGTCCTGTCGCACCCGAAGATGATCGTTCTGCGTGGCAGAATCGCGTAATAACGCGAATTCATGGCGTGACGGGAAAAAGTTCACCCAACTACTGGCATTGGCGGAAGGTTTTCGCCTAGCGTGAGGCCTCCGGGACCACCGACGCCCCTCGATGGACCGACCTAGGGAAGGAACCGCCCCATGGGGAAAACCGCCCGAGTACCCGTGCCCAAACTCTCCGCCCTGCTGGCCGCGGCGGCCGCCGGTGCGCTCGCGCTGAGCGCCCTGCCGAGCAACGCCGCGCAGCCGACCCAGTCCACCGCTGCCTCCGCCGGCCCGGTCGACATCTCGACCGCGTTCACCTCCGCGTCCGCGAAGTACGACGTACCGCGGGAGGTCCTGGTCGCGGTCGGGTACGCGGAGTCGCACCTGGACGGCCATGACGGCAAGCCGAGCCAGGCGAACGGCTACGGCCTGATGCACCTGGTCAGCAACAACAAGAACCCGACGATGTCCGAGGCAACCAAGCTGACCGGACTGCCGGTCGAGCAGCTCGCCAAGGACATGCCGTCGAACATCGAAGGCGCCGCTGCCGTTCTCGACTCGTACGCCGACGCTTCCGGTCTGCAAGGTGATGCCCGCCGGGATGCCGGCCGCTGGTACGAGGTCGTCGCGAAGTACTCGCACTCCGCCGACGGACCGACCGCCCGCCTGTACACCGACGAGGTCTTCCGGATCATCGGCGCCGGCGTGCAGGCCGAAGGTGTGACGGTCGCGCCGAAGAAGGTCACCCCGCAGCTTGGCACGTACGCGAAGGTCGCCCCGCTCGGCACCCAGAGTGAGTCGTCGATCGAGGCCGTCGACTACCCGGGCGCGATCTGGAATCCGGCCACTCCCAGCAACTACACCGTCGGCCGGACCAAGGCGATCTCCTCGATCACCATCCACGTGACGCAGGGCTCGTACGCCGGGACCATCAGCTGGTTCAAGAACCCGGATGCCCAGGTCAGTGCGCACTACGTGATCCGGTCCAACGACGGCCAGGTCACCCAGATGGTGGCCGAGAAGGACAAGGCCTGGCACGTCGGCACCGAGAACGGCTACACGGTCGGCATCGAGCACGAGGGCTGGGTCAGCCAGCCGTCCTGGTTCACCGACGCGATGTACAAGTCGTCGGCGGCGCTGGTCCGCAACATCGCCGACCGGCGGGGCATCCCGAAGGACCGGGCCCACATCAAGGGCCACAGTGAGTACCCGAACCAGACGCACACCGACCCGGGCCCGAACTGGAACTGGACCTACTACATGCAGCTGGTGAACGGCGGCGACCCGAACCCGCCGACGTACAACTTCACCACCTACGGCAGCGGGGTCCGCGTCCGCGCGACACCCCGCCTGAACGGCACCATCCTCACCGAGCTCCCCGGCCCGACGCAGGTGTTCGTCACCTGCCAGACGCAGGGCGACACGGTCAACGCCGAAGGCAAGACCAACAACTGGTGGGCCAAACTGCGCGACCAGGGCGGCTACATGACGAACGTCTACATCGCTGCCGCGAACCCGAAACTCCCCGGCGTAGCGGACTGCTAGTCAGAGCCGTTTCGTCCACGCCAGCCAGCTGACGAGGACCGCCATCACCAGCCAGCCCGGCCAGCCCTGCAGACCCACCGTCATCGGGTCCAGGTCCTGGCCGGGCGCGCTGAGTTGCCACACCAGCCGAGTGGTCACGTTGCTGACCACAGCATGAGCCAGTACGGCGGGCAGCACGGAGCCGGACCGCAGTCGCAGCCAGCTGAAGATCGGCAGCACCAGCAGACAAGCGATCACGAAGCTCCCCACCGAGGCGAGCATCGAGTGCCCCGGGTACTGGCCGCCCATCAGCAGCGTCGGCAGATGCCACAGCGCCATCAGTACACCGGTCCGCACGTACGCCGGCAGTAGCCCGTAGCGCCGCATCCGGGGCAGCAGGTACCCCTGCCAGCCCAGCTCCTCGCCGTAGAAGAACGGCAGCGTCACCACGACATGGAGCGCTGTCGCCCCGACCCAGCCGAGCATCTGAAGCCCGAAGAGCCTGCTCAGGTCGAACTCGTACCCACCGGCGAGCCAGGCGACCACCAGCGAGGCCAAGGTGAGCCCCAGCGGTACGGCGACCGCGAGTGCGCAGTCCGCGAGTCCCTTGCGCCACGGTCTCGGCAGCACGAGTCCGAGCGCGGCCCGGAGGTCGGGCACCTTCACGACGTAGCGCAGCACGAACACTGCGGCCAGCGCGGGCGTCAGCATGGCCGCGAGGACGCACACCGTCTCGAACATGGCCATCTGCGGCCGGGTGTCCGTGCGTTTGAACCCGCTCAGCAGCAGCGGCGACATGGCCAGCCACATCCCGCCGAACGCGAGTACGAGGTAGATGGGCAGATCGGCTCTAGTGCGGCGGTCAACGCGAGTCGTCGTCATACAGATCGACGCTAGGAGCGCTGAGGCGCCGTGACGATCCAGCGGACAGGTGTGTGAAGAGTAGAGCCTGCTGTACCGACCTGCCCGCCAGTCATGCCGCATGATCGGGGTATGACGTGGACAAAGCGGCTGGCACGCGGGGGACCGGCAAGTGGATACCTGATGGTCCGGTACCTCAAGTTTCTGGTGCTGTTCGCAGCCACCCCGATCAGTCTGTTGGTGGGCTGGCTGATTCCCGGCGTGACGGCTGGACTGGTCAAGCTGGCGAACAGTGAGCTCGAACGAGCCAGCCGGTACGTCGGTGCGTCCGACGCACCGCAGTTGCCCGCGGCAGCCCCCCGTGGTTCGGCCGATGTGGTGACCCTGCTGCAGGACAAGTCGTTCAAGCGCAGCCTCTGGCTCTACCTGGGCTGCGCGGCGGCCGTCCCGGAGCTGTTCATAGCGGTGAGCGCGATCTTCGCCGTACCGGCTGCTGTGCTGACCGCAGTGCTGTGGCCGCTCGACCCGGGCAATTTCACGATGATGGGTGTGCCGGTCAACAGCTGGTGGGACATTGCCTGGCTCGCTCCGCTACAGGTGGCGGTTGGGTTCGGACTGCTGGGCTGGGTAGCGCCAGCGGTGGCGCGTGGTCATGCCAACGCGACTAGGAAGCTCCTGGCGCCCAGTGCGGACCAGCTAGAGACCGAGCGGCTCAGTCGGCGTGTGGAGGAGCTGACTCGCACCAGGGCCGGTGCGGTGGACTCTCACGGCGCTGAGCTGCGTCGGATCGAGCGGGACCTGCACGACGGGACCCAGGCCCAGTTGGTGTCGCTGGCGATGCGCATCGGCGTTGCCAAGCAGGTGATGGCCGATGACCCCGAGAAGGCGGCCAAACTGCTCGACGATGCACGTGATGGTGCCGAACAAGCCATGCACGAGCTACGCGGCGTACTGCGCACTATGTACCCGCCCATCCTTCAGGACCGCGGTCTGGCCGGTGCGATCTCCGCACTGTGCGCTCGCTGCCCACTGCCGGTAGAGCTGCGGATGGGTGAGCTCGGCCAAGTGCCGGCCGCGGTGGAGGCCGCTGCGTACTTCGTCGTGGCAGAGTCCCTCACCAACGTCACCAAGCACTCCGCCGCCGGACGCGTCGATCTCCTGATGGAACGGCGTGGCCCCGAGCTCTACCTGGAGATCACCGACGACGGCATCGGTGGCGCGCGCATCAACGAGCAGTCCGACCTGCTGGGCCGGGGGAGTGGCCTGCATGGCATGCTCCACCGTGTGCAAGCGATCGACGGCCACCTGGAACTGCGGAGCCCGATCGGCGGACCCACGACGATCGAGGTCATCCTTCCGTGCGAGTGATCATCCTTGAGGACAACCCGATCCTGGCCGAGGGGCTCGGTCTGCTTCTGAGCAATTCCGGGTTCGAGGTGGCCGCGGTCGCCGCTGATGCCGACGGCTTCGCGCAGGCGATGACCGAGCACGAGGTGGATATCGCGGTCGTCGATGTCCGGCTGCCACCGACCTTCACCGACGAGGGGTTGCGGGCCGCGATCGAGGCGCGCCGGATCCGGCCAGGCCTGCCGGTGCTGGTTTTTTCGCAGTACGTCGAAGAAATCTACGCGGCCGAACTGCTCGCGGCCGGCAGTGAGGGTGTCGGCTACCTGCTGAAGGATCGGGTCTCCCGCGTCGACGAGTTCCTCGAGGCGGTACGGCGGGTCGCGGCCGGCGGCACTGTGCTGGACCCGGAAGTCGTCAGCCAGCTGATGGTGAAGAAGAGCAATCCGCTCGACCGCTTGACACCGCGCGAGCGTGAAGTGCTTGCCCTGATGGCCGAAGGCCTGGGCAACACCGAGATCGGAGCGAAGCTCGTGATCTCCGAAGGTGCTGTGCACAAACACGTTGGAAACGTTTTCCTCAAACTGGACCTGCCGCCGTCCGATTCCGGACATCGCCGTGTGCTGGCGGTTCTGGCCTACTTGGGACTCTGACCCGCGCGGTCTTGACGATCGCTGCGGCGTACGCCACTCTCAGTCCAGAGAGCGCTCTCACACCCACCGAAACCGCCCCTAGGTGAGGAGTGATCCATGAAGGTTCTGTTGGCTGCCGTACTCGTCGTGAGTGCCGTCGGCATCCCCGGCCAGGCCGTTGCCGCAGGCATCGATCAGCCGTTGACCGTATCCGGTCAGGCTGCCGCGATGCAGAAGGACTTCGGTCTGACCGAGCAGCAGATGAACGCCCGGCTGAAGTCCGAGACCGATGCCGCCAAGCTACTACCGGTTGCCCAGAAGGCGGCCGGCCCCGAGTACGGCGGTGCCTGGTACGACGCCGCCCGCCAGAAACTGGTCGTCGGGCTGGCCGGTTCGAGCCGGGCGAACGCCGTACGGGCGACTGGTGTCGAAACGGTCGCGGTACCGAAGGCGGCCGCCGTACTGGACAAGCAGAAGAACGCCGTCGACAAGCTGGCTGGGAAGTCCGTGCCGGCTGCTGTGAGTGGCTGGGCAGCTGACGCGAAGACTGGCAGCGTCGTCGTCAATGTCCAAGCAGGTAAGCGTTCTCCGGCCGTCGACGCGTTCGTGGCCAAGGTCGCCAAGGCCGGCGCGGTGACGGTTCGCGAGGTCGCGGCGCAGGCGCCGCAGACGTTCGCGGCCGGCACAGTCGGCGGCGACCCGTACTACGTCAGCAACATCCGCTGCTCGATCGGCTTCTCCGTGCACGGCGGTTACGTCACCGCCGGACACTGCGGCCGCGGTGGTGTGGTCCGTGGCTGGGACGGTTCGAATCAGGGCGAGTTCCGCGGCTGGTCGTTCCCCGGCAACGACTATGCCTGGGTGCAGACCGGCTACGGCTGGTGGACTGTGCCCGTCGTCCTCGGTTGGGGCCAGACCAGCGACTCGCTCGTCCGCGGGTCCTGGGAAGCACCGGTCGGTTCGTCGATCTGCCGGAGCGGCTCGACCACGCATTGGCGCTGTGGCGCCGTATTGGCCAAGAACGAAACGGTGAACTACGGCAACGGTCAGCTGTTCTACGGAGCAACGAAGACCAGCGTCTGCGCCGAGGGTGGCGACTCCGGCGGCTCGTTCATCACCGGTGACCAGGCACAGGGCGTCACCTCCGGCGGCTGGGGCAACTGCAGCAGCGGCGGCGAGACCTGGTTCCAGCCGGTGAACGAGATTCTCCAGGCCTACGGTCTGACGCTGCACACCGCCTAAAAGGCAGATGCCCCGGATCCCCTGCGCAACAGGGGATCCGGGGCACCAAGCTGTCAGGCGGTCTTGTCGGGCACCGGCTCCAGCGAGGGCTTGGCCTCGTCCTTGCCGCTCAGCGAGTCGATCAGCTGCTTGGCGAGCGCGAAGCCCGAACCACCCATGGTGATCGTCTTCACCAAGGTGTCCTCGATGCCCTGGGCACCGTTCAGCACGACCATGTTGCCGACCTTCTCGAACGAGCTCGCCGCGGCGCGGACGATCTCCGGGTAGGCCTCGGCCAGCTGCTGGGCGACGACGGCGTCGGTGTTCGTGGCCAGGGCCTCGGCGCGGGCCTTGATACCGGCCGCCTCGGCCATCGCCTTCGCCTGGACGGCGGCCGCCTCGGCCTTACCGTTCAGCTCGGTCGCCTTCGCCTGGGCCTCACCGCGCAGCGTGACCTCGCGGGCGTTCGCCTCGGCGGAGGCGATCTGCGCGTCGCGGGCCGCGTTGGCCAGCGTGCGCTGCTTGTAGGCCTCGGCGTCGGCCGGCTTCAGCACCGACGACTCCAGCTGCTTCTCGGCCAGGGACGCGTTCAGCTTGGCGGTCTCGGTCTCGGCGACGACAACCTGCTGGCGGGCCAGCGCCTCGGCCAGCGGGCCGGACTGCGACGCCTTCGAGTTCGCCTGGTCGACCTCGGCCTGGTAACCGGCCTGGGCGATCGAGCTCTGCCGTACGGCGGCCGCCTTCGCGGCGTTGGCGACCTGCTCGCGCTCAGTGGCTTCGCGGTCCCGCTCGGCCTGCGCGATCCGGGCCGCGGCCTCGACGGCGGCGGCCTGCGGACGGCCGAGGTTGCGGATGTAGCCGGACTCGTCGTCGATCTTCTGGATCAACCGAAACCCCCTCCTGACCAGCGGAGAGTGACGGCCCCTCCGGCAGGAGGGGACAGGATCGGCACAGAGCGTTACTTCGGGACTTGAGGGACGCCCCCGTGTTCCCGTGGTGTTCCCACCGGAAAATCCGTGGGCGCACCCGGCGTGTCGGCGCGCTGGCGCGCCTTGCGGGCGGCCCATCGCAGCGCGTCCGCCCAGTGGTCTAGGTCGTACCGGTGCCGTGTCCCGCCGTGCATTTTCCAGCGGTTGTCCCGCAGTCGGATGGCCTCGCCGTCGAGCCAGTCCGCGAACTCGCTCAGGTCACTCGTCACGGCCGACCAGGCTTTCCGCCAGCGCCAGGGCGACACGGGTCCGCGCCCGCTCGACCGCCTCCAGCGCGTCAGCCTCGGCCGGTGAGACCTGCGCCCCAGACGCGCCGCGCTGGTACAGCAGTCGCGTCCGTACGCGCATCGCCCAGCGCCGCGCCTCCGGCGTGTCCAGGTAGTCCATCGAAGTCATCTCCGGTCCAATCGTGGCATCGGCCGCAATAGCCGAATTCGATGTCTCTCGGGTGGTAGCTGGTGTGGTCGCAGCGAGGGCACGTGAAGCGCAGGAAGGCGTTCCGCTCGGTCATCGCCTCTCCTGCAACAGCTTCCCGGCGCACATCGTGCACAGGGTGCCGTCCTCGCTGGTTGGCTGCATGCCGCGCAGCACCAGGCCGCACCGGCTGTGGATGGTCCACCCCCACGGGTCGAGCACCCAATCGTGAGTAGGGCCGGGCAGGTGGGGGTCCTGGCAATGGAACCGGCCGCCCTGCCCCGTGTACC
This sequence comes from Kribbella albertanoniae, assembly GCF_004348455.1. Taxonomy (GTDB): domain Bacteria; phylum Actinomycetota; class Actinomycetes; order Propionibacteriales; family Kribbellaceae; genus Kribbella; species Kribbella albertanoniae. Next base: position 8,451 of record NZ_SMKA01000189.1, read on the forward strand.
ACTGGGTTGTCACGGCTCATCCTTCTGACGCGCTTCCGCGCCGCAGTGCTCGCACACCAGCCACAGATGCATGCGGGCGGCAACCTTCGGCTGTACCCCCGCGATGCTGTAGGTGCCGGGCTCGCGTACTTCCATGCGCTGTTCGATCCGCAGCGTGCCGCGCTTGGCGCAGATCGGGCACGGCACGTTGGGCCGGTAGGTCTCGTACTCGGTCATAGCCTCTCGATTTCTTGCCAGTCGCCCATCTTGGTTTCGACCTCACGCACCATCAGCCGCGCACCGAAGGCCGCGAAGAACTGGGCCTCATGCAGCGATCCGCAGGCAACCAAATCCTTCTGGCCGGGCGGTATGAATCCGTACTGGTAGGTCAGCGAGACGCGCCTCTTGTAGGTGCTGCGCGCTCGGGCGGTCATGACCGTGGCCCGAACGGGTTGGCGATCAGGAAGACGCCGCCGCCGCAGTCGCGGTCGTCCGGCATCTCGAACCCGCAGTGATTGCAGGACAGCCAGTTGTCGGACAGCTTGTACTTGGCGCGCTGCCACTCCAGGTCGGCGGCTTGCAGCACGTCCTCATCGACCATGCCGTCCCAGCGGTGCTCGTGGGTCATCGGCATGTGGCAGTTGGGGCACCACTTCAGCAGGTCAGCCATCCTTGACCCCGCGCGTGCGGACTTCCATTGCCAGCGTCACGATGGTGTGGTCTCCGACCACCCAGCCGTACTGCTCGTCGTGGGTGTACCCGAGGGCTTCGGCGAGGATGTCGCACGCTTCGTTCATCTCGATCATCAGCTTGCGCTCGCGGTCGGTCAGTCGGTCCCTGTGGGCCTCGCGGTCGGCCGCGATCCGCTCGCGCACCTCCGCGACGGTGAAGCCCTCATTGAGCTGCTTGATGGCGTTCCACACCTCCTGCGGTGTGGGGTCCGGCAGTCCTGGTGTCGCGTACAGGCGCGTCTCGTCGTCGCTCATCGGGCCATCACTCGCAGCAGTCGGCGCAGCCCGTGGCGCGCCCTGGTGCGCCAGGACGGCACCGTGTGGCGGGGTGGCGGTGGCACGAGCCGCAGCCACCGTTCGTGCTCCGTGGCGTGGGTCGGGTGGAACCGTCGCCGGGTCATTTGGTTGCCTCGCTCTCCTAGGCGGATCGGTAGCGGGCGGGTTGCGTGATGGCCAACCCGCCCGCTCCCCCGATACGTGCTGCCCCTAGGGCTGACGCCGGAATGCCGAACTGAGGGAGGGATGTCAGCACTCCGGCGTCAGCGGTCTATGGGGCTCCCTTCGGCAGGCCGTCCTCCCACGGCCGGCCTGGGTACTGCGGTACTGCGGTACTGCGTGATGGTGTGTTTGGTGCAGAGGGGCGTAGAGGGTGAAGCTCACCGGCCTTCTTCAGTGAGCCTGTCGCGCCGCATGGATTCGCGAAGGGCTTCGATGTCCTCGCCTTGGAAGCGAATCCGCCTACCGGTCTCCCAGTAGCGGATCTTGCCCTGGCGTGCCCAACGCAGCAGGGTCTTCGGCGAGATGCCCAGTATCGCGGCTGCCTCACGGCTTGTGTGGGGCCTGCGTGCGTACTCCACAGGGTGCATGTAGGACCGGAGTTGGTCGTTCAGAACCCTGATGAGGTCGGAGTCCACACGCTGGCCGAGTCGCAGAACTAGGACAGTGCTTCCGTCACCTTCCTGGTCCAGCGCGACTCGGCGTGCCATGTCTCTTCGCCCGCGTACTCGCACTCAACTTGTCACCTCCGTTCCCCGTCAACCCGACATCCCAGGTGTCCTGGGCTACCGATGTTGAACGTTGCAATTGAGGACCGACCGTAATGCGGACGCAAGGTTCTTCGCCACCCCAGACCCATGCAACTAGGTGAAAAAAGCAAGAAAGTCGGGGACTTACGGGACAAAACGGTTGCCAACGATCCACCATGCGCGAGGTTACGGCTCCGGCCGTATCAATCTCGGCACGGGGCGTCGTAACCGTGCCAATGGGTGTTGTTTGGGGTCCCGAGGGACACGCCCCTTGCGGTGAGTAGCCATTGCCAGTTTTTGTTGCCCAAGGCAAGGCGACACACCGAAGGGAGCGCAAGTTGTCCATGGCAACCGATCGGCTACTGACCCCCACCGAGACCGCCGCACGGCTCCGGATTTCCAACCGTGGCCTCCTCCGTCTCCGCCTGGAGGGCCGCATCGGGTACACCCCGATCGGCACCGGCGAGAACCCCCGCGTCTACTACACCGAGGACGACATCGAGGAGTTCATCCGCAACGAGCGGCGAGCCCCGAAGGCCGCCAAGACCCCGCGCCGGAAGGCGTCGTGACGGCGTACCAGACGCTTCCGCCCACCACCCCCCACACAGTTGCTTGGCACAAGCAAAGGTCTCAGGGGATCGGCGGATCGGATGCGTCCGCCATCCTCGGCCTGAACCCGTATGAGTCCGCCTACTCGATCTGGCAGCGCAAGACCGGCAAGCTGCCGCCCGAGCCCGATGGCTACGAGGTGAACGAGGCGGCCTACTGGGGAACCAAGCTGGAGGACATCCTCGCCGAGGAGCTGGAGAACCGGCTCGCGATCGAGGGCGACACCTACCTGACCCTACGGCCGGCCGCGGGAACGCTTCAGTCCATTGAGCGCCCCTGGCAACTAGCCAACCTGGACCGGCTGGCCTACGACTACGAGGGCGACCGTGGCCCGTTCGAGGCCGTCGACCCCGAGATCGAGCCGGTAGCCGTTGCCGAGATCAAGACCGTTGGTCTGCGCCTGGCCAACGACTGGGCCGAGCCCGATGGCATCGGCAAGCACGCGCTGATCCAGGGCGTGCACTACATGGCTGTCACCGGCCTGCCGGTCGTGTACTTCGGCTGCCTGGTGGGCGGCCAGAACTTCCGCTGGCGAGCACTCGACCGTGACGAGCGGCTTGAGGAGCACCTGCTCGAACGAGAGGCCGAGTTCTGGGACCTGGTGCAGCGGGACACCCCGCCACCCGTCGATGGGTCCGACGCAACTCGTGAAGCCTTGAACAAGCTATACCCGGAGGCCCGAGCGGAGACCACCGTCGACCTGGGTATGGATGCCGCTGGACTTGTGGCCCAGCGCAACAAGCTATCCGAGGAACTGGCGTACTTCGAGACCCAGCGCCAGGCCGTCGACAACGCCCTCAAGGACATCTTGGGGGACCACGAGGTTGGCCTCCTGCACGGCCAACCGGCAGTCCGCTGGACCAACGTCGCGGGCCGCCGATCCATCAACTCCAAGGCACTGCGCGCGGATCACCCGGACCTTGCCGACAACTACACCATCACCGGCAAGCCGACCCGCCGCTTTGCCGTCGTCTAGAAGGGAGCACCATTCGTGGCTACTGCTGACTCAGTCCGTGAGGAACTGGCCAGAAGCAAGGAAGTCGAGCGGACGCAGCCGAAGGCGAGCAACGCCGACAACGTGATCGGACTCATCAACCGATCGCTGCCGGAGATCGCCAAGGCCCTGCCCGGCCATGTGAAGCCCGAGCGGATCGCACGCATCGCCACCACGGCGGTCCGTGTGACACCGAAGCTGGCTGACTGCACACAGGCGTCATTCCTCGGCGCACTACTCACCGCCGCACAGCTCGGCCTGGAGCCGAACACCCCGACCGGTGAGGCGTACCTGCTGCCGTTCGGACGCAACGTGCAGTTGATCATCGGCTACCGCGGATACATCAAGTTGGCCAACCAGTCCGGCCAGGTTCGCAACATCATGGCGATGACGGTCTACGAGAACGACCACTTCGACTACAAGTACGGGTCCAACCCGTTTCTCGAGCACACCCCGACCCTCGGTCAGGACCCCGGCCCGGTGAAGTGCTGGTACGCCTGCGCCACCTTCACCAACGGCGGCACCAACTTCGTGGTGCTCGACAAGTTCAAGGTGGAGGGCTACCGCGCCCGCGCCCGGTCCAAGGACGACGGCCCGTGGGTCACCGACTACGACGCCATGGCGCGCAAGACCTGCATCCGCCGCCTGGCGCCCTACCTGCCCATGTCGGTCGAGCTGGCCCAGGCCATGCAGGTGGACGAGGAGGTCACCGCGTTCACGCCGGGGGTCTCTGACCCCGAGGTGCTGGCGACCCTGGCCGGTGTCGACACCGGCACTGGTGAGGTCCAGCAGTGAAGGGCGGCGACGTTGTGGCCGTCGCCTGGTTCATCTTCTGCGGCCTGCTCGCGGTGGCCTGGATCGGCGTACTGATCTGGCTCGTCGTGACCGTCATCGGCTGGATCGGGAGGAACTGACCATGAGCACCGGCATCACTGTGCACATGCCCGCGAGGGACCAGAAGGACGGACTGACGCTGGATGAACTGGCGCGGTTCGTGGAGCACTGCAAGACGGCCGGCGTGAAGCCGGAGGCACACATCACCGCCAACGTTTCGTGGCGCTCGGCGGTCCGAGAGATTGGAATTCGCCTGTGAGGATTCAGGTTCTGGAGCTGCCGCTCGACCGGTCGCCCGAGACCACGGACACCCCGTTCGCGCTGGTCATCGACCGCTGTCCGCTGAGTGAGGTGGAGTACCAGACCACCGGCCTGAATGACTTCGCTCGCGCGGTCGGTGCGCGCGGCCTGCTGGTGACTGCCGATGAGGTGGAACTGTGACCGCGCCGCAGCCGAACAACTACGTGGACGCCTCGGTCTACCTCCAGGTCGAACCCGAGTTCGTCGGGTCGTCCGTCCGGTCGGCGCGCGTCGTCCGGGCCGGTCAGCGGCGGCCGATCTCGCCCGTCGCCGGGACGTACATGGTGCGGTTGGTCCTGCGCATCCCGAAGGCCGCGCTGTCGCCCCTGTGGGCCGGTGTGGTGGAGGTCCCGGCCGGTGCTGGTGAGCCTGTCCTCGCGGAGGTGGCCGAGCCGTGAGCCCGTACCCCTTCGATGACCCCGACCACGACAACGGCCAGATGGCAGCGGGCCTGATCCTCGCGTCGCTGCTGTGCTCGGCGCGGCAACTGGCCAGCGTGCGGGCCGTGACCGATGCCAAGGGCAACCCAACCAACCAGGTCGATGTCACCTTCCCCGGCCTCGCGTCGGAGTACCGGCTCACCGTCGAGCGCGTGCCATGACCCGGAGTCGGCGCAGGCGACGGTTCTACGAGTCGCTGGTCCGCGAGCGGTTCCAGCCACCGCGCCCGCGCCGACACCCGCACGAGCCGGATGACAGCCCCGCCGAGGTGGCGCGGCGTCTCCGAGAACTGAGAGAGGCGGTCGGCGGCGATGAGGAGGACTGATGCCACGACAGGGCAAGCGGTACATCTGCGTGGACCTGGATTTCTTCGAGGATGCCGAGGACATGGGGCTTACCCACAAGGCGCAGCTACTTTTCCTCAGGTGCCTCACAGAGGCGTACAAACGCCAAACCGACGGCCAAGTAACGCGCAAGCACCTCGCAAGGTGCGGCGGAACCGCCTATGGAAAGCCGCTCCAAGCGTTGCTGTCGGTTGGCCTCCTGGTGGAGAAGGACCGCGATGTGTTCTGGATCCCCAGTTGGCCGAAGTGGTACGAGTCGATGGCGGACGTTTCCGCACGTCGCGCCGCAGATCGCCAGCGCAAGAGGGTCAAGCGCAACATCCCGCAGCACCTGTACCGAGTGCCGGACTGACTCCCTATTCCGCGCGGAACAGCTCCGGAACAGGGCTCTATTCCAACGCTATTCCAGATCACGTTCCGATGTATTCCGCTTCTAAGAAATAGAAATAGATAACCCCGGTTCCCTAGGCGGTACCCCCTACCCGCGCGCGCGGATTAGTTGAAGGAGGCAACTGTGGACGCTGTGGACAACCCTGTGGACATCCCGCTGCCGCTGGATGGTCTTCCACAGGTCGCACCGCGGAATCGGGTTGCCCCCGGCAACAGCCATCGCCGCCGCAAGCCGACCTACCGCCGACTCGATCGCGCGACCCATCGCTGCGACGACTGCATGGCCAACCACCGCACCGACCCGCATGCACCGCTGGCCCTGCCGGGCCGGTTCGAGCGCCGTCTCATCGGCCAGGGCGCGCGGTACCTGTGCTACGAGCACGTCCAGCACTGGCGCGAGTTCGACGCGATGCCGCCGCTGGAGGACCAGTGATCGCCGCCGCGCAGTTCGTTGTCGTGGGCAACCCCGAGCCGCAGGGCTCGACCCGCGCATTCGTGGTCAAGGGCCATGCCGTGACCACCTCGGCCAACAAGAACCTCAAGCCCTGGCGGACGCAGGTCACCGCCGCTGCCCGCAATGCCATGTTCGCCGCGCCCCGGTCGTTCCCCCTGCTCGGCGCGGTGACCGTGCATGCCGAATTCGCCATGCGCCGACCGAAGTCCGTTCGCCGTCGCTACCCGATCGTCAAGCCCGACCTGGACAAGTTGCAGCGCGCCATCGGGGACGCCCTGGTGGATGCGGGCCTGATCAAGGACGACTGCCAGATCGTTGGCTGGAGCCCGACCAAGCGCTACCAGGACGACCCCGAAATCAGTCTCCCTGGTCACCCCGGTGTGCGGGTGACCGTGTTCGCCTTGGAGGACAAGTGACCGACCCGCGAGAGGTCATCACCGTCAACAGTGTGAGCCTCGCCGAGCAGTGCCAGAACCACGCCGTACGGACAGCTGTCCAGCAGATCCGCGATGGGGTGCCGTCGCTTGCTCTGGGCACCCTTCTGCGATCGATCCGGACTTGCGCCAACCTGGACAACCGGCCGTTGTCGGCCGAGCGAGTCCAGGAGCGCGCCGACCAGCTCGTGCACCGCCTGGAGGTGTCGGCATGAGCTTCTGGCACTACACCTGCGACCACGGCCGGCGCTTGATCGGGGACGACGGCATGCTGCTGTCGCCCGGCGCGCAGAAGCCCGACCTGTGGCTCATGGAAGGCAACCGAGACCTCACGCTGATGTGGTCCCTGATCTGGATGACCGACCTGCCCGAGCCCTCGATTGATGCGCTCGGCCTGACCGCCCACACCATCACCTGCCACCGCTGGACACACCGCTACCGGATCACCGATGAGTCCTCGGTCATCCCGTACGCCGACATGGCCCACATGTTCGGCTTCCGCCACCAGATGGACCTACACCGCGAGGGCGCACAGCCCGAACACTGGTTCGTGTCGTTCACCCGCGTACCCGTCGTCTACGACCCCGTGGAGGTGATGGCATGACCGCCGCCGCGATCGCCGAGGCGCGCCGCTGCCGGTCCGCGCACTGCCATGGTCCGGACGGCCGGCCTCGCCACCTGGCAGACGAACGACTCGTCTGCCCAGGCTGCGCCGAGCGTGGCCGCGCCGACATCGCCGGACTCGCGCGCCGGTATGTCTCGCTGCGCATGTCGCTGCGCTACCGAGGCGGCCAGGGCGAGCGGATCAGCGGCCCCGGCTTCGGGTCCAACTCGCCGGTCAGGGACGCCGCGCTGTCGTGCATGGACGAGATGACCGCATGGGCCACCCTGACCGACCAGAAGGTGCGTGAGGCAATGAACTGGCGCGGTCGGCCGTACAACCTCATGCGGCCCGCTCAGGCGCTCGTAGCGGCCTCTCAGAGCCTGCTGACCGTCTGGCACCGCGCCCTGATCTACGAACCCGGCGTGACCGCCGTGGACGGCTCCCTGCGGCTGCGCGTGCGCGCTGACCAGATCCTCGGCTGGTCCAAGCTGGTCCACCGGCTGCCCGCGCCCTGCCCGTACTGCGACACCCTCACCCTGGTCCGCGACGACGGCCAGGACTACGTCCGGTGCACCTCCTGCCGCCGCGCCTGGCAGCAGTCCGAGTACCGGCTGTTCGTGCGGATGCTGGTCGAGGAGGCCGCTCGATGACCGACGAATGCCTGTGCCCCGATCCGTGGTGCCCCGAGCATGCCCGCTGCCGCTGTGGGAGCGATCTCATCATCGTGGAGGATGACCCGGCATTCTGCCCGGCCTGCGGCCACGACGTGATGCCTCGCGGTGCGTGCGGTCTGGCGGGTGAGTGATGGGACTCGTGACTGCCCAGCAGGCCGCCGCGCTGGTCAAGGTGAGCGTGAGCACCGTCAACTCCTGGAGGCAGCGCGGTCTACTCAAGCCGGTACGCCGAGCCGAGAACGCTCGCGGAAAGCCCTTCCTGTACCGGCCCATCGATGTGTTCGCCGCCGAGCGCGCCGCCAGGCGCAACGATCCAACGCGAAGGCGAGCGCGCCGACTTGCGGATGACCTGTCCCGTGCGTGAGGATGGCCTCAGTCTGGAACAACTGCACCCTCGTGATGGTGTGGTGCAGCATCCAGATAGAACGCCCCGCACGATTGCAGGCTCTCCGAAGAGTTGGTGCTCCCTTCGCTTCGCGGTCTCTCGTCGGGGCGTTCGCCTTTCCAGGACAACCCCGCCAGGCGTTGACCGCCTGGCCCGACGACGGCCCGCCCGTCGTTTCCCACTGACTCGGTTGCGGGGTGATGCCGCATGCCCGCGCGCGCCCCGCGACCGTGCAGTGTCCCCGGCTGCCCCGAGCTGGTCACCGACCGCACCGCGCAGTGCCTCAACCATCGTCGCCGCGCTGACCGGCAACGAATCAACCGCCCGTACGACCAAAGCGGCTGGCGCGCGCTGAGCATCGCGCGTCGGCGCAAGTACCCGCTGTGCGAGATGTGCGGCCGTCGCTGGTCGCGAGAGACCGACCACATCAACGGTGACGCCTCCGACAACCGCTGGGAGAACCTCCGCGCGTTGTGCGGGCTGTGCCACCGCCGCCGTACCGCCCAGGACCAGCCCGGAGGGAGTGCCGCAGACCATGGCTGACTTCACAACCGCCCGCGCCATCTGCGCCGACTGCCAGCACTACCTGTGGTTCGATGACTCGCTCGACCTTCGCTCCGACGAAGACGGATGGGTCGATGAAGCCAACCGCCCGACCTGCCACTACCGCGAGGACATCGGCCATGTGCCCGTGCCGCTCGGCTCGGAGTTGCCCGAGGCAACCCCCGCTGACCTGACCTCGGCATCCCCCATGCCGTCCCCCCAGTCAGCGGGGGTGCTGTTCTCGTGAGCGTTGCCGTGAGCACCCATGTGTATACCCGGTTCGCGAACCCGTACCTCCGCTGCGGCCTGTGTCACAAGGGCGTGGGCGGCTACCACGACGAGCAGATCTGCGGTACGCCGCACGAACCCTGTCCCGCGGACTGGTACCTGTCGCCGTGCGGGCACAAGGCACTTGCCGTGAGCAAGTGCCGGACCTGGTCGCCGGTCGATGGTTGCACCTGCCGTAGGCGCTGCTCGTGACCGTCCTGTGCCGCTACTGCGGAACCCTGCTCCACCCGGTCATCATGGCCGAGGGCCACGAAAACCACCCGACCTGTGGACCCGAATTCCGGCGCCTGGATGCCGCCGACAAAGCGCGCCGCCGAGTGGTCACAGCTACGGCCGGCGCTCGGCCGGTGGCGGCGTGCGGTTCGGAGGTGCCGTCCGTTGCCACCGGCCCCGAGATCAACATTGGTCGCAACCATCCGCAGTCCTCGCACACCATGGCGCGGTTGCTCAAGGGCATCCGGCTCGACATCCTCCGCGCCCTGCGGGCGCATGGACCGCTCACCGACTACGAGCTGGAGAACATGTTGCGGCGATCCCACCAGAGCATCAGCGGTGGCCGTAGGCGCTGCGCGATCGATGCCCTCGTGGAGGACACCGGCAAGCGTCGTCAGAACCGCTTCGGCAACAGCGTCATCGTGTGGACCATCACGCCACGCGGCATCGCTGCATCGGGAGGCTGAGCATGTGCGAGATGTGCGATTGGGTCGATGAGTCGCCGGTCTGGATCGGCACACAGCGCTACCCCGCCGAGGACGTACCGTCCCGCTCCGACCTGGCCGAGGAGGAGCGCTGATGTTCACGCAACTGGACCTGGTCGTCTGGCTGCTCGTGGTGGACCTGATACTCACGCTGCTCGTGCTGGTGAGGCGTCGATGAGGACCACCCCCGAATGGGACCTACCCCTCGCACAGACCCACCC
>NZ_SMKA01000018.1 GCF_004348455.1 Kribbella albertanoniae
GGCTTGGGGCGCGCGGCCTACTACTACCCGTTGGTCGGTACGCCGGTGCCGTCAGCGGAGGGGTGGATGCGGTGCCAGGTTCGGGGGCCTGAGCGGACGGTTAGTTCGACTGGGTCCACGGGGGTGGTCGGGTCGGTGATGCGGGTGTTGTTGATGGTTACGGCGCCTTGGGTGATCAGGCGGCGGAGTTGGGAGCGGGTTTCGGTGGGGCGGATTGCGGCTAGGAGGTCGAGGACGGTGGTGACGGGGTGGTCGAGAACCACGGTGGGGATGTCGGTGGGTTGGGTTCGGTGGGTGAAGGTTTGCTGGAAGGACTGGAGTTCGGAGCGGGCGGCTCCGGCGCCGTGGTAGCGGGTTACGACCGCTGCGGCGAGGCGGAGTTTGGCGTCTCGGGCTGCGGGGCCGCCGGTGTCTGCTGAGGAGGCGAGGGCGGCGACAGTGTCGAGGGGGAGCTCGGTGTAGACCCGGGCGTAGGGCTCGACCAGGTGGTCGGGGATGCTCATGAGTTTGCCGAACTTGTCCCGCGGGGAGTCGGTCAGGCCGATGTAGTTGTTCAAGGACTTCGACTGTTTGGCACGGCCGTCGAGACCTGGGGTGATCGTGGTGGTGATGACGACCTGCGGTGGCATGCCCAGGCGTTGCTGGAAGTGGCGGCCCAGTTGCTCGTTGAAGAGCTGGTCCGAGCCCACGATCGTCAGGTCACTGCGCATCGCGAAGCTGTCGTAGCCCTGCAGTACCGGGTAGATCAACTCGTGTACGGCGATCTCGCGCCCGGCCTCGACCCGCGCCCGGAACATGTCCCGGCTCATCAGTTGCGCCTGGGTGACCTGTCCGAGCAGCCCGAGCAGGTCGGCGATCGGCATCCCGTCGTACCACTCCGAGTTGCGTCGTACCTCGAAAACCGAAGGGTCGGTCCGCAGTACCAGCGAGACCTGATCGAGGAACGACGAGGCGTTCGCAGCGATCGCGGCAGGGGTCAGCACCGGGCGGGTGTCGGAGCGGCCGGTCGGGTCGCCGACGCGGGTGGTGAGGTCGCCGAGCAGGAAGACGACCTGGTGGCCGAGGTCCTGCAGCTGGCGCATCATCCAGAGGTTGACCGCGTGCCCGAGATGCAGGTCCGGTGCGGTCAGGTCGACGCCGTACTTGATCCGCAGCGGCCTGCCGGCGGCCAGGCGGTCGCGCAGGTCGGCCTCGCCGACGATGGAGTCGGTGGTACGGCGTAACCGGTCGATCACGGTCAGCGGATCATTCATACGGGGTGTGCTCCAAAGGAAGAATGAATGGAGACACCCAGCGACAGCGCCTCCGGCAACAGAAGAGGAGGCTCTGGATGGAGCGAGGTGGGTACTACCGAACGCCGGCTCCTCCCAGAGCCGGTCGATACACAACGCCTCGCATACTCATGCGAGAACGCTAACACGCACTCATTCGGCCCGCAGGCCGATATCCGCATACCCTCGTGGGGTGACGCAGGAGCTGGTGGTACTGCTGGACGAGCACGGCCGGTCGATCGGGACCGAGGCCAAGGCGACGGTCCACCATGCCCACACACCGCTACATCTGGCCTTCTCCAGTTACGTCGTGGACGACCGCGGCCGGGTGCTGATCACCCAGCGCGCCTTCGGCAAACCGACCTGGCCCGGCGTCTGGACGAACAGTTGCTGCGGGCACCCGCTCCCCGGTGAAGCGATCGAGGACGCCGTCGTACGGCGGCTGTCGGACGAGCTCGGAATCAGCGACGGTACGACGGAGCTCGTGCTGCCGGAATTCCGCTACCGCGCCGAGATGCCGAACGGCATGGTCGAGAACGAGGTCTGCCCGGTCTATCGGGTGCGATGGTCCGGCGACCCGAAGCCCGCTCCCGCCGAGGTCGCGGCGTACCGCTGGATCGAGTGGTCCGAGATCCGCGGCGTACCGGGCCTGTCCCCGTGGGCGGAGTTGCAGCTCGACGAGCTCGACCACCTCGGCCCGGAGCCGGCCGACTGGGCGGTCGCCGACGAAAACCTGCTGCCACCAGCTGCCCGTCCCTGATACAACCGTCAGCATGGTGGATATCCGGCCCGTGCTGACCGACGCGGACTACGAGGCATGGCGGGAAGTGCGGATCGCGGCGATGCCGTACGAACGCTGCCCGAGCGTGGCGGAGCTGCGCGGGATGGACCGTCCTGGGCGGTTGCTGACGCTCGCCGAGATCGACGGGAAGGCGGTCGGTCACGGCCTGGCCGACCGTTCGACCGAGCCCGGCCGCGCAGTCCTGGCGGCCCGGGTCCGTCCGGAGGCACGCCGGCAAGGCATTGGCACCGCCGTCCTACGAGAGCTCGCCGAGCATGCCGTTGCCCAGGGCTACGAACGGACCGGCTGCAGCGTCGATGACGAGGGCTCGCTGGCGTTCGCCGAGCGGTTCGGGTACACCGAAATCGCGCGGCAGGTGGAGCAGATCCGCGCGATCGATGCCGAACCACAGCCGCCCGCACCCACGACGTACCGGATCGTGTCGGTGGCGGAGCGACCGGAGGTGTGGGCGCGTGCGTACGACGAGCTGGCGTTGCCGACGCTTCCCGACATGGACATTCAGCCGCCGATGCAGGTCACGGCCGAGGAATGGGCCACTGAGTGGATCAACGATCCGGCCGCGATGTTCGTCGCGCTCGACGGTGACGAGGTGATCGGGGTCGCCGGGCTGATGCTCGACACCGACCAGCCTGCGCGCGCAGAGGTCGCCTACACCGCCGTACGGCGGGACTGGCGGGGCAAGGGAGTTGCCTCGACGCTGAAGCGGACGAGTATGGCGTGGGCCGCCGAGCACGGGATCACCGAGATCTACACCTGGACGCAGGAGGGCAACGGGAACATGCGTCAGCTGAACGAACACCTCGGCTTCCGCTACGGCCTGGTCAGCGTCAGTGTCCGGGCGCGGCTACCCCTGCAGTTCGCGGAGTAGTTCGGGACCGGACCACGGCCGCCGGTTGGTCTCGGCTGACCGGATCAGCTCGACCAGCCGTGCGTTGACCGGTGCGGTTCGGCCGAGTTCGGAGGCCAGGCGGACGACCTCGCCGTTCAGGTAGTCGATCTCGGTGGTCCGGCCGGCCTGCAGGTCCTCCCACATCGAGGTCCGGGCCAGCGGGTCGATGGCGAGCATCGAGGCGGCGAGCCGGCGGAAGAGAAAGCTCGGCAGCCGCAGGATCATCGGGAAGCGGCGCATCGGGACTCGCAGAATCTGGGCCGGCTCCAGCCCCTTCGCGGCCAGCAACTCCAGGGTCTCGGCCTGCGCCGCGGCCAGACAACGCCGGTAGGCCCGATCCGACAGCTCGTCGCGCAGCGGTACGTCGGCCAGCGCGTTGATCGGGTTGTTCAGATTCAGCAGGAGCTTCGCCCACTGCACCGGCAGGATGTCGTGGTGCTGCTTCAGCGGCAACCCCGCCTGCTCGAAGGCGGCGACGTACGGCGTCAACGCGGCATCACGCTGGATGTCGAGCGCGCCCTCGGTCCCCTGATGGAAGTGCCCGCCGCCACTGTTCAGCACGTTGAACGGGACCATCCCGGTCAGGACGCGCTGCTCGGTCAACCGCTCCGCCAGGATCGTGCCGTTCCGGATGCCGTTCTGGAAGCTCACCACCAGTGCACCCGGTTTGAGCACCCCGGCGAGCTCGTCGGCGGCGGTCGCGGTCGCGGCCGACTTCACCGTCACCAGGACCAGATCGGCCTCGGCCGCTGCGCCGGGCGCCGTTTCGTACCGCACCGCGCCGGGCTCGACCCGCAGGTCCGCGCCCAGGTAGTCGGTCAGCCGCAGGCCGTGGGTGGCTAGCTCGGCAGCCATCCTCGGACGCCCGACGAACGTCACCGGGCTCCCGCTCGCAGCCAGCCGCCCGCCGACATAACAGCCGATTCCACCAGCTCCATACACGACGATCCGCATCCCAGGAGGCTACGCTGTCGACATGGCGGAGGGGGATCTGCTGGCGTTGGCCGAGGCCAAGGCCATTGAGGGCCGGGTCGAGGAGAGCATCGCCTTGTATCAGCAGGCGGTGGGCCTCGAGCCGTTGCTCGAAGCTGCCCACCGCGCGCTGATCTCGCTGCACCTCATCCAGGGCGACCGCGCCGCCGCCGTACGCCAGTACGACGCCCTCACCGCGATCCTGGCCGCTGAGCTCCAGACCCCGAGCCCGCAGACCACCGCCCTCCTCTATTAGTGCAGCCGGACGCGAGGGTCGAGGAAGGCGTACGCGACGTCCACGAGGATGTTCGCCACCACGACCGCGGCTGACGCGAACAGCACGATGCCGATGATGACCGGTAGGTCCTGCTGGTTGATCGCGGTGACCACGGTCTTGCCCAGCCCCGGAAGGCTGAACACGGTCTCGGTCACCACGACACCACCGACGAGCTGCCCGAGGTCGATCCCGAACTGCGTGACCACCGGGGTGAGCGCACTGCGCAGCCCGTGCCGGACGACCACCCGGCTCTCCCGGATTCCCTTCGACCGTGCGGTCCGGATGTAGTCCTCGCCGAGGACGTCGAGCATCGAGCCGCGGGTCAACCGCGTGTACGTCGCCGCCAGCAGCAGGGCGAGCGCGATCCACGGCAGGATCAGGTGCTGGAACCACACCGCGGGCCCGTCGCTGAACGCCGTGTACCCGCCGGCCGGGAACCAGTCGAACCCGGCCATGGTCATCCGGTAGTACAGGAAGTACAGCAACAACAGACCGAGCAGGAACGACGGGAACGAGTAGAAGAACAACGCGAACATCGTCAGTCCACGATCGGCCAGCGACCGCGGATGCACGGCCGAGATGACGCCGTTCGTCACCCCGAGAAGCAGCCACAGTACGGCGGCGCCCAGGGCCAGCGACAACGTAACCGGCAACGCCTGCCCGATGATCGTTGTCACCGGCACCTGATGGTAGTAGTCGTACCCGAGGTTGCCCTGGACGGCGTTCGTGACGAAGTTCAGGTACTGCTTCCAGACCGGCAGATCGAGGCCGAGCCGGTGCTGGATCAGCGCGATCGTCTCCGGCGTGGCCTGCCGGCCGGCCAGGGTCTGCGCAACGTTGCTGGGGGCAACGAAGAACAGCGCGAAGATGGCCATCGAGATCAGCCACAGCACCAGCACCCCGTGCCCGAGGCGGCGGAGCAAGAACCTCACCATGGTGGACCCCTAACTCCGGTCGGCGCGCGGGTCGAAGGCATCGCGGACGCCGTCGCCGAACAGGTTGAACGCCAGCGTCGTGATCAGCAGCGCGAGACCGGGGAAGAGGATGAACCACCAGGCCGTCGTGTAGTAGTTCTGCGACGAGTTGATCATTCCGCCCCAGTCGGCGGTGGGTGGTGGCAGCCCGAGCCCGAGGAACGACAACGTCGCCTGGGTCACGATCACCACCGGGACCAGCAGGGTGGTGTAGACGATCACCGGGGCCAGCACGTTCGGCAGCACGTCGACGAACATGATCCGGCCGTCACTCGCGCCCAGCGACCGGGCCGCCTCGACGAACTCGCGTTCGCGCAGTGACAGCACCTGGCCGCGGACGATCCGGGCCACCGACGCCCAGCTGAAGAAGCCGATCACCAGCACGGTCACGCTCAGGCTCGGCCCGGTGATGGACACCAGGGCGATCGCCACCAGCAGGAACGGGACCGACAGTACGACGTCGATCAGTCGCGTCAGGATGGTGTCGGTGATCCCCCCGAGGAACCCCGCGGCAAGTCCCAAGACGACGCCGACCACGACCGTGATCGCCGTTGCGAAAACTCCCACCAGCAGCGACACCCTGGCGCCGTACGCGATCCGGACCAGGACGTCCCGGCCCAGCTCGTCGGTGCCGAACCAGAAGGTGCCGTTCGGTGCCCTCGGCAACCCCTCCGGGGTCAGGCCGATATCGCGGTACTGCTCGTTCGGCGGATGCCCGGTGATCGCGGCGAAGACCGGCGCGAACACCGCCATCAGCACGATCAGGATGATCACCGCGAGCGAGATCATCGCGACCTTGTCCCGCCGCAACCGCCGCAACGCCAGCACCAACGGGCTGCGGCCTTCGATTGCCTTCGGCTCGTCGACGACATCGACGAGCTCCAACGCCGCCGTCATGATGCCTTCAAGTCCGGTACGGCGGTCGACAGGTCCTCGCCCAGTGTCAGCGGGTGCAGGCAGGCCGTCCGATGATCGTCGGTGTCATCCAGTACGGCGGCCAGCGGCGGTTCCGTGATTGCGCAATCTGCTCGGGCTTTCGGGCACCGCGTGTGGAACCTGCACCCCTCCGGCGGGTTCGTCGCGGCGGGGATGTCGCCCCCGAGGATGATCTGTTCCCTGCTGTCGGCGGTATCCGGGTCGGCGACCGGTAACGCCGACAGCAGGGCCCGGGTGTACGGATGCCGGGTCTGGCCGAACAGTTCGTCCGTGGGTGCCAGCTCGGCGATCCTGCCCAGGTACATGACCGCGATCCGGTTGCTCACGTGCCGGACCACGGAGAGGTCGTGGGAGATGAAGACATACGTCAGGTCCAGCTCCCGCTGGAGATCGGCCAGCAGGTTGATGATCTGGGCCTGGATCGACACGTCCAGCGCGGAGACCGGTTCGTCGCAGATGATCAGCTTCGGGCGCAGCGCCAACGCGCGCGCGACGCCGATCCGTTGCCGTTGGCCCCCGGAGAACTCGGCCGGGAACCTGTTGTAGTGCTCGGGATTCAGGCCGACGAGCTCCATCAGCTCCTGAACCTTCTTCTTCCGTTCGTTGCCGAAGGCAATCCCGTGGATGGCGAACGGGTCGCCGATGATGGATCCGACCCGGCGGCGCGGGTTCAGGGAGCCGTACGGATCCTGGAAGATCACCTGGATCTCCCGGCGGATCGGCCGCATCGCCCGCCGGGACAACGTGCTGATCTCGGTGCCCTCAAACGACACCGAGCCCGAGGTCACGTCGTACAGATGGGCCATGCAGCGGGCTAGCGATGACTTGCCGCAGCCCGTTTCGCCAACCAGGCCTAGTGTTTCGCCTTTGAAGACCTCGAGTGAGACGCCATCTACGGCGTGGACCACCTCCTTGCCATGGGTCGGGAACTCCTTGTAGACGTTGTCCACTTTCAGCAGCACTTCGCTCATGACGCGATCGCCTCATTTGCCTGAACCGGGAGCCAGCAGGCCGACTGGTGCCGGGGGCCGATATCCGCCAGTGGCGGGGCCTCGGTGCGGCACTTGTCGAACACGTGCGGGCAGCGGGACGCGAACGGGCAGCCCTTCGGCAGGCTGATCAGACTCGGCGGGCTGCCGGGGATCGGGGTCAGCCGTTCGCCGCTGCGCGTCGGCAGTGACGCGAGCAGTCCCTGGGTGTACGGGTGGTGGTTGCGGTAGAAGATGTCCCGGCGCGGTGCCCGCTCCATCACGGTCCCGGCGTACATCACCACGACCTCGTCGGCCATCTCGGCGACCACCCCGAGATCGTGGGTGATCAGGACGATCGCCGTACCGAACTGTTGCTGGAGCCGGCGCATCACGTTCAGGACCTGGGCCTGCACGGTCACGTCGAGGGCGGTGGTCGGCTCGTCCGCGATCAGCAGCGCCGGGTCGAGGGCCATCGCCATCGCGATCATCACCCGCTGCCGCATCCCGCCGGAGAACTGGTGCGGGTAGTCGTCGATGCGTTCCTCGGCGCGGGGGATACCGACCAGCGTGAGTAGTTCGGCGGCCCGCTTCCGGGCTGCCTGCTTACTGATCACGTGGTCGTGCGCGCGGATCATCTCGACGATCTGCCAGCCGATCCGGTAGTGCGGATGCAGGCTCGACAACGGGTCCTGGAAGATCATCCCGATCCGGGCACCCCGCAAGTGGCGCAGGGTCGACTGGTCCGCGGTGATCAGGTCGGTGCCGTCGAAGTACGCCGTACCGGAGACCGTCGCGCCGCGGGTCAGCCCTGTGACCGTCTGGGTGGACACGCTCTTGCCGGAGCCGGACTCGCCCACGACCGCGAGGGTCTGTCCGGCCTCGACATCGAACGACAGGCCCCGGACGGCGCGGACGGTACCGTCCGGGGTGTCGAAGGAGACCCTTAGGTCTCGCACTTCAAGCAGAGCCATGAGGTTTATCCGCCCTGCTTGTCCTTGGAGAGCCAGACGTTGGTTGGGTCGAAGTTCTGCAGGGAGGGCACGTAGACGGCGTTGTTCACCTGGGAGGCGTGGTAGTTCGCCTGCTTGTTGTTGGTGAGCGGGAAGAACGGCGCCTGGTCCATCACGCGGGCGTCGGCCTTGGCCCACAGCTCGGCGGCCTCGTCCTCGGTCTGCGCCTTGGCGGCTTCCTGGATCAGCTTGTTGGTCTCGGCGTCGTCGTACAGGCCGAAGTTGCTGCCGACGGGCGGGAACGCCGCCTTGCCGTAGAACAGCGGCTTGAAGAACGACAGCGCCGCGTTGCCGTACCAGTCCGCACCCCAGCCGGCCAGCGAGAGATCCCAAACACCCTTCTGGGCGACGGTCGGGACCTGCAGGTACTTCACGTAGAAGTCCGAGTTGGGCGACGGTACGCCGGTCACGGTGATCCCGGCCTTCGTCAGGTCCTGCTGGATGGTCTGGAAGGCTTTGCTGCTGCCCTCGGCCGCGTTGCGGTACAGGAACTTCAGCGTGAGGTTCGGGTAGCCGGCCTCGGCGAGCAACTGCTTGGCCTTGTCCGGGTCGTACGGATACGGGTCGATCTGCTTGGAGCCGATGATCACATCGGGCAGCACGTGGGTCAGTGGCGGAGCGATCGTCTTGCCGCCGAGCACCTGCAGGATGTTGTCGCGGTTGATCGCGTAGTTGATCGCCTGCCGGACCTTCGGGTTCGCCAGCGCCTTGTTGTTGTTCGGCGAGACGGTGTTGTAGATGACGTACGGGTTGGAGCCCGCGGTGTCACCGATCTTCAGGTTCGGGTCCTTCTTGGCCTGCAATGCGGGCAGCTGGGACGGCGGTGGCGCGACATCGAACTCCATGTCGGCATTCGCCGTACCGGTCTGCAGTTGCTGCTGGATCGAGTCCTGGGTCAGGCCCTGGGTGACTACAACCTTGTCGACGTAGGCCTTGCGGACCGGGTCGCTGGCGGGGTCCCAGGCGGGGTTGCGGGAGTACGTGATCGACTTGCTCGGCACCCACGAGTCGACCTTGTACGGGCCGTCGGCGGGGAAGTTGTTGCCGAGCTCGGTGCTGGCCGGGAGGTACTTCAGCGCCTCCACCGGAGCTGGGGAGAGGGCGGGCAGCGTGAGCATGTCGACGAAGTAGCTGGCCGGCTGCGTGAGGCGGAAGACGACCGTGCTGTCGTCCTTGGCCTCGACGCCCGGCAGCGGAGTCTTGTCGATGTACTCCTGGATTCCCGCCACGGTCTTCGGCGCCTTGGCGAACCCGTCGGCGAACTTCTGGTAGCCCTCGATCAGTTCGGCGAAGTCCGGCGAACCACCGAACGGCTGGACCGGGTTGGCGGTCCGCTTGAAACCACGGACGACATCGGCCGCGGTGACCTGGCGGGCCGGTGTCGTCCCCCACTTCACGCCCGGGCGGATCTTGATCGTGTAGGTCTTGCCGTCGGCGCTGATCCCGCCGTTCGCGGTGGTCGGGATCTCCGGTGCGATGTCCGGGACCGGCGTGGTGTTCTTCCCGTTCAGCTCGGCCGGGTAGGTGAACAGCTGGCGGCTCCACAGGCGGAGGCTCAGATAGCCGACGGAGTAGTAGCTGATATTCGGATCCATGTAGTCGACGTCCTGTGCGCCGAGCATGTTCAGCGTCCCACCCTTGACCGGTTCGCCCCCCGTGCCGGATCCGGTCGGCGACGAGCCGTTACTGTTGCAGGCGGCGAGCACCAACGTCGCCACGACGGCCAGGGATACGGCCGCCAGCCTCTTTCGAGCCATGTGTCCTCCTCCAGGACTGGATGGCCTGAAATTAGGACTTTCGGACCCGGCCGGAACCGCGATCACCGAAGCGTCAAGGAGTTGTCATCTCGCTCCGGAGCGAACATGACGGATTCATGACAGCCGTAACCGCCGTCCGGACCGCTGGTGAGCGACACTGGTCCCGTGGCACACAGCCTGTTGCTGGTCGACGACGAGCCCCGCATCCGCCGGGTACTGCGGCTCGCCCTGGAAGACGAGGGTTACGAGGTCGCTGAGGCGGCCAACGGGCTCGACGCGCTGGCCGCGCTGCGCCGGCAACCACCGGACGTGGTGCTGCTCGACATCATGCTGCCGGATCGAGACGGGTTCACCGTCTGCCGCGAGATCCGGCGGCAGAGCGACGTACCGGTGATCATGGTGACGGCCCGGACCGACAGTCACGACGTGGTCGCCGGTCTGGAGGCCGGGGCGGACGACTACGTGACCAAGCCACTCGTCGCCAAGGAGCTGTCGGCCCGGATCCGCGCGCTGCTGCGCCGGGTCGAGCCCGCCAACGCGCGGCAGCCCGACGTACTGGTCGTGGGTGATCTGACCATCGACGTACCGGGTGCCGAGGTGACGCGCGGGGACGCCGTGCTGCCGCTGACGCGGACCGAGTTCAAGCTGCTCGCCGAGCTGGCCGGCGCCGAGGGACGGGTGCTGTCCCGGGAGCAGTTGCTCTCCAAGGTCTGGGGCTACGGGTACTTCGGTGACAGCCGGATCGTCGATGTCCACATCCGGCGGTTGCGGCTGAAGATCGAGCACGACCCGGCCAGCCCCAAGCACCTCGTGACAGCGCGCGGTCTCGGCTACCGATTGGTGAGCTGAGTGCGGCTCCTGGACGGCACGAGTCTGCGGGGGCGGGTGACGATCGCCTACGGGTTGCTCGCGCTCGGACTGTCCCTGGTGCTCGCGATCGTGACCTGGAGCATCGTGTCGAACTACCTCACCGAACAGCGCCGGGAGTCGGCGATCAGCCAGACCTCCGACAACGCGGCCGCGTTCAGGTTCGGTCTGTACGGCGCTTCCTCGCCCTGCACGCCGGCCCGGTTACGCGTGGAGTGTGGGTCGGCCGAGCGGAGACCGGGCGTGACGGTGATGGACGTGCTGAACAGCCTGCCGACGAGCGACTCGGCCGCCTCGATGGTCTATGTCGACAGCGAGTGGTACTCGTTGACCGGTCGGCCCGAGGACCTGCCGCAGGATCTGCTCGAATCGGCCCTGACGGGGACGACGGCCGATCAGCGGATGGTCGTGGGCGGTCAGCGGGTGGTCGCGGTCGGCGTTCCGCTGGAACAGCCGGGCAATGCGCTCTTCCAGTGGCATCCCTTGGGCGAGCTGGACGACACCCTGCAGACTCTGCGGATCACGCTGATTGCCGCGACGATCGCGACGCTGCTGGTTGGGCTCGCGGTCGGGAGGCTGGCCAGCACACTCGCACTTCGCCCGCTGGCCGAGCTGACCAAGGTCGCGGACGCGGTCGCTCGTGGTCGGCTGGACGCGCGGCTGGATGCGGAGGAGGACCGTGACCTGGGTGGTCTGGCGCGGTCGTTCAACCAGACCGCGGCCAATCTGGAACGCCGGGTCGCGGCAGACGCGCGGTTCGCCGGCGACGTCAGTCACGAGCTGCGGACGCCGCTGATGACGATGCTGAACTCGATGCAGCTGATCCAGAACCACCGCGACGAACTCCCGGAGGCCGTGCGGGAGCCGGTCGACCTGCTCGGCGACGACCTCGACCGCTTCCGGCGCCTGGTGATCGACCTGCTGGAGATCTCCCGCGACGACGGCGGCGACCGCGGCAGCCGCGAGATCGTCCGCATCGCCGACCTGGTCCGCGCCGCCGCCGACGCGACCGCCGGCCGCCCGATCACCACGGTCGAACCGCGCGCCGAGTTCCTCGTCATGCAAGCCGACAAACGCCGCCTCGAACGCGTCATCGCGAACCTCGTCGAGAACGCCGAAGACCACGCCGGCGGCTGCAAAGGCGTCACGGTGGCTCCCGGCGGCCTGGGCGTCGTCATCACCGTCGACGACGCCGGCCCCGGTATCGCCCCCGAAGACCGCAACCGCATCTTCGAACGCTTCGGCCGCGGCGAAACCAGCGGCCGCGGCCGGGGCGTAGGCCTCGGCCTGGCCATCGTCGCCCGCCACGTCATGTGGCACCAAGGCACCATCCACGTCACCGCCCACCCCACCGGCGGCGCCCGCTTCATCATCGAACTCCCCGCCAAGTAATTCGGCCCCTCCCGCGCGCCCTCCAACTCCGCTCGCCACCTTGAGCACCCACCAACCACGTCGCGCGCCGATTCGTGGTTGATCCGTGCACAACGTGGCGCGGGCCCCCGACCTTGAGCACCCACCGACCATCCCAGCGGCTGGAAATTGGTTGGTGCGTGCACAAGGTGGGCCCTTACTCTGGGCTCATGGCTACTTGCCTCTGTGTCTAGGTGTGCGACCCGCTTCCGTACCCGAAGTGTGTCCGCATGCCTTCACAGAGAGTCATTGTCATGATCACCGTCAGTGGTGTAGATCTTCGCGTCGGCGCTCGTCTGCTGCTGTCCGACCTTTCCTTTCATGTCGGCCCGGGGGACCGGGTCGGGCTTGTCGGGCGTAACGGCTCCGGCAAGACCACCTTGCTGAGAACGCTCGCGGGGGAAGACCGTCCGGCCGCCGGGACCGTCACGGTCTCCGGGTCTGTCGGCTATCTGCCGCAGGACCCGCGCGCGGCCGACCCCGGCACGACGGTCACCGATCGGATCCTGTCCGCCCGTGACCTCGACACGGCCATCCGCGACCTGCGGAAGGCCGAGGCCGCGATGAGTACGGCGACCGGTGCGGCCCAGGAACGTGCCATGGCGGCGTACGCGCGCGCCGAAACGCGGTTCCAGGCCGGCGGCGGTTATGCCGCGGAGGCCGAGGCGGCCCGGCTTGCCGGGGGTGTCGGTCTGCCGGTGCGCGCGCTGGAGCAGCCGGTCGGCGAGTTGTCCGGTGGGCAGCGGCGCCGGGTCGAGCTGGCCCGGATCCTGTTCGCGCAGCACGAGACGCTGCTGCTCGACGAGCCGACCAACCACCTGGACGCCGACTCGGTGGTCTGGTTGCGGTCGTTCCTGCTCGGCTATCCGGGCGGGCTGATCGTGATCAGCCACGACCGGGAGTTGCTCAAGGCAACGGTCAACCGGGTGTTCCACCTGGACCCGCAGCGGACCACGATCGACGTGCACAACACCGGCTGGAAAAAGTACCTGCAGCAGCTCGAGCTCGACGAACGCCGTCGGTCCCGCGAGCGCAACACGGCCGAGCGCAAGGCCGCGATCCTGCACGCCCAGTCCCGCAAGATGCAGGCAGGGGCCAGTACGGCGGTTGCCGCGCGCAACATGGCTCGTCGGGCCGACCAGCTCTTGGCCGGGCTCGAGCCAGTACGCCGTACCGACCGGGTGGCCAAGATCCGGCTACCCGAACCGGCACCGTCCGGCAAGACACCGCTGACCGCCCAAGGCCTCAAGAAGGCGTACGGCGGTTTGCAGGTGCTCGACGGGGTCGACCTGGCCATCGATCGGGGCAGCAGGGTCGTCGTACTGGGCCTCAACGGTGCAGGCAAGACCACGCTGCTGCGGTTGCTGGCCGGCCGGGAGGAGCCGGACGCGGGGCGCGTCGTACCGGGTCATGGGTTGCGGCTCGGCTACTTCGCGCAGGAGCACGACACCCTGGACCTGGCCGGCACGGTCCGGCAGAACCTGGCGGCAGTCGCGCCCGGCCTGACCGACGGCGAGGTCCGGAACGTGCTCGGCTCATTCCTGTTCAGCGGCGACGACGTCGACAAGCCGGCCGGCGTCCTGTCTGGCGGCGAGAAGACCCGGCTGGCCCTGGCTGGCTTGGTCCACTCCGGCGCCAACGTCCTCCTGCTAGACGAGCCAACCAACAACCTCGACCCCGCCTCCCGCGACGAGGTACTCGGCGCAGTCGGCAACTACCCAGGCGCGATCGTCATGGTCACCCACGACGAAGGCGCCATCGAAGCCCTCCGCCCCGACCGAGTCCTCATCCTCCCCGACGCCGACGAAGACCTCTGGTCCGACGACTACCTGTCCTTGGTCTCGCTGGCCTGAGCCTCGGATAGTTTTCGCCGGTGAGGAATCATTCGAAACTGGCGGCGGCGCTGGCCTTGGTGCTGGCGTCGCCGGCCGCCCTGTCCGGCTGCGGCATGGGCTGCGGCGCAGAGCTGTCAGTGGAGCCGGTGACGATCGTCGGCCACGGCCGGCGGACCGTCGACCTGCCGCTCGAAGCACGACTGACGAACGACGGTGATCTGGTCGTCGGCGCCAAAGTGGAGTTCTTCGCGCTCGGCCCGAACGGCGTCATCCTTGGCACTGCCACCACCGGGTCCGACGGCGTCGCCCGCTTGAACGCCCGGAACGTCCTAGGCCCTGATTCCATCAACGGCCGGCAAGCTCCAACCTGGACCAGCTACGCGGCGCGCGTCTCCATCCTGCAGTCGACCGACGCAGCCGCCGACGCAATCTGCGCCGACCAGGCAGAAGCCCCGTTCAAGTTCACCCCTTGACCTCAACCCCAGGGTTGAGGTCGAGGTTCCACGGTCGCTACAGCCGACGGGTCGCGCCAACTGCCGTTCCCGGTGCTCGTGGTGCTCGTTGTCCTCAGCAACGGAGGGCTTCTCTTCCTGCAGGACGGCGAGCTGACCGATCGCCGACATCGCGCTGCTGCGTGTTCGGGACGGCAGAGCTGGTTCTCGCGTCGACCAACCGGCGTACCCGTGAGGTCCAGCCGGAGGAACGCGAGGTCTCACTGGTGACCGCAAACAGTATTCGGAGGAGCAGTACAAGGGCGGCAATCGCTTGAGGCAGGCGATCATCGCCAGCGCCATCCCACCGGCAGCTACGCGGGTTGCAAGGTCGACGGTCCAGGGCCTGCGTGCCACGTTACGCTGCGGATCGCATCTGTGGCTCGGGGAGTCCAGGAGCGGTGGGGCGATGTACGGGTGGGTGTGTCCAAAGGACGACAGTGTGGTTCGCAGCGCGCGGTAGCGGGCTTCTGTGTGCTGGCTGCAGGGGCTGTTCGGGGCGTTGGTTGTTGGTGGGCACGGCGGCGAACATAATGGAGTGGTCGCCTGCCGACGATGCAACAGAGATAAGTCTACGGAGTCGGTAGAGGATTAGGACAATGAACTCAGGACGTTCCTAGATGAATGAAGAAGAAGTGGGCACGTCCGTGAAACTCTATAAAGTGGCGTTCGATCTTCCGGAGGATATAGCGCATTGGGCTCGAGCCTCCGCGGAGCGGCTTTGGGTCGAGAAGACCGATCGAAAGCTGGAAGTGCGAGTGCGGAACACTCCATTCTATGTGAAGGGAGTGGCATTCGGTGATCTTGTCAAGGTGAAGCCCGATGGTGAACGCCGGGAACTCGTGTTCGATGAATTCGTTTCGGAGTCCGGGCATTCAACGGTTCGGGTCATTATCAAGGATCCTGACTCGATAGGTTTGGTCAATGATCTACTTCGGGGTCTCGAATGTTCCTGGGAGATTGATTCATCGGAACTCCTCTGGGCAATAGACGTGCCGCCGCAAATTGACTACCGATCGCTGAGATTATCCCTTCTTGATTTGAATAGTAAGGGAAAGATCGGTATCGAAGAAGGCGCGATCGCGTCAGAGCATCGCAGCATGATCGAGCTGACGGATTCGGAGTAGCTCTGCACGATTAGCTTGCCGGTCTGCCTCGACGCTCGGTGGGCCGGCGTCGTGCTGGCAGTCGAGGCGTTGTACCGGACGCTGCAGGAGGCGCTCGCCAATACCCGAAAACACGCGGTGGGCGCGTCGGCGGTGGCGGCTTTGGAGTACGGCGGGGGCGACTGACCGTGGTGGACCACCCAGGTTGGCGGCCGGATGGCGCAGCACCGGGCGGCTGTGCGGGATGCGGGTCGAACTGCTGGGTGGTTCATTGACGGCGGGGCCGAAAGGCCGACCTCCGCGACCGGCCCAGGCTGTCGCCTACTAGTTCGGTCTCGCCTGACGTACGGCATCTAGCAGCAGGTCGAGGTGGCCGCGGTGTTGTGCGGTTTCCTCGATCATGTGGAGGTAGATCCAGCGGAGGCTTACTTGCTGGCCGCCGAACGACGGGCGTTTGGCCCGGTCGTCCAGGGAGGTGAAGCGGGCCGCGACCGCGCGACTGGCCGCGCACGCGTCGAGGTACAGCTGCCGTAGCTCGGCCACGGTGTTCTCGGCGGCCGAGTGGATCTCCCAGTCGGGATCCTGGTCGAAGGGAGCGGACAGCCAGGGCTCGGCGCTCGGTACGTCGAGGAGTTTGTGGCTGAACCAGAGGTCCTCCACGGACGCCAGGTGCTTGACGACTCCGCCGACCGTCAGCTCGGTGGCGCTGAGTACCCGGGTGGTCGCCTCGGCTTCTGACACCTCGTCGAGGGTCTGCAGGACGCACCTTCGGTGGAAGTCGAGGAACTGCTCGAGGGAGTCGCGTTCACCGGCCGTGGTGCTGGGATAGATCACCGCTCAAGTTTGGCTCAAGAATGCTGGGGCCTCCACTCCTTACGGTGGCACGGCCCTGCGGTGAGTCCACACCGCATGCCCGCCTAATTGTGAGGCTCCTATGTTCGGTCGCCCGCCACTGCGCCGTGCGCGATGGCATTCGTTGACTCGTGTTTCCACCACTCTTCTCACCGCTGTGGCCCTGCTGGCCACGGCCGCTCTGCCTGCCGGGGCGGCGGACGAGCCGCCGGACGGCGAGCTCCCGCCGGTCGCGTGTCCGACTTTCAACGGTGATCCCACCGCCGCCGACGAGTTCCAGGCCTACCAGCTCGCGCTTGCCTGCAACCGCAACATCGAGGTGCTGTCGTTGCGCGATATCGATCGGCAGGCGTTCGCGACGCCGGCCGGTCTTCTCGACACCCAGATCGCCGTCGAGCCGTACTGGGTGCAGAACTCCGCGGGCGCGTGGGTCGACATCGACCCGACGCTCGCCGCGCGGCCGGACGGTTCCGCGCAGGCGAAGGCCACGGTGATCCGCATCGAGACCGGCGCCGGTGGTACGGCGCCGTTCGTGACCGCGACCGACCCGGACGGCGGCGTACTGTCGCTGACCTGGCCGAAGGGTCCGCTGCCGACACCGACGATCAGCGGCGCGGTCGCGACGTACCCGAATGTGCTTCCCGACGTGGATCTCGCCGTACAGGCTGAGGCCGTCGGCTTCTCCTGGGTGCTCGTCGTCAAGACCCCCGAGGCGGCCGAGAACCCGGAGCTGAAGACGATCCGGGTCGGCATCACCACGGTCGGGCTGACCGTCGTGGAGGATGCAGAGTCCGGGCGGATCGACGTACTGAACGCCGATGGGGACGTCGTGTTCGAGGCCGGTCAGGGCATCATGTGGGACTCCTCGCCCGCCGGTGCCGGCGCGCGCAAGCAGACTGCCGTCACCGACCCTGGGAGGATCGGTGACGTAGACGTCCAGAAGACCGGGACGGGGCTCACCCTGGTTCCGGACACGAAGATGCTGGCCGACCCGAACCTCAAGTTCCCGCTGTACATCGACCCGCCGTTCACCTCGACCCGCAAGGCGTGGGCGAACGTGTTCCAGGGCCGTCCGAGTCAGGGCTGGACGGGAGACAGCAGCTGGCCGCGGTCCGGTGGCATGCGGGTCGGCAACGACACGTGGAGCACCTGTGGCGACGGCTGCGGTCTGTGGCGCTCGGCGATCAAACTCGACATCGGCAAGCTGAAGGGGAAGTACATCGCCTCGGCGAGCGTCAACATGCTCCAGACGCACACCGGTGGCTGTGGCGACCAGGGGCTGCAACTCTGGCGTACCGGCGAGATCTCGAACGGGACCGCCTGGAACAAGATCAACTGGTGGTACGGCGCTCCGTTGCAGTCCAAGACCGTGCCTTCGTCGAACACCACCGGCTGCTCCGGCAAGTCCGACGAATGGGTCGAGTTCGACGGCGCGAACATCAAGACGCGCGTCCAGTCGGCGGCTTCCCACAAGGACTCCACCATCACCTTCGGTGTGCGGTCGTCCAACGAGTCCTCCCGGGACGCATGGCGGCGGATCAAGGCCACGAGCGTGAAGCTGCACGTCACGTACTACATCTACCCGCCGCATCCGGACCGGTTGACTGTCGATGGCACCAGCTGCGACCCGACCCTGTCGGGTTCGCCGTGGGTCAACGAGCGGAAGCCGACCTTCTCCGCCCGGGTACGGACCTCCGAGTCGGACTCCGTGTACTGGAGGTTCCGGGTCCGCCCGGCGGCCGCGGACAGCGAGATCTTCTACTACCGCACGCCGGCGCCGGTCGCCGCGTCCACACAGTCCCGGCAGAGTACGAAGTCGCTGCCCGACGGACCGTACCGGTGGCAGGCGCGCAGTGATTCGCGCCAGAGCGACGCGGTGAACTCGGGGTACACCAACTACTGCTACTTCCGGGTCGACGCGACCGTGCCGAGAGTGCCGGATGTGACCGGACCGACGGGGGCCGTCACCGAAGGCTCCACCGTGACCATGAACCTCACGGGCGGCGATGCGGTCGTGAACGGGTCGAGCTCGGGTCTGAATCGCTACGAGTACTCGTGGAACACCGACACCTTCGATCAGAAGGCGGCCGGAACCGCAACGGCAAAGATCAGCAAGTCGGCCGTCACCGCGGGCCGGCACGCGCTGTACATCCGCGCGGTCGACAACGCCGGTAACAAGTCCAAGCACAGGGTGTTCACATTCTTCGCCGGACGCAACATCCCGAAGACGCCGATGGCCGCGTGGCCGCTCGGCAGCGATCTCGTCGACGACACCAGCCACGGCAAGAACATGAGTGTCCTCGCCGGCGATCCGGCCTTCGCGACCGACCCTGTCGACCCGAACAACACCGCTGTGGAGTTCGACGGCAACGACTGCCTGAAGGCGCCGATCGCGATCCGCACGGACGCGGCGTTCACCGTCGCCCTGTCGGTCCGCATGGACGCCATGAACGCCACGTACACAAAGCTGCTTGCTCAAGGCAACACCGCGCACTCGATGTACCAGATCCAGCACAACGCGGCCGACAACACCTGGTCCTTCTCGCTGCTCGACGCACCCGGTGACACGTACGCGTGGAAGAGCATCACCGTTCCCAATCCGGTTGCCCTCGGCAAGTGGTTGCGCATCGTCGCGACGTACGACCCGGATGCCGGACTGTCGCGGATCTACCTCAACGGCGCCCTGGCCGGGGAGAAGGCCGTGAGCTTCACACCGTGGAACGCGACCGGCTTCTTCAGCCTCGGCTGCCTGCCGACCTCGAGCGGCGGCGCCGCCCACACCTTCACCGGTGCGGTGGACAACGTCGGAGTCTGGCAGGGTTTGATGACCCCGACCGAGATCACGAACGGAGCGAAGCTCCCGTACGGCGAGATCGCGCACTGGGACCTCCGTGGCGACGGCACGGATTCCAGCGGCTTCGGTCGTGACCTGACCCTGCCCGCCTCGGCCCAGCAGTCCTTCGACCCGTTCGGTCGTCCGGACGGTGCGCTGGTCCTGGACGGTCAGTCCTGCGCAACGACGAGTACGCCGATCATTCCGTCGGACACGCCGTTCGGTATCGGTGCCTGGGTGAAGCCCGGTCAGGTGACCGGTGGACGCCAGGTGCTGTTCTCGCAGGCGGACTCTGCCGGGGACGGCTTCGCGATGATGATCACGGCCGACGGCAAGTGGGAGCTCGGGGCGCTGTCCCAGATCGGTCTGGCGACCATGGGCACCAGGGCAGCCGGTGGAACGTACATTCCGCCGAAGGCCGGCTGGCAGTACGTCGAATTCCAGTACCACGGTGATGCGAAGTGGACCGCGAGTGTCAACGGCATGGACGGCGTGGTGTGGACCAAGGGTCTGCCGGGTCGTGCGGACGCGCCGCTGACCATCGGTTGCCACGACAAGGGGCAAGGCCGGCAGGACTTCTACCAGGGCCTGATCCACGACGTACAGGTGTGGCGTGGGGTCAAGCCGATTGCGTCGCTGAAGGAATCCGCGCCGGCTGAGGTCGCTTCGTGGTGGTCCCTGGAGGAGACCGGCCTCGACGAGACCGGTAAGGGCCGCAACCTGACCTTCGCCCGCACGCCGCAGTACAACGACGGCTGGTGGAACAACCCGGACAGCGCTCTTGAGCTGGACGGCACCAACTACGCGGCAACGACCACACCGGTCGTCAACACCGACGAGTCGTTCACGGTCGGAGCCTGGGTGCGACTCGATGCGCTCGACGTGCACCAGACGATCGTGGCGGCAACCGGTGCGAACGCCACCGCGCTTCGGCTGCGGTACAGCCCGACGTACCAGCGCTTCGAGTTCGGGATGGCAGCGCAGGACACCGCTGACACCACGACGCACTGGACGAGTGGCGGCCCGGCTCCTGTAGTCGGCACCTGGTACTTCGTTGTCGGCAGCTACAACCTGCGTACCAAGATGATGCGCATCTACGTCGATGGCGACGAGGTTGGGAGCACCACTGGCCCGGTCAGCCCGTGGAAGGCAGCAGGGCCGCTGACGATCGGTGCTCATGACACGACCGCCACTACACCCAGCCATTACCTGAAGGGACGGGTCGACGACGCCGTGGTCTGGCACAGCACGGTCACTGCCAAAGCCATCAGCAACATGTTCGGGACGAACGAGACGGTGGTGAGCTGACGATGCGCAATCTCAAGGTCAAAGCCGGCGCTGTCGCGACCTCGATGGTCCTCTCCCTGCTGGTCCTCTCGTCGTCGGCGTTCGCCAACTTCGAGCGCAGTCCGCAGGCGTTCTCCTCGACCCCCGTCGAAACCGTCGCCGGTGCCGACTCGGCGTTCAAGGATGCCGCGGCGGACTGGTCGGGTGAGTCCTCGGACGCGGCCGGTGACGCCAACGACGGCAACTGGTCCGCAACGGATCTGGCTGCGGCCGGGGCCTGGGCACAGGGCGGCTCGTCCGGCGCCTTCTCCTACAACTACGACATCAGGCTCCCACCGGCCGCCGGACCGACGCCGTCGGTCGGACTGTCCTACTCGTCCGCCGAGCACGACGGGCGCACGTCCGGAACCAACAACCAGGCCTCGATGGTCGGTGACGGCTGGTCCGCGTCGCCGAGCTTCATCGAGCGCACCTACATCGGCTGTACCGACGACAAGGGTGGCAACCAGGGCGACGACCCTACCGGTGATCTTTGCTGGGAAGGCGATTCACCCTCGATCACGGTCAACCTCGACGGCGTCAGTACGTCGCTCGTCCTCGACGACACCACCAAGAAGTGGAAGGCCGCGGACGACGTCGACTGGCGCGTCGAGCACTCCGGCTCCCGGGCCACCGCGAGTGGCGCGACCACCGAGCAGTGGACGATCACGACCACCGACGGAACCAAGCACCACTTCGGATCCGTGACCACGTCCCGCTGGACGATGCCGGTCTTCGGCAACCACTCCGGCGAAACCTGTTACAAGGCAGGTGATTTCAAGGGCTCGCGCTGCAACCAGGCGTACCGCTGGATGCTCGACAAGTCGGTCGATGTCCACGGGACCTTCGCCCAGTACACCTACGAAACGGCGACTGGTCGCTACGCACCAGCAGTCGACTCGGCGACCCAGGCGACGTACATCCGTGATGGCTGGCTGAAGACGGTTGAGTACGGCCAGCGCACCTCGGTGAAGACAGCCAAGGTCGAGTTCACGACGGCGGACCGCTGTCTGTCGGACTGTCGTGAGGCGAACGGTGATCCGAAGAAGGTCAAGTGGCCGGACACACCGTGGAAGCTGACCTGTACGGCGGGCGTCAAATGCGAGGAGTACTCGCCCGCCTTCTTCTCAGCGAAGCGACTGACGGCGGTCACCACCTATGTTGCCTCCGGCACCGGATACTCCGCGGTCGACTCCTGGGCGCTGACCCACGAGTTCAAGAACTACGGCGACAAGGAACAGGTCGTCCTCTGGCTCTCGGCCGTCAAGCACACCGGCCACGTCGGCGGTACGGCGTCCACCCCGCCGACCGAGTTCGGTGGAACCTTCCTGCCGAACCGGGTCGACAACGGGGAGTCGTTCCCCGGAATCTGGCGGCCGCGGCTGACCTCGATCAAGTCCGAGACCGGCGGCGTCACCACGATCAACTACACCGAACCCGACTGCCGGGCCGGAAGCATGCCGTCCAGCGCGCACCAGAACACCCGGCGCTGCTTCCCCTCCCGCTACACGCCCGAAGGGCTGACCGAGCCCGTCGACGTGTACTTCCACAAGTACGTCGTCCGCTCGATCGCCGAGTCCGACGCGACGGGCGGCGGTGACACGGTCTGGAAGTTCTACGAGTACTCCACGACCGGCGGCGGCACGAACGCCTTGTGGGCATGGAACGACGCCGAGTTCGTGCAGAAGAAGGACCGCGACTGGAACCAGTGGCGGGGTTATGCGCAGGTCGTCACCCTGACCGGCGACCCGGCAGACCCGGGCCCGCAACTGCGATCACGCTCTCGCTACTACCGAGGCCTGGACGGCGACAAGTTGCCGAACGGCGAGACCCGTTCGGTCGCAGTGACCGACGAAGCCGGCAACACCGCACCCGATCACCGCGCGCTCGCGGGCGCCGAGTGGGAGTCCGCCTCCTTCGACGACACAACCGTGATCGGAACGGAGACAACCTGGTACTGGACGTCGCGAACCGCCAAGCGCACGTACGACGGTGGCTTCATCGAAGCCTGGCTGACCGGCGAGCGCCGTACCGACAGCCGCACCTTGCTCACGGCCTCGACCTGGCGCACCACGCGCTCCGAGACCGTCTACGACGATCACGGTCGTGAGGTGCAGTCCCACGAGCACGGCGACGTCAGCAAGACCGGCGACGAGCGCTGCGTGCGAACGACGTACGTCGACAACGCTGCCGCCTGGCTGCTGGAGTCGGTGTCGACCGTGGACTCGGTATCAGTCGGTTGTGCGGTCGCGGCGAATCGTCCCGCTGACGTGATTGGTGGCCTGCGGGCCTACTACGACGGCAGCACCTCGCTCACCACGGCGCCGACCAAGGGTCTGATGACTCGGTCGGACGCGCTCGAGTCGTGGGGCGACGCTGCGGTCTACAAGACGATCGGTACGTCGACCTTCGACGCGCTCGGCCGTCAGCTGACCGCGACCGATGCCCTCGGCAACAAGACCACGACTGCTCTCACACCCAGCGCAGGTGGGCCGGTCACCTCGACAGTCACTACGAACGCATTGGGACACGCCACGACCTCGAAGCTCTCGCCGGCCTGGGGCACGGCCACCGAAACGGTGGACCCGAACTCCCGGCGTACGGTCGCTTCGTACGACCCGCTCGGCCGGCGGACCGCCGCTTGGCTGCCCGGCCGCGATCCGGCGACGGAGAGCCCCAACCAGAAGTTCACCTACAACCTGTCGCAGACCGCTCCGACCACGGTCAAGACCGAGCGGATGATCCACGACGGCACATACCTGACCAGCATCTCGCTGTACGACGGGCTCATGCGGGAGCGGCAGGTGCAAGCGCAGACCAACGGCGGCCGGCTTATTACGCAGACCGTGTACGACTCGTACGGGCGCGAGCGATACACGTCAGGAGCCGTGTACAACAACGCCTCCGGCCCGAACAGCCAGCTCGTCAGGATCAGTAGGACGAACGACTTGTCCCGCACGGAGTTCGTGTACGACGGCGCCGGCCGAGTCACCGACGAGGTCTTCGTGGTGAAGGGCACGGAGAAGTGGCGTACGTCGTACCAGTTCGGAGGCGACGCGACGAACTGGAAGACCACTGTCATCGCGCCAGAAGGCGGTACCACCAAGGCCACCTTCGACGACGCACTCGGCCGAACCGTCGAGCTCCGGCAGTACCGCGACCGCGGCGCGACCGGCGCGTTTGACTCCACGAAGTACTCGTACGCCGGCAACGGCCAGCTCGCTCAGGTCACCGACCCGGCGAACAACAAGTGGACGTACGAGTACGACCTTCGTGGCCGGCGGACTGCCTTGCACGATCCGGACACTGGGACCTCGAGGACGACGTACAACCCGGCGGGTCAGATCACGGCGACGACCAACGCCAACAGCAAGACCCTGAGCTACGCGTACGACGAGTTGGGCCGACCCACGAAGGTGACCTCCGCGGGTACCGCGCTCATCGACCGTACCTACGACGGTGCTGAGTTCGGAATCGGCATGCCGTTCAAAGCCACTCGGTGGGTCGACGGGCAGGCGTGGACGACCGAGACGCGCAAGTACACGCCCGAAGGGCAGCCGAAGCAGGTCTACACGCACCTGCCTGCCGCGGCCGGCGCACTGGCCGGGTCGTACTGGGAGGCGTTCACCTACAACGAGGACGGCTCGCTGCACACGTCCGGGGCGAAGGCCGCGGGCAGCCTCAACGAGGAAGTGATGACGCAGTCCTACGACTCGATGGGTCGGCCGGGACGAGTCACCGCGTGGGGCGACGACTTCGGCTTCGGGCAGGTCTATGTCGACCAGGCCATCTACTCGCCGTACGGCGAACTGCTGCAGCGCAAGCTCGGTGACCCCGCTGATGTCAGCGGCACCTCGGGACAGACGTGGCAGACCTGGATGTACGAGGAAGGCACCCGGAGGCTGTCGCAGTTCTACTTCGACAAGGACACTGCGGGAGAGTTCGACGGGTCCAACTACGGGATCGCGGCGTTGTCCTACCAGTACGACAAGTCGGGCAACGTGCTGTCCATCAAGGATGACCCGGTGCATACGTCGGACAAGCTCGACCCGGAGACACAGTGTTTCCGGTACGACTACTTGCAACGGCTCACGGATGCGTGGGCACAGGCAGGTGCTTCGGCGGCTTGTGCCGCGGATCCGGTAGCAGGTGGGCCGGGTGCGTACCACTCGTCGTACGGGTATGACGTGGTCGGCAACCGGACCAGCGAGACGAAGTGGACGCCGACCGGCCCGGTGGAGAAGAAGTACTCCTACACCAAGGAAGGCGAGGCGGGACCGCACGAGCTGACCGGCGTGACTTCCACCGGTGGTGCAGCGACCGCATTCACCTACGACAAGGCCGGTTTCACCACTGGCATCGATCGCGGTGGCCAGGTCGACGTCCTGAACTGGAACCCGACCGGCCGGCTGGACACGATCAAGTCGGACGAAGGTACGGCGAAGTTCGTCGACAACGCGGACGGTCAGCGGATCCTGCGCGCGGACGCCAACGGTGACCTGACCGCATGGGTCGCGGGCTACGAACTGACCTACACGAAGGCGACGAACAAGGTCGAAGCCACCCGCTACTACAAGCACGGTGACGCCGTCGTCGGCGTACGGAACGGTCTGGGCGACATCCAGTGGCTCGCCGGTGATCACCACGGAACGAACCAGTGGATCGTCAACGGCGACACCCTGACAGCGACAGTACGGCGACGTGATCCCTTCGGCGGCGTTCGGGGCGAGGCCCCGCCGAGCTGGCCGGACGACCGCGGTTTCGTCGGCGGTCTCGAGAACGACGACGTCGAACTGACCACCGTCGGAGCCCGCGAATACGACTCGGCCACCGGCCGGTTCATGTCCGCGGACCCGATCATGGATCTGATGGATCCCCAACAGATCAATGGCTACGCCTACGCCAACAACTCACCCATCACCACCTCGGACGCCAGCGGCCTGAAGAGCCTGAAGAAGACCCCCAGAGGTGCGACCCCACAAAAGAAGAAGAAGCTGGCCAAGAAGCAGTCCAAGAGCAGCAATCACCAGAAGGGACCCAAACGCCGAGGCGGCAGCGGAGGCAGCATCGAACTTCACCCGCCGCGAGCCCCCAAGCCACTGCCCGACAACTATGACCGCAACCGCCAACGTCACCGCCCCGGCCCCAAGAGCGACTATCACCACGGCGGTCACGGTCTGGGGCGCGAAAGCCGCGGGGACGAGTGGCTCTGGAACTATTCCGACTTCCTGGCATCGGGGAACTCAATGGTGATGTGCGCAGCGTTCATGGCCGCCGCCTACGAGCAGTGCGTCGAGCACCAGGAAACCCAGACACTCGGCGGCGTTGGGTGGTGCTCCGGCTCATCCTGGTCCGTCTTCTATGGACAGGGGTCGAATGCCTGCGTTACCTACACCAGGGATGATGGGCTCGTCCTCTCGAGAGGGGAGCAGTGGAGCGGTTCCAATGCCGTCGGTGCCGGTGTCAATGTGGGCCCGATCTTCACATCGTCGGATGACGCTGAAGGAGTGGGAGGCGGCGGGTGGGGACTGAGCGTCGACGTCGGTCTCGGTGAGATCGTCTCTGTCGGAGCGAGTGGTTCCGTCTCTGATACCGGTGACTGGACTGTGGGAGCGAACTCTGCAGGCGGAGCCGGCGTCTGTGTACCTGACGTCATCATCTGTGTGTCGGTCTTCCGCGAGGAATCCGAGGCGGTGACGCTCGACGATGCCCTAGATGTCTTGGGCTGGGGAGACTAGATGTCGGAGGGCTGGGCTCAGCCCCGCCTTCTCCGCAGGCGGTTGATCGGAGCGGCTATCTGATCAGCCAAGGCTCGGTGCTCACGTGCGGTCTCGGTATCTCCGAGGCCCGCGTGGGCATCGGCCAGTGCGAGTAGCGCTAGCTCGTGGCGCGCGGGCCAGGGCATGGCGGCGAAGATGTCGGCGGCAACGGTTGCGTGGGCCAGGGCGGCGTCGTACTCGGCGAGTCCGTTGTGGACGCCGGCTTGGACGAGTTCGAGGAAGGCTTGGGAGCCTCGGGGGAGGTCCGGCCAGTTGCGGCGGGCCTGGGCGAGGAGTTCGGCGGCCCAGCGGTGGTCGCCGAGTTCGACCAGCGCGTCGGCGAGATCGCACTGGGATTCCGGTTCGTACGAGAACAGCTTCCGGACCCGGGCGAGTCTCAGCTCCTCCGCGAACGAATCCCGGGCCTGTTCCGGGCGACCGGCGGCCCTGTGGATGCGTCCGCGCACGTTCAGGCACCACATGTCGGTGTACGGATGCGACTGCTGACGAGCCACGGCGAGCGCGGCATCGATCGTTTCCAGGGCCCGGTCGAACTCGCCCGCGCCGAGCTGCAGTTCCGCGGCGCCGACCTCGTACCCGATCCGATGCAGCAGCGGCAGACCGTCGCCGGCGATCGCTTCGGCGCTCCGCAGGTACGCCGTACCTTCGTCGAACCGTCCGAGATGCACCAGCGTCCGGACGGCGGTGCTGGTGAAGATCTGCTGGGACCGGGTGTTGCCCGACGCGATCGCGAGGTCGAGTGCTCGGGTCATAGCTGCGGCGGCTCCGGTGAGATCGCCGTGATCGACCAGATAGATGCCGAGGTTTCCACCCGCGGCGGTTTGTTCCCGATGGGTCAAGGTCCCGGCGACTGCGAGCGCACGGGTGCCGAGCTCGATGGCGTTGGCTGTGTCGCCGGCCTTGCGATGGAGGTTGGCCTTCATGCTCATCATCCGGAACTGGCCGAGTTCGTCCCCGGACTCGGCCGCTCGCTGCGTGGCCACCTCGGCGTGCTGCCGGAGCCGGCCGACGAAGCGTGCTTCGTTGAGCGTGCTGCGGAGAGCGAAAACCAGTCGCCACAGGTTCGGATGATCCTGCAGCGCCTCACAGGCGACGAAGATGTTGGTCTCCTCGTCGGTGTTCTCCCGGTAGGCGCGGTCGTGATGCCATTCGATGAAGCGGTCGATACCCGTTGCCCGGTCGTCGGCACTCAGGTCCTGTGCGCCGGCGCGCGCGGCGTACAACCGCACCAAGTCGTGCATCCGGTATCTCCGGGCCCGATGCTGTTCCACCAGATGCGCCGCGACGAGCCTTCGCAGCGCACGCAGTGTGTCTGCTTCAGGCCTTCCGGATACCGCGACGATCAGCTCTTCCGCGAAATCCTCTCCGGGCAACGATCCCAGCCGGGCGAACAGCTCGCGGGCATCGTCGTCGAGCACGCGGTACGACATCGCGAGGTTCGCGGTGACGGCTGCTGCGGGGTCGCCGTCAACGGTCAGGACGTCGAGCCGGTCCCGCCGTTCGAGCTCAGCAACGTAGTCGGCGATTCGGAGACTCGGTTCGCCGATGATGTGGGCGGCCGCGATCCGCAGTGCCAGGGCGAGCTGCCCACACAGTTCCGCGAGCCGTTGGACTGCGGCCTGCTCCAACTGGACTTGCTCCGGACCGAGGATCCGGGCCAGCAACTGCACGGACTCGTTCGTCCCGAGGGTGCCCACCGGCACCAGCCGGGCGTCGTTCAGCGCGATCAGTCCGGTGAGCCGGTCGCGGCTCGTCACGATCGTGAAGCACCCCGCGCCGGGCAGCAGCGGGCGGACCTGCTCGGCGCTCCGCGCGTTGTCCAGAATCACCAGGACGCCGCTATCGGCCGTGACGCTCCGGAACAGGTCGGCAGCGGCGTCCACGTCCTCCGGTACCGCTTGCCCCGGCATATTCATTGCCACCAGCAACCGACTGAGCGCCTCCCGCGGCGCGACGATCTCGCCTTCGTCGAAGCCGCGCAGGTTCACGTAGAGCAGACCTCCGGGGAACCGCTCGACCGACGAATGTCCCCAGCGCACCGCCAGGGCAGTCTTCCCCGCTCCGCCTGGACCGACGACTGCGGCGAGTGGCGCGACGTCGGCGGCCTCATCCAGCATCTTCAGCTCTGCAGTCCGTCCGGTGAAGCCGCTGATGTCCGAAGGGAGCTGGATGGGCGCGGGCGCTGGTGCGGTGGGCGCGTCCAGCTGCGGATCCTGATCCAGGATTCGCAGGTGCAGGTCGCGCAGTCGCTGTGACGGGTCGGCGCCGAGTTCGTCGCGCAGCCGGACCCGGATGGCTTCGAAGCGGGTGAGCGCGTCGGCGGGTCGGCCGCTGCGGTAGTAGGCGAGCATCAGCAGCTCGGCGAGCGATTCGACGAGTGGTTCTGCATCGCTGAGGGCAGCCAGATCACTCAGTACGGCGGTGTGGTGGCCGGCGTCGAGTTCGGCGGCGTACCGCTCGGTGAGCAGCTCGAGGCGTTCGACCGCGAGGGCAGCACGAGTGTTGTCAGCCCATTGGCCGCTCAAACCCACCAGCGCCTCATCGCCGGCCAGTTCGCAGGCCCGGCGCCACACCTCAAGGGCTGGACTCCCCGACAGGGTGAGAGCCTCTTCGCGCAGTGCGCGGGCGGCGTACAGGTCGATGTCGCGCGGCTCGATGTCGAGGACATAGCCGTGCGAACCAGCCCGCCGGATCGCCGCG
Source organism: Kribbella albertanoniae (assembly GCF_004348455.1). Lineage (GTDB taxonomy): Bacteria > Actinomycetota > Actinomycetes > Propionibacteriales > Kribbellaceae > Kribbella > Kribbella albertanoniae. The sequence continues at coordinate 29,060 of NZ_SMKA01000018.1, forward strand.
CCCGGGACCGATTTGAGGGCGGTACGCAGACGAGCGACGTACGAGTAGAGAACGTTCAGTACGGCGTCGGGCGGGTCTCCGTCCCAGACGCGGTCGATCAGTTCGGTCTGGGCGACCGGCGTACCGGGTCGCAAGGCAAGCGCCGCGAGCACGCAGGCGAGCTTCGGCGCGCCAACTCGGTTCGTGTTGATGCTGATCGGGCCGAACAACCGGATCCTGGGCGGGGGAGGCGGCATCTAGCGCTGCCTCCGTAGTTGGTTGACCGGAGCTGCGATCTGGTCGGCCAGAACCTGGTGCTGACGAGCGGCCTCGGGATCGCCGAGGCCGGCGTACGCGTCGGCCAGCGCGACCAGCGCCAGTTCGTGGCGCGCCGGCCACGGCATGGCTGCGTAGCCGGTGACTGCCTCCGTCGCGTGGGCGAGCGCGGTCTCGAATTCGCCCAGTCCGTTGTGGACACCGGCGAGCACGAGGTTCACGAAGGCCTGGAAACCGCGGGCGACGTTCGGCTGTTTCCGGCGGGCCTCGGCGATGAGCTCGCCGGCCCCGGAGTAGTCGCCGAGCTCGACCAGCACGCCGGCGAGGTAGGACAGGACCTCCGGTTCGTAGGAGACCATTTTGCGGCTGCGCGCCTGCCTGACCTCCTCCTCGTACACCGCGCGAGCCTCTTCCGCGCGGCCGCTGTGCAGCAGGATCTGGGCCTGTACCTGCATGCACCACAGGTCGAGATGGCCGTACGAGCTTCCGCGGGCGATGGCGGCGGCCGCGTCGGCGGCTGCCATCGCCCGCTCGAAATCGCCGCGGTTGAACTGGATCTCCGCGGTGGACAGTTCGAGCCTGAGCCGGTCCTGGGATTCGAGCGTGGTCTTGCCGAGTGCTTCGGCGCTCCGGACGTAGGTCTCGGCCTGATCGAACCGGCCGAGCCTGACCAGTACCTGGACCATGCTGCTGGTGAAGATGAGCTGCGACCGGGAGTTGCCCGACGCGATGGCGAGGTCGACTCCGCGGAGGAACGCGGCGGCGGACCCGGCCAGGTCACCGTGGTCGAACAGGTAGATGCCGAGGTTCCCGCTCGCCACGGTTCGCTCCAGGTCGCTGAGCGTTTCGGCGAGGGCGAGCGCCCGGGTGCCGAGCTCGACCGCGGCATCGCTGTCGCCGTTCGCACGGAGCACGGTGGCCTCCATGCTCGTCATCCGGAACAACCCGACCTGGTCCGCGGCCGCTTCCGCTCGGCGGGCGGCCACCTCGATGAGCCGGTGAACGCGGTTGATGAAACGCCATTCGTTGATGGTGTTGCGCAGCGGGAGAACGAGTCGCCACAGCTTCGGATGATCCTGCAAGGTTTCGCAGGCGAGGAAGACGTTGGTCTCCTCGTCGGCGATCGGCTGGTAGGCGCGGTCGTGGTGCCAGTCGAGGAAGTTGTCGATGAGTGTCGATCGGTCGTGTTCGCTCAACTCACGGTGCCCCGTGCGCGCGGCGTACAGGCGGACGAGATCGTGCATCCGGTAGCGGCGGGCCCGTGGCTGTTCGATCAGGTGCGCGGTGACGAGCCGCCGCAGCGCTCGTAGGGTGTCTGGCTCGGATGCCCCGGACACGGAGGTGATCAGCTCTTCGGCAAAGTCTTCGCCGGGCAGCATCCCGAGCCGGGCGAAGAGGTCGCGGGTGTCCTGGTCGAGGACGCGGTAGGACAGTTCGAGGTTCGTGGTGACCGTTGCGGAGGGGTCGCCGTCGACCGCCAGTACGTCGAGTCGGTCGCGGCGTTCCAGCTCGTCGACGTAGTCGGCGATCCGGATGTTCGGTTCGCCTGCAAGGTGCGCCGCGGCGATCCGCAACGCCAGGGCGAGGTGGCCGCAGAGGTCTGCCAGCCGCTCGGCCGTCTCCTGCTCTGTGTGGACTCGGTCCGCGCCGAGGATTCGGGTGAGCAGTTCCATGGCTTCGGGTCGGTCGAGCGTGCCGACGGGGACGGGGCGGGCGTCGTTCAGTGCGATCAGGCCGGTGAGGCGGTCGCGGCTGGTCACGATGGTGAAGCAGCCCTTGCCGGGAAGGAGCGGGCGTACCTGTTCGGCATCGCGTGCGTTGTCCAGAATCACCAGTACGCCGCGATCGGCCGTGGTTGTCCGGAACAGCTCGGCGGCCGCGTCGACGTCGTCGGGGACTGCCTCGCCCGGCAAATTCATTGCCACCAGCAACCGTCCGATCGCGTCCCGCGGCTGCACCAGCTCGCCTTCGTCGAAGCCGCGGAGGTTGACGTAGAGCAGCCCGCCGGGGAACCGGTCGACCATCGTGTGTCCCCAGTGGACGGCCAGCGCTGTCTTTCCCGCACCACCCGGTCCGACCACCGCGGCGAGCGACGCAGCTTCGGCGTACTGGTCCAGCGCTTTCAGTTCGGCGGCGCGGCCGGTGAATCCGCTGATATCCGACGGCAGCAGGATCGGCGCGGTCGCCGACAGTTCTAGCGCCGGATCCTGGTTCAGGATCTGCAGGTGCAGGTCGCGCAACCGCTGCGATGGGTCGGCGCCCAGCTCGTCGCGCAGGCGCACCCGGATGGTTTCGAAGTGGGTGAGTGCGTCGGCGGGCCGGCCGCTGCGGTAGTAGGCCAGCATCAGCAGTTCGGCGAGCGGCTCGGCCAGGGGCTCAGCCTCGCTGAGTGCTGCGAGTTCTCCCAGTACGGCGGCGTGGTGGCCGGCGTCGAGTTCGGCGGTGTACCGCTCGGTGAGCAGCTCGAGCCGTTCGGCAGCAAGCGCGGCACGGGTCTCGTCGGCCCATCGCCCGCTGAGCCCGACCAGAGCCTCAGCGCCGACCAGCTCACTGGCTTGGCGCCAGAGTTCGATGGCTTCGGTTGGGCCCGCCGCCACGGCTTCTTCGCGCAGTGCGCGGACGGCGTGCAGGTCGACGTCGTCCGGTTCGATGTCGAGGACATAGCCGTGCGAACCAGCTCGCCGGATCGCCGCGCCCGGGATCGGCTTGAGGGCGGTTCGCAGGCGAGCGACGTACGAGTAGAGGACGTTCAGTACGGCGTCAGGTGGGTCGCCGTCCCAGACGCGGTCGATGAGTTCGGTCTGGGCGACCGGCGTACCGGGTCGGAGCGCAAGGGCGGCGAGCACGCACGCAAGCTTGGGCGCGCCCAGGCGGGTTGTGCCGATGGTGATCGGGCCGAGCAACCGGATCCTGGAGGAGGGAGGCGGCATGCGCGGACCGTAACAGTTCCCCGGCCCCCACACCGCCCTCTGCCCGCCCCGTGGGACCGTTCCCAGGCCAGGGAGACGAGGCGCCGGTCACACAAGTGGCGGACTCGGGTGCGATGGGTTAGCGTGGACATATGAACAGTTCTGCAGATGTGCAGGGTCTCGACGAGTGTGCGGTCCGGCTGGTTGACCCGGAGCGGGTGACGAGCGTCAATGCCCGGATGCCGGCCGAGGACGACATCGTCGACACCGCCGACGTCTTCAGTCTGCTCGGAGATCCGCGGCGGTTGAAGCTGCTGGTCGCGCTGCTCGATGGTGAGCTGTGCGTGTGCGACCTGGCCGCCGTGACCGGGCTCAGTGAGTCGGCGACGTCGCATGCCCTGCGGCTGCTGCGCGCGCACCGGGTGGTCGCCGTACGGCGGGATGGGCGGAACGCGTTCTACCGTCTGGACGACGCGCATGTGCGGATGCTGGTCGACCTCGCGGTCGCGCATACCGAGCACACCGACGCGATTCACCCGGAGCGCTGAGATGGCTGACGCTGGACACGGGCACGGCCACGGGCATGCGGTCAGTGGTGACGCGGACCGGAAGCTGCTGAGTGGTGCGCTGGCGCTGATCGTCGGCTTCATGCTGGTGGAGGTCGTGGTCGGGTTCGCGGCCGGTTCGCTGGCGTTGATCACCGACGCCGCGCACATGCTGACCGACGCGATCGCGATCGTGCTCGCACTGGTTGCGATCCGGTTGTCGGCGAAGCCGCCGCGCGGTGGGTTCACGTACGGGTTCAAGCGGGTCGAGATCCTGTCCGCCCAGGCGAACGGGATCACCCTGCTGCTGCTCGCCGTCTACTTCGTCTACGAGGCCGTCACCCGGATGATCCATCCGCCCGAGGTGAAGGGTGCGCTGGTCCTGATCACCGGTGTGGTCGGCATCGTGGTGAACCTGTTCGCGACCTGGCTGATCAGCAAGGCGAACCGCTCGAGCCTGAATGTCGAAGGCGCCTTCCAGCACATCCTGAACGACCTGTTCGCGTTCATCGCGACCGCGATCGCCGGTCTGGTCGTCCTGGTGACCGGCTTCGCCCGGGCAGACGCCATCGCCGCGCTGATCGTCGCCGCGCTGATGCTGAAGGCAGGTGTCGCGTTGGTGCGCGACTCGGGCCGGATATTCCTCGAGGCTGCGCCGGCGGCGATCGACCCGCAGGCGCTCGGCGCCGAGCTGTGCGCGATCGAGGGTGTGGTCGAGGTGCACGATCTGCACGTCTGGGAGATCACCTCGGGTGAGCCTGCGGCCTCAGCGCACATCCTGGTTGCCGAGGGCCTGGACTGTCACCAGATCCGGATTCAGATCGAGGCGCTGCTGGCTGAGCGGCACGGGCTGACGCACTCCACCCTGCAGGTCGACCATGCGACGGGCGACGAGATCGACGCGCACTGTTCGGACGCGCACGGCACCGTGCACCGCTCGATCACCACCGCTGGACGAGGACCTGACCTGGCCAGTCCGGGGCATTGACCCGCTGGACGACGAAGGCGCCGTCCCGGGTGAAGCCCTGCGATTCGTAGTACCGGATCAGGGCGCCGTCGTTCCCGGCGAAGCAGTCGAGCCGGACCTGCGCGATCCCCGCGTCGCGGGCGAGCTTGCGGGCGTGATCGAGCAGTACGCCGCCGAGGCCCTGGCCGGTCGCGTTCCGATCGGTGACGAGGAGCCGGACGAAAATCTCCGGTACGTCGGCCGGCGGGACCGGCGGTTTGGCGGTGCCGATGGCGAGTGCGCCGACCGGGCGACCGTCGTACTCGGCGATCCAGAGGCCGCCATCGGTGGCGAACCCGGTGATCTGCTCGATCCGCCACGGGCTGGTCGAGTGCGGCTGCGTGCCCCACTGCTCGGTCCGCCCCTGCGCGACCAGCCACTCGGTCGCTCCGTCGAGCAACGCGAGCACCGCCGGTACGTCGTCCCCGTGGCCGGGTCGCATCGTGATCTGCACAATTTTGAGGATAGATGTCGAAAGCCGTCTGGCAGTCTCTACCTAGGTGTGAGGAAAGGAGCTCACCGTGAGCGCACAGAAGCTGGACAAGACCTTCACCGCACCGCTGCAGAAGAGCCCGGCCAAGGGCGGCTGGACCTACGTGCAGCTGCCGGGATCGGCGGAGTATTTCGGGACCCGCGGGCTGGTGAAGGTGCGCGGGACGATGGATGGGCACCCGTTCGAGAGCTCGTTCATGGCTCTGGGTGACGGAACCCACAAACTGCCGGTGAAGGCCGATCTACGCACCGTCCTGGCGAAAAACCCTGGTGATGAGATCACCGTCCACCTCACGGAACGGCTCTGAACCGGCCAGGATCTCGTGGCGGCGGTCACAATCTGTCATGTACTGAGTAAGGACTCTGTGAAGAATCGCTGCTGACGGCCTCCTCGGCTGTGGTTCATCCGGTCCGGACCGTAAGTTCGGATGCGGGTGGTCCGTCGAGGTTTGGGGTGAAGGAACGTGCAACGGGGCTCGCGTGGTGTGCCGTCGGCATGCCCTCACGCGCCGGAGCTGACATCGTGACGGCGCTGAACAGGGTGCTCGGTGTCGCCGGGGTGGTCGTCCTGCTGGCTGGGATCGCGCTCGGTTTCCGCTCGGTGTCGTCGAGTGGGACCAACTGCGGCTCGGCCTTCCGGACCGCGGCCGGGATCACGCCGATGGCCTGCGACAGCGCGCTGAGCAGCGCCGGCACGCTGGTCACCGTGGTGATCGCTGCCGGGGTGGCGCTCCTGGTCGGGGCGGTCGCTGTGAAGAAGATCTCGGCCCGCGTCGGCGACTGAATTCGGGTGCGTCCGGTGCCCGGGCGCGAGAAGGTGTCGGGGATGACTATCGAACCCTTCCGGCTTGCCGTGCCCGACAGTGAACTGGCTGACCTGCGGACCCGGCTCGACCTGGTCCGCTGGCCCGACGAAATCCCCGACGCCGGCTGGGAGTACGGCGTACCGGTGGCCTATCTGCAGGATCTGGTCGCCTACTGGCGCGACACCTACGACTGGCGAGCAGCCGAAGCCCGGCTGAACGAGTGGCCGCAGTTCACCACCACGATCGATGGCGCCCAGGTTCATTTCGCCCATCTCCGCTCGTCCGCGCCGGATGCGATCCCGCTGATCCTCACGCACGGCTGGCCCGGCTCGATCGTCGAGTTCACCGAGGTCGCCGGCCCGCTGCTGGAGTCGTTCCACCTGATCATCCCGAGCATCCCCGGTTTCGGGCTGTCCGGGCCGACCCGCGACCGCGGCTGGGAGTACCAGCGGATCGCGCGCGCTTGGGCCGTCCTGATGAACGAGCTCGGCTACGACCGGTACGGCGTACAGGGCGGCGACTGGGGTGCCGCGATCTCGCGCGAACTCGGGCGGATCCACCCCGAGCGGGTGATCGGCGTACATCTCAATCTGATCCCTGGCGCCGGGGCGACCTCGGAACCGACGGCTGCCGAGCTGGAGCCGCTGGACCAGGCCGAGCGGGACCGGACCTGGGCGTCGTGGCGGCGGTTCCAGGCGTGGTCGAAGGAGGAGCAGGGGTACGCCGATCTGCAGTCGACCCGACCGCAGACCCTGGCCTATGCGTTGACGGATTCGCCGGTCGGGCAGCTGGCGTGGATCGCGGAGAAGTTCGTGGCGTGGAGCGATCCGGCGACCGAGATCGACCGTGATCATCTGCTCACCAACGTGATGCTCTACTGGCTGACCCGGACAGCGGGGTCAGCGGGCCGGATCTACTACGAGCGCGCGCACGCGTCGTACGGAGATCTGATCTCGACCACCCCGACCGCGTTGCTCGACCTCGCACACGAGAACTTCATCCCGTTACGGCACAAGGTCGCGCAGACCGACAACATCGTCCGCTGGACGAGCCATCCGCACGGCGGGCACTTTGCGGCCATGGAACAGATGGCCGTTTTCGTCGGGGACGTACGTGCGTTCTTCCTGAGTCTTACCTAAGCTAGGCATCGGCTGGGGGGCCATCAGATTGGCGGAACATCGTCATGGGGGGCGGGGCCGTGATCCGAGTGTTGCTCGGACACCGGGGCGCATTGCTGCGTGGGGCATTGGCCACGGTGTTCGCTACTGAAACTGATCTGGACGTTGTTGCTGTGCTGGAGCACGCCGACGAGGTGCTGCTCGCGACCGCGCGGCAACAGCCCGACGTACTGGTGCTGGACGCCCAGTTGCCAGGCGACCTTCGGGTCGAGACTGTGATGCGGCGCGCGCCGTTGACCGCCGTACTGATGTTGTCCGATCGCGATCTGCCGGCAGCGAGCATTCTGGGGCTGATCCGCCAGACGCCGCGGGTCGGGCTGATCGCGACCGATACGTCACCCGGCGAGCTGGTCACGGCGATCCGGGGGATCGCGTCCGGGCAGACGGTGCTGGATCAGGAGCTGGTGCTGGCCGCGCTCCGGGCCGACGACAATCCGCTGACCGATCGCGAGCGCCAGGTGCTGCGGCTGGTGACCACCGGCGCGACTGCGCAGGAGGTGGCGCGGAAGCTGTGCCTGAGTTCGGGGACGGTGCGCAACTACCTGTCCCGCATCCTCACCAAGACGCAGGCACGGACCCGGATCGAGGCGGTCCGTAAGGCCGAGCGGGCGGGCTGGATCTGAACTGTCCCGAGGCCGGACTAGGGTTGCCCGCATGGGATTCACCGGTTTCCCGGCGGCAGCGCTGGACTTCTACGACGACCTCGAGATGGACAACAGCAAGACCTACTGGACGGCGAACAAGCACGTCTACGAGGAGTCGGTGCGAGCGCCGATGGCGGCGCTGCTGGCCGAGCTGGAAGCCGAGTTCGGTAAGGCGAAACTCTTCCGGCCGTACCGCGATGTCCGGTTCGCCAAGGACAAGACGCCGTACAAGACTCACCAGGGTGCGTTCATCGACCTGGCGCCGGCAACGGGCTGGTACGTCGAGGTGTCGGCTCCCGGGGTTCGGGTGGCGGCGGGGTTTTATGAGGCGAACTCGGAGCGGCTGGCCCGGGTTCGGACTGCCATCGATGACGACCGTCGGGGCAAGCAGCTCGAGAAACTGCTGGACGATCTCACCGCAGCCGGGTGGACGGTTGGTGGCGATCGGCTCAAGACCAGTCCGCGTGGTTATGACGCCGAGCACCCGCGGATCGAGCTTCTGCGGCACAAGTCCCTGACGGTCGTGAAGTCCTACGGTTTCGAGCCTGTCATCCACACGCCGGAGCTGGCCGACGTGATCCGGGCCGACTGGCAGGCGACTCAGCCCCTGCTGACCTGGCTGACCGACAACACCTAAACCCCGTACCGAGCCGGTCGCGGGGAGTGACGCGCTTCACGTAATGAACCAAATGACGAATTTGGTCAGTGCGTCTAATGTGGGAGTCATGACCACTTCAACGGAACGGCAGCGCCGGGCACTGGTTGTTGGGCTCGGCATCAGCGGCACGTCGACAGCACTCGCGCTCCTCCGGGCCGGCTGGACGCCGGTTCTGGTGGAGAAGGCGCCGCAACGGCGTTCGGGCGGGTACTTCGTCGGTCTGTTCGGCGCGGGCAAGACCGCGGCCGAGCGGCTCGGCATCCTGGATCTGTTGCACGACCGGACGGCGTACGACGGACGGAACTACGACGCCGATCGGTTCGGTGAGTGGCGGGCAGGAATCGGCTTCCGCGATATTCCGGGCGAGCCGTGGCTGATGGTCCGCGGTGATGTCGAGCAGGCCGCGTTCGAGGCGCTGCCCGCGGGCGTTGAGGTTCGCTACTCGACGGTGCCGACCAAGATCGAGCAGGACGCCGACGGCGTGGACGTTACGCTGACGAACACGGCGGACGGCAGCAGCGCCACCGAGCGCTTCGACCTCGTTGTCGGTGCGGACGGTCTGCGGTCGACGGTTCGCAAGCTGGCGTTCGGGCCTGATACGCGTTACCTGCATCGGCTCAACTACATGATCGCCGCGTTCCAGTTGCCCGGTGGGCTCGGCAGACTCGCGCTGCACGACGGTCTCACCCTGCTGGAGCCCGACCGCTCGCTGTGGGTGTTCCCGTTCGCCGACCACGCACCGACGGTGCTCTTCGGCTATCAGACCGACGACGTGGACGCCGAGTTCACCGAGCCGCCGGCGGTCCGCGTGCGCAAGGCATTCGGTCCGAATCCGACGGGCGACGTACTGGGTGCAGCTCTGGAAGCGCTCGAGGCCACCGACGATCTGCTGTTCGACTCGGTCGAGCAGGTACATATGAACCGCTGGCACGAGGGACGCGTCGTACTGGTCGGTGACTCGGCTTGGTGCGTGACTCTGTACGCCGGGATGGGCGTCTCCGCAGGTTTGGCCGGAGCGGACCTGCTCGGGACCATGCTCGGCCGGTACGACGATGTCGGGCGCGCGCTGTCCGAGTGGGAGGGCCAGTTGCGCCCGCACATGGGCTACTACCAGCAGCTGGGCATCCAGCAGACCGCGATCTTCACGCCCAACCGCAAGCAGATCACGGTGCGCCGGCTGATGACGCGGGGGATGACGATGCCGGTAGCCTCGCAGGTGCTGAAGTTCGTCCGGACCCACAACAAGTCCGGCCGGATGAAGGACCTCGACATCGCGCGGGTGTGAACGGAAGGACGAACGATGGCGGTACTGGCCGAGCAGGAATCCGGCAGCGCGGCACGCATTCTCGGGGCCGCGCGGGAGCTGGTGCTCAAGCGCGGGGTCAAGGGGCTGACGGTCGCGGAGATCGCGGACCGGGCACATGTTGCCAAGGGCACCATTTACCTGCACTGGAGCACCCGCGAGGACCTGCTGGTCGGGTTGTTCGGCCGGGACTTCATGGCCTCTCTCGACGAGTCCGCCGCGCGCCTGGCCGCCGACCCCGAGGTCGCGCGTCCCAGCCGGCTGGTGCCGATGATGGTCCAGAGCACGGTCGAGCATCCGTTCATCCGCGCGCTGCAGACCGAGGACGATGACCTGCTTGGCGTTCTCACCCAGCACCCGCGCAGTGCGAAACTCCTGGAGACCCTCGGTCCTGCCGCCATGGTGGGTGTCGCCCTGCCGGTCTGGCGTCGGCATCGCCTCGCTCGCACCGACTGGGAGTTCGACGAGCAGGCCTATGCCTTACAGGCCTTGCTGGTGGGCTTCCTGAACACAGCCGTCGAACGCCGGACCCTCGCGATCATCTCCGTCCGCGAACCGTCCCGGGTGATCGCCGCCGCGGTGACCGCGCTGCTCGGTCCCGAAGAACCCGGGCCCGGCGACGTCCGTGCCACCGCCGACGCAGCCCTCGCCGAGCTCGCGATCAAGCGCGCAGCACTCCTGGAATCCATCGGTAAATAACAGAGGAGCCAGAAACCTTGCCCAGCAACAGAATTGTCCGGCTGAACGGCATCGACCTTCACCTCGCTGAGCAGGGCGAAGGCCCACTCGTCCTCCTGCTGCACGGCTTCCCCGAAACGTCGCATTCATGGCGCCACCAACTCGAAGCCCTCGCCGAGGCCGGCTATCACGCCGTCGCGCCGGATCAACGCGGGTACGGCGGGAGCGACCGGCCGAGCGCGATTGACCAGTACTCGATCTTCCACCTGGTCGGCGATGTCGTCGCTCTCATCCATGAACTGGGGGAGGAGCAAGCCGTTGTCATCGGCCACGACTGGGGTTCGATCGTTGCCTGGAACACCGCGCTGCTGCGGCCGGGCGTCGTACGAGGAGTTGTCGGTATCAGTGTGCCGCCGATCCCGCGGGGTGCGTTGCCGCCGCTGACCGCCACCGAACAACGCTTCGGCCCGGACTTCTATCAGAACTACTTCCAGGAGCCCGGTGTCGCGGATGCCGAGCTGGGCAAGGACATTCCAGGTGCACTCCGCCGCATCTACGCCGGCGCGCCTGCTCCCGAACCATCCCCAGGTTTCGCCGGTCGGTTCCTCGACCCGTCCACGTTGCCTGCTTGGCTTCCGGCTGAGGATCTGGCTGTCTTCGTCGACCAGTTCACCGCCAGTGGGTTCACCGGCGGCCTCAACTACTACCGCAACCTCGACCGCAACTGGGAGCAGACCGCAGCCTGGCAAGACGCCCCGATCACTCCGCCTGCGTTGTATATCAGCGGCGAGAACGACGGCGTCCGCCACCTGTATCCGCTGGACGCCGCCGCCCGCGCCATCGTCCCGAACCTCCGCGGGGCAATCGACGTACCGAATTGCGGCCACTGGACCCAGCAAGAACAACCCGACGTGGTCAACACCGCGCTTCTCGAGTTCCTGAAGGGACTCTGACTCGTACGATGGGGAGATGCCGAGATCGCCAGGCCCACCCACCGTGCGCCTCCGCCGCCTGGCCGCCGAACTGACAGCCTTCCGGGCAGCGGCCAAGCTGACCCGTGAGCAGGTTGAGGAGCAGACCGGCGTCAATCAGGGCACGCTCTGGCGACTCGAGAAGGGCCATGCCAAACCCCACAACGGCACCCTCGAGACGCTGTTCGACCTGTACGACGTTCCGGCCGGGCGCCGGGCTGAGCTGATCGAACTGGCTCGTGGGGCGAAGTCACCTGGCTGGCTCCGGCAGTATCGCGAGTACTCGCACGAGCTGTCGCAGGGGTACGCGACCTACATCAGCTTCGAGTCCGAGGCGAAGGCGGTGCACAACTTCGAGACGCTGCTCGTTCCCGGCCTGCTGCAGACCGAGGAATACGCCCGGGCGACGATGGTCGACGGTCTGCCGATCGAGGAAGAGGCTGTGCGGCGGCGAGTGCAGGTGCGGATGGAACGGCAGGCGATCCTGAGCCGGGATGCTGAGCCGCTGCAGTTCTGGGCGGTGGTTGACGAGGGTGCTCTGCACCGGGTGGTCGGCAGCCGGGAGATCATGCGTGCTCAGCTCGGCAAGTTGCTGGAGCTGAGCGAACGGACCAACGTCACCTTGCAGGTCATTCCGTTCGAGAAGGGCGCCCATGCCGGGATGAACGGGTCGTTCGCGCGCCTCATCTTCGGCACCGGCGTACCGGATCTCATCTACGAAGAGCGCTGGGGAGGCGACCTCTTCCTGGAACTGGAATCCGAGATCGACCGCTACAGCTACGTCTTCGACCAGCTCCGCGCCACCGCCCTGAGCCCGCGCGACACCAGCACCCTCATCGCAGGACTGATCGCTCGGTAGCCCAGTTGTCCACAACCTCGCGTTTTCGCTGTCGATAGGTACGACGAGAGCTCCCAACGGACGGCGGCCGACCCCGATCAGCGGCCCAAATTCGGATGGTGACAACACCGTCACCATCCGTACGGTCGTTCCATGACGACCACAAGTTCCTTCAACGGATCAAGGGTCCCTGAGCAGCGGGGCGGGCATGCTGGATCCCTGACGCCCGTGTCCGTCCCGCTTCCCATCTCCGCGGTCCGATCCACCGCAACCGCCTGGGACTGGGGGATCGCGGAGCTACCGTCAGGCGTCGAAGTCGCGGCGGATGCCGGCGAGGATGTCGCGGGTCTTGTTCGGCGGCGGTGCCGCGACACACAGCGCTTCCATCGTCGCCGTGTACTGGTCGAGGTCTTCCAGCTTGTCCAGGTAGAGGGCGCTGGTGAGGTGCTCGATGTAGACGACGTCGGCGAGGTCGGGCTCGGGGAAGCGGAGGATGCTGTACGCACCGCCGGTGGCCGCGTGGCCTCCGGCACCGAAACCCATCACCTGCAGGGTGATGTTCGGCAGTTGGCTCATCTCGATGAGGTGGTCGAGCTGCATCATCGTCGTCTTCACGCCGCCGATCGGCCGGCGCAGTACTGCCTCGTCGATAACAGCCCACAGCCGGACAGGGCTCGGACGGGTCAGCACGTCCTGACGGCTGATCCGCAGGGTGACGCGACGCTCGACCTCTTCGGCCGTGACCAGACCGCGCCCCAATTGAACGACCGCACGGACGTAGTCCTGGGTCTGCAGCAGACCGGGCACGAACTGCAACTCGTAGGAACGGATCAGGGCGGCGGCCGATTCGAGACCGAGGTAGGAGTGGAACCAGCTCGGCAGCACGTCGCCGTACCGGTGCCACCAGCCGGGGTTGTTCGCTTCACGGGCCAGGGCAAGCAGGCGCTCCCGCTCGTCCCCGTCGTCCAGACCGTAGAGGGTGAGCAGGTCGCGGACGTCCCGCTCCTTGAAGCCGACGCGGCCGAGCTCCATCCGGCTGACCTTCGACTCCGAAGAGCGGATCTCCCACCCGGCGTCCGCCCGGCTGATCCCGGCGGCGTCCCGCATCCGGCGCAGGTGCGCTCCGAGGATGATGCGGAGCGCTGTCGGTCCGCTTTGCGCGCCCGACTCCGTCACACTCACCTCCGGCCCCCAGTGGCTCAGTCCTCAGCTACCCCAGCGCGGTTCCGGGGTGAACCGGTCCCGCAGGCAGACATCATCGCATGTCCGTCACCGAATCTGCCGAAGTTCTTACATAAGCCACGCGAATCGCCATCGGTCGTGACGTTCGGTGATCCAGGGTGGTCGGCGAGCGGCTTTCTTGTCAAGACAAACTCGACCCCTCACGGGCTCTCGAACAGTGTTCGGCGCCCCCTCCGTGGGCCCACATCACGCCTGAAGTGGCCGAATTGGGTCTCGAAACGGAAAACGTGCGGATGCACGTGCATCGGGCGCTTGCATTCGCAGCGTGCCGACGCCATGATTGAATCATGCACAGAAGGTGAGCTGGCTCTCGCACTTGGTGACATCGAGAGAGCCGGTAGGCCGGTCCTACAGATCGCTGGTGACGAGCGCACCGGCATGACTGGTTGGGGAACCCGAGTCGATGATTGACGACGACAGTGAGGTAGCCGAGCACACCGCCTATGCAGGCGGACGCGCGCCCGACGAGCTGACTGAGCGGGAGATCCAGGAGCTGGTGGCGCGCTGCCCCGAGCAGCAGCGCTGGGCCTTCGAAGGCTGGTTGCGCGGTGTCCGTCAGCTCGACGGTGACCCCATCGTGAGCCTGGCCCCATGAACACGGACCGAGGAGGACGGAAGATGGTAAGGATCTGGCTGGGAGATCATCTGATCGCGGAGTACCTGGCCGAGCCTGACCGTGCCTCCCGGTACCAGCGCGTGATGACGCCCAAGTTCACCGGTCTCCGGATCACGGTGGACAACGCCGCCACCGGCAAGGCGTCCGAGCTTCCGAGCAGTGAACAGCTCTGGCCGCTCACCGTTCAGTAGGTAGTAGCAGCAAGCATTCCCGGTAACACCGAAGGCCGGTCCTCCCTCCGAGGGCCGGCCTTCGACGTTGTCTGCGCCCGTACCTCAAAGAGGGCATGGAAAAGGGCCCCTTCGTCACTCGCCTGGCGAAGGGGCCCTGGTCTTTTTCCGATCGTCTGACCCCGAGGTCAGACGAGGTAGTCGAACTCTCCGTCCTGGGCGCCGCCCAGGAAGGCCTCGATCTCCGCTTTGGTGAATACCAGCGCCGGTCCGTCGGTGTGACGCGAGTTCCGCATCGCCACGCCGCCGCCCGGCAGCTTCGCCACCTCAACGCAGTTGCCGTTGGGGCCACTCCGCTGGCTCTTGCGCCAGTCCAGCTCGGTCATGGAGTCGCCGGGCATGCCGTTGTAGATAGCAGTCATCAGCTGCACCTTCCGTACGTCCTTGGCATATGCACGTGCATTTGGGCTTGCATTTGCATCGTACACGTTTGAGGGTCTCGTGTCCGCTCCCTTACTTGCTGTCACCGTGTCGCGCTCAAGCGACCGTTCGAACACGCCGTTCGGTCGCGATCAGTGAGCGAAATCGGACCCTGAGCGGTGGGTGCATGCGATCCCGCGAGATGGGTACGGGCTACGAGCAGGCATGACCGTGGTTCAGCTAAGAGCCACGCCGTGACGAGACAGTCGCGAGGTCATCCAATGCTCAACCGTTCATTGCAGGGCAGCAGCACCACGTTTCAGTGCTCGACCGCGGCCGATCGGGCCGCTCGCGAAGCAGCCACCCGGGAGCTGATGGAACGCCGGGCCGCCAGCACCGACGAGGCCGAGCGGCAGGAGCTGCTCGAAGAGGTCGTCGAACTCAATCTGGAGATGGCGCGCGGTATCGCCCGAAGGTTCCGCGGCCGGGGTGCCGAGGCCGACGATCTGGAGCAGGTCGCCTACCTCGGGCTCGTGAAGGCCGCACACCACTACCGGCTCGAGGCCGAGACGCCGTTCATCGGGTTTGCGATCCCGACCATCCGCGGCGAGGTGAAGCGGTACTTCCGCGACTGCGCCTGGACCGTCCGGATCCCGCGCCGGCTGCAGGAGATGCAGGGCACGATCGCCGGCAAACTGCCGGAGCTGGAGCAGGAACTCAACCGCGAACCCACCCCGGCCGAGCTGGCCGACTGCCTCGATGTCGAAGTGGCCGAGGTCGAGCAGGCGATGGCCGCGAAAGGTTGCTTCAACGTGCTGTCCCTCGACCGCCCGGCCGAGACCGACGCCGACCTGACCCTGGCAGACGTGGTCGCCGACTCCGACGACGACAGCATCGACCAGCTGGAAACCGTCGAGATGCTGCAGCCGATCCTGTCCGATCTCAACGAACGCGAACGCCGGATCCTGCATCTGCGCTTCGTCGAAGGCTGGACCCAGTCCGAGATCGGCAAGGACATCGGCGTCAGCCAGATGCAGGTCTCCCGGGTCCTCCGCAAAACCCTCGACGACCTCCGCACCAAACTGACCCCCCTCCCCACCGCTGCCTGACCCTTTGCCCCCAGCAACGGTGCTCGAGGTGGGAGTGACCCGACTCGCCTGCGGTCGTTGCTTATTGCAGGTGCGGGAGGCGGCACAATGGGGGGAAGAGTGGAAGGGCCGGTGGGTTGGCGTTCGGGATGATCAGGACGGTGCCGGCGGACGCGGCTGCCATTGTGCGGGCGTATCCGCCGATGGTGGTCTGCTTTGCGGCAGCCCTGACCGGGACGGCCCTGGTCTTCGACGTGTTCTATCTGGTCGCCAGCCCGGGCCTGACGCTGGCGCTTGTCTATACAGTGCCGGTTCTGGCCGGGTTGATCGCCGGGCTGGTGGCCGCGGCCGACGATGTCGGGTTGGAGCGGCGGGTGTTGCTCCGCACGGTCGGGGTCGCTGTTGCCGTCGGCCTCACGAATGCGGTGGTGGTCGCGATGCTCGCCGCGATGTCCCGTACCGGCCCGTCGGACTGGGCAGCCGGTTTCCAGTCGATCCTGTTCGCCGGGTGTACGGTCTTCGCGGTCGCGCTGATGCTCGTCGCCTGGAGCCGGTTGATCGACGCGCTCGGGATTGAGCTTCGCACCAAGCTGCGACGTCGTGCGATCCGGCCTCCGGTCGCGGCTGCCGCCGTAGCGATCGTGCCGCGCGCCAGCAAGGAGTCGGTCGCCCGAGCAGAAGCACCCCGGGCGCCGACGCCGCCGGCAGTAGTAGAGGAGAGGACCAAGCCGCTCTTCGTCCCGCCGCCACCCAAGGTGGTCGACCTGGACGAGGCGCGGCCGGTCACCCCATCAGCCCCGACAGGCGGGGGCCACGCAGATCGCCTGACACCCCGCCCACGCCGTACGACGCCTCGCCGTACTAACAAGCCTGGAAGGCGACCGGGCTACTAGCAGCTCTCGTCCATCGCCGGCAGGTTGCCGCTGATCAGGTACGACGTCACCTTCTGATCGGCGCACGTGTTGCCGTACTCACCGAAGATTCCGTGCTTCCGCGCGTTCTGCACGGTGAGCACCCGGGAGTTGCTGATGCTCTTCCGCAAAGTCGCGGCGTTCGCGTAGAGAGTCCGCGGGTCGTATTCGGCGGCGACGATCAGTGCGTGCTCGGAGTTCGCGATCTTGGTCGGCGCCTCTTGCGGCTGCACCGGCCAGAAGGCGCACGGCGAGATGCTTCGGGTGAGCGGCGCGTAGTGCGGTTCGCGGGACCGGTGCGTCTGGATGTCGCGCCAGTAGACCTGCGGATCACGCGGAGCCGCCCGGTCGCCACAGACGATCGCCGTCTGGGCGCTGATGGTCTGCGACATCGTGGGGGAGAGGATCACATCGAGGAGTTCGCCCAGGTCGGCGCGCGGTTCCACCGGCCCATCGATCGCCTTCACCAACGACTGGACGAGGACGGCAGCGTCGGCGCGCGGCGTCTCCCGGTCGTCGTTGATCGACACGAACAACAGCATCGGCAGCAGCCCCTCGCCGACCTTGTGCCCGCCGATCTCCAGTTCGGTCGTCCGCACGTGGCGATAGACGCGGTCGATCGAGGCCAGCACCTCGCGGGTGGTCGCGCCCAGCTGGTACGTCGAGTTCCGGGCGGCTGTCCAGGACGCCCAAGCCCGCAGGTTGTCCTCGTTCACCGCACCGTTCCCCTGCAGGAGTCGCGGCCCGAACGTCTGCGGGTTCACCGGACCGTCGAGTACGACGCGATCGGTCCGCCCCGGGAACAGTTGCAGATAGACAGCCCCGAGGTAGCTGCCGTAGGAGTAGCCCAGGTACGAGATCTTCTGCTCGCCGAGCGCGACCCGGACCTGGTCCATGTCGCGCGCAGTGTTCCGCGTGTTGATGTACTGCAGCATCGAGCCGGCATTCTGCGTGCACCGCTTCGCGACATCGGCCTGGATCGCCACACTCTCCGCGTACGACGCACGCGTGCTGCCGCCTGCCCACGGCCAGCCGGCGAACGGCAGTTTGCAATCGATCGGCGTACTGCGACCGACGGACCGCGGATCCAACCCGATCAGGTCGTACCGCTGACCAACGGTCCCCATCACGTCCGGCCGGTCCAGCGCCGCGCTCAGACTCGGACCACCGGGCCCGCCGTTGTTGAGGACGAGCGCGCCGATCCGATCACCGGTCGCCTTGATCCGCGACATCGCCAGCGTGATCTTCGGTCCGTTCGGTCGGGTGTAGTCCAGCGGGACTTCGAGTTCAGCGCACTGCGCCCCGGCCTCGTCGAGAGCCTTGCCTTCGGCATCGTTCGCGTTCAGCGCGCACTGATGCCACCCAATCGGCGTCGCCTGCGCGACGGCCGTCGTACTGGTCGATGCGCCCAGAAGCGCCAGCGCCAGCAGTAGTTTCATCGTCCCCTCCTTGGAGTCACTGCAGACGCTAGAGCTGGACTCCAGCGTCTGCAGTGGCCCAAGGACCCTGATCGAGGTAGTTCCGGCGCTACCCCGCGATTGCCCGAAGGTGCCAAGGCCCGGTGCCGGGCGCGTGCTGGTAGAGCCACGTGCCCTGCATCAGTACGACGAGTTTGCCGGCCGAGTCTGTGTAGAGGACCGGGTCGACGGGAGCCGGGGCGGCCTGGTTCGTGGTGGCGTCGCGGATGATCGTGGCGTGCCACGGGTCCGAGCCAGGGACGTCCTGCCAGCCGTGCAGGATGCGGCTGTCCGTGGTCCGGACGAAGTACGTCAGCTTGCCGCTGTTGTCCAGGCTGACCACCGGGTCGCCCGCGAGCTGCACGGTTTCGATGCCGTCCGTATCGGTGGTCGGCGGGACCACGGTCGACAGCCAGGTGTCGGCACCCGGCGTCGACTGCCAGCCGTGCTGCAGTTTGCCGTCGGTGCCGCGAGCGAAGTAGACGAGCTTGCCCGAAACATCGAGACCGACCGAGGGGTTGCCGACGATGCCGGTCGCCGCCAGGGTGCTGACGACCCACGGACCGGTACCCGGTGCGGCCTGTCGGCCATAGCGCAGTTTGCCGTCGGAGGTGCGAGCCAGGAACGCGATGCGACCGTGCACGTCCTGCGAGACCACCGGATCGCCATCGAGCTGTACGGCGACGCCCGCACCATCCCGAATGATCGTCGCATGCCAGGCCGCGCTACCCGGCTGGTCCTGCCACCCATGCAGAAGCCGGCCGTCGCTGGTCCGGACGAAGTACGTGAGCTTGCCGCGGGCATCGATCGCCGCGGCGGGCCGCCCGACCGGCTGCACGGTCTCGGCACCATCGTGGTCGGTGGTCGGCTCGATAGTTGCCGACAGCCACGGTCCTGCACCCGGGGTGCTCTCCCAACCGGTCCGCAACTTGTTGTCCGGCGTTCGTGCGAAGTAGTACGCCCGCCCGATCGAGTCGGCCGCCGTCGCAATCGGTACGCCGGGAACGACGCCACCCGGTGGGTCGATCGTGCCGGTCTGCCAGGTGGTCGTCGCGGGGCCGGTCTGCTCGGTCAGTTCGACGGCGCCGTCCGCGGTCGCCTCGAACCGCATCAGCCGCCCGGTCACGTCCTGACCGATCGACGACCCCGGGCTCGTGGTCGCCCCGACCACCTTGTTGTACCGGTACGGCGTGAACGTCTTGAAGTAGCTGTTCGTCCAGATCCGTTCCTCGGCGATATGGCCGAAGTCGTACTCCTCACGGACCTTCGGCCGGGTCCGCGCCGTGTCGTACCACCCGACGAACAGGCCGACGTGGTTCACCCCACCCGATCGCCGCAGCAACGCGTCGCCCGGCTGCAGATCGTCGTACGTGATCTGCCGCATCACCGACGGCAGCGTCGCCGTACTGAGTGAGCTGCTCAGGTGCCAGGCCATCGACAGGAACCCCGAGCAGTCGCGGCGGTAGCTGCCGAACTCGTTCACGTGCGGGCTGCCGTTGTCCTGGCTGTACGGCACCTTGTCGCGGATCCACGACGCGGAGCGCAGCAGCATCTCCTGCCGCGAGATCGGGCCGTTCGCGACACTCTCTATCTGCAGATCGCGGGCCTGCGCCGTACCCGGAGCGACCAGGGTGGCTCCGAACATCAGTACGGCGGCCGCGAGGAGGCGGATTCTCATCCCTCGATGGTCGCGGTCAGCATCGTCGGCGTGAACCTGTTCGAACACCCTCGAACACCGGCTAGACCAATGGGAGACTGGAGCCGTGTGGGATCTGGTGATCGTCGGCGCCGGACCGGCCGGGGCCGCGGCCGCTCTGGGCGCGCTCGCGGTCGACCCGGGGTTGTCTGTATTACTAGTGGACCGCCACGACTTTCCGCGCGACAAGACCTGCGGCGACGGGATCGCTCCGCACGTGTTCGACCTCCTCGCTGCGGTCGGCGTGACCGGGTTGGTCGACGACTGGACCCCGGTACGGCGCTTCGTGCTGACCAACGGGGCGGTCGGAGTGGAGCGCGATATGGCCCGGCCGAACTGGGTCGTCCCGCGCGCAGTCTTCGATCAGCGACTGGTGGCGGCTGCCCAGACAGCGGGTGCTCAATTCGTTCGCCGCCGAGTGCGCAGACTCGACCTCCGGCCCGGATCGCTCATGGTCGAGGACCTGGCGGCTCGCTGTGTGATCGGTGCGGACGGGGCGCACTCCGTCGTACGGCGGGAACTCGGTGTACCGCCCGGTCCGGTCGCGCTGGCGATTCGCGGCTACGCGCCGACCCCGCCGGGACGCGCCGCCAGTCAGGTGATCGCGTACGGCGCCGGCCGGCAACCGTCGTACGCCTGGTCCTTCGATCGCGGCGACGGTCTCTCGAACGTCGGGTACGGCGAACGTCTCGCCGCCGACCGTCCGCATCCGACCCGCGCCGAACTGCTTGCCCAGCTGGAGGCTCTTCTTCCGGGGGCCACGGCCGGTGGTAGCGAGTGGCAAGGTCACCATCTTCCGCTCACCGGTTGGTCTTGGCGACCGACCAAGGGACGGGTGCTGCTCGCCGGTGATGCGGCCGGTCTGATCAATCCGATGACCGGCGAGGGGATCTACTACGCGATCGCAACCGGTCTCCTCGCTGGTCGCGCGGTCGCGGAATCCCTTCGTGGCAACGAGGCTGACCCCAGTCGCCGCTATGACCGCAGCGTCCGCAAACTCCTTGGCCGGCACATCCGCCATACGGCGCTGACGGCCTACCTCACCAACTCCCCGCACGTGCTCACCCGTGGCATCCGGGCAGCCGCGGCCGATCAGGGTGTCTTCGACGACCTGGTGGAACTCGGCCTGGCCGAGGGCACGATCACTCCGCGCCTGCTGCGAGGACTGCTCGCTGCTCGGGGGACAGGCGAGCAACCGCCGCCACGTCCAGCGCGGTCTTGATCCGGTCGACCGGCCAGTCCAGTACGGCGGCCACCCGGTCGGCGTCGAGCACCCGACCGGCCTCCCGGTACGCCGCGAGAATCGTCAGCGCATCGTCGATGACGGCGAACCCGGGCCCGCCGCTCATGTCGTCGGCGAGCTGGTGGAAGAAGTCGGCCATCAGCGCGAGGCGCCGGCCGGCCGGGCTGTCGGCACCGAACAACTCGACCCCCTCGGCCGCGATCCCGGCCCAGCTCTCGTTGGTGCGCGAGCTGGCCTGCCACGCCTTCTGCCAGACGTCTTCGGCCATCACGTAGTGCTGCAGCCGCCGGCGCGGATCAGCCTCGCGATGCAGCATCCCGACCTGCTCCAGATAGCCGATGGCCTTCGAGATCGAGGCTGGGCTGACGTGCAGCGAACTGACGAGCTCGGCCGCGGTCAGGCTGCGGCTCTCCGCGGTGTAGAGCTGGACGAGCACCCGCGCCGCCATCCGGGGGACTCCACCCTCGACCATGATCGCGGCGAACCGCTCGGCGTACTGATGGGTGTCACCGGACGGTGGTGGGCTCTGCGGCCGTAGCCGCCGGGCCCGGAACGAGGTGGCGTAGTGAGCATGGTCGGCTCGGTAGGCGCGCGCGCCGCCGTTGCGTGCGATCTCCCGGCTGATGGTTGAGGTCGGCCGGTTGAGCTGCCGCGCGATCTCGGCGTACCCGAGGCCTTCGCTCAGGCCGGCCGCGATCGACCGTCGTTCCTGCTGGGTCAGCCGGCCACCTGGCATGGGATCCTCCGCGAGCATTCATCTCTAGTCATTGCAACATCAGTGCATTCAGCTTCATATGATTGCACAGCTGCCGCTCAGTGAGCTTTCTTGCGAGATAAACGCAACGTAGCTTTCGGGCATGAGTAAAGGCATAGTGACGGTCGACGGGCTGCAGATGCAGTACGGCGAGGTCCAGGTTCTGCATGAGGTGTCGTTCGAGGCTCGGGCGGGGGAGGTGCTGACGCTGCTCGGGCCGAATGGTGCTGGGAAGAGCACGACGATCGAGATCCTTGAGGGCTTCCGGCTGCGCTCGGCCGGGCGGGTCGAGGTGCTCGGGACCGATCCGGCTGAGGCCGATGAGAGTTGGCGGGCGCGGGTCGGGATCGTGCTGCAGTCGTGGCGGGACCACGGCAACTGGCGGGTCGGTGAGCTGCTGCAACACCTCGGTTCGTACTACACGCCGTACGCGACGGCTGGAGTCGTGCGGCCCTGGCCGACCGGCGAACTGCTCGCCGCGGTCGGTCTGGCTGAGAGCGCGGATCACAAGATCCGGACGCTCTCGGGTGGTCAGCGGCGGCGGCTCGACGTGGCGATCGGCATCGTCGGGCGGCCCGAGTTGCTGTTTCTGGACGAGCCGACGACCGGGTTCGATCCCGAGGCGCGGCGTGAGTTCCACGAATTGGTCGGTCGGCTGGCTACGGAGTACGGAACGACGATCCTGCTCACCACCCACGACCTCGACGAGGCGAGCCGGCTCGCGGATCGGATCATGATCCTGACCAGCGGCCGGATCGTCGCCGTCGGGACACCGAGCGAGCTCACGACCGCCATCGCCGGTGAAGACGAGGTGCGGTGGAGCGTGGGCGGGCAGGGATTCCGGAAGCGGACCGCTGATTCGACGGAGTTCGTCCGCGGTCTGTTCGCCCAGTACGGCGAAGAGCTCCGCGAACTCGAGGTCCGCCGGGCCTCGCTGGAAGACACCTATCTCGCGCTCGTGCGCGGTCAGGAGGTAGCGGCATGACGCCCCGAAGCGCAGCGATCCGGGCCGGTTGGCGGCGTGGGCTGATCGAGTTGCGGCAGTCGTTCATGAATGGGCCCGAGTTGGTGAGTCACTTCCTCTGGCCGGCGCTCACCCTGGCTGCACTGTTCTTCCTACGGCACCGCGACTTCGGATCGAGCGGGTTGCTGCTCGGCGCGCTGGCCCTGCCGAGCATCCTCGGCATGAACGCGGCGATGGGCATGGTCGCGATGAGTCAGCAACTGACGGGCGATCGGGAGGACGGCACATTGCTGCGGGCCAAGGCGACACCGCACGGCATGCTCGGCTACCTGATCGGCAAGGTCGTCTCGGTGGCCGGCTCGCTGCTGGTCGATCTCCTGATCGTCCTGATTCCGGGGCTGATCATCGTCGGCGGGCTCGCCGTCGATGCCGCCGGCTGGTTCACTCTGATCTGGGTGCTTCTACTTGGGCTGATTGCAACGCTGCCGATCGGCGCGGTGCTGGGATCGGTCTTCACGACCGCCCGGGCGCAGGGGCTGATCCAGCTGCCGATGCTGGGCTTCATCGCGATCTCGGGCATCTTCTACCCGCTCACCGCACTCCCCACCTGGCTCGAGTGGATCGGTCAGCTGACCCCGATCTACTGGATGGGACTCGGCATGCGCTCGGCGCTGCTACCCGACGAAGCGGTCGTTGTCGAGGTCACCCAATCCTGGCGGCACCTCGAGACGGCCGGCGTTCTCGGACTCTGGGCGGTAGCCGGGCTACTGCTCGCGCCGATCGTCCTCCGCCGAATGGCACGCCGCGAGTCCGGCTCAGCAGTAGCCGACCGCCGAGAACGAGCCCTCCGAAGCGCCGTCAGATGACCCTTTCGCCAGCCGGCCAAGGGCTCTCCGCACGACCCAGTACGACGTTGAGCACGGTTCAACCACGTACGCGGCCGGCAAGTGGTCGATGCGTGCCCAAGGCGAGCCGACCGGTCGACCTTGAGCACGGTTCGACCGTCTGGGCGGCGCTCGTGTGGTTGATGGGTGCTCAAGGTTCAGCCCCAAGCAACGTGAAGCCGTGGTCGGGTGTGGAAGTTTGAGTTCCCGGCGGGTGAGACGGGACTCATTGCTGGAGGTTGGGGTGGGTGTTCACTCTGACCGGCCAGTGTTCCTCCCCAACCGGTCTGGGGCAGGGACTCGGCGACCCGCTCGCTGCGGGTTCCTAACGTCCGAACGACCGGAGACGGGCCCTCCGATCTTTCGGACGTTGGCGGGGGTCGTGGTTAACGTCCGAACGACCGGAGACGGGCCCTCCGATCTTTCGGACGTTGGCGGGGGTCGTGGTTAACGTCCGAACGACCGGAGACGGGCCCTCCGATCCTTCGGACGTTAGCTCGGAGCGGTGGCTAACGTCCGAACAGTCGGAGACGGGCCCTCCGATCTTTCGGACGTTGGCGGGCGACGTGGCTTTGTGTACCGGCGGGCGGGTAGTGGTGGCGGTCGGCGGCGGTCTGTGAGCGGGTTCAGGCTCAGCGGATCGCCTGACGGCCTACCTCTACCCGTTCGTCGGTACGCCTTGCCGAATGAAGGAGTCGGCCGGCGGTTCGGTGACCTGGCCTGCGGGTTCTTCGGACGTTGTGTGTGGGGGCGGCCTTGATCGAGCGGCCGGGACGTGAACCGGTTAGGGCGGTGGATCGTCGGTAGGGCGGGGGATCGTTAGGAATGAGTGAAGATTGGTCGTTCGGATGGGGCTGGGCTTCAGCCAGGGGCGCTAGGCGCGTTAGATTTGATCAAATCTGACAGGCGTCCAGGGAGCGTGAGCGTGCATGCAGGGTCTGACCACCGCGATTCGGTCGGGCTTGTCTGCCCTCCTTCGGAGGCAGTCGAGTCTGCTGAGCCTGCGGCAAGGTCCGACGCGCGGCCTGGTTCGGGACCTGCCGAGAGCTGGGCAGTGCTGAGCAAGGTACTCGGCGCGGTGGGGGTGCTCCTGCTGCTGACCGGGTTGTTCCTCGCCATTCGGCCGCTGCATGTCGACAGCGTCAGCTGTGGCTCGGTGTACGCGCCGGACAAGGGCATCACGCCGATGCAGTGCGACACCCGGCTGGATCACCGGATGAATCTGGTCGCCGGTCTGGCCGGGGGCGGGCTGCTGATCGCCGTGGCCGGATTCGGGTTCGCGGCCGTCCGGGAACGCCGTACCCACATCGGTTCCTGACTCCCTTTGCGGACTAGCCCGTCAGGCAGGCCGTATACAGGGGACCAAAGACCTCTAGGGTGGCCTGTATGAAGAAGGCCTCCGTGGTGACGATGGCTGACGTCGCCCGGTCCGCGGGGGTGTCGACCATGACCGTGTCCAACGTCGTCAACGGCCGGCCGCGGGTCGGTGCGGCGACCCGGGAGCGGGTGCTGGCCGCGATCACCGAGCTCGGCTACCAGGTGAACCTGGCTGCGCGGCACCTGCGTGCCGGCCGGACCGGCGTGATCGGGCTGGCCGTGCCTGAGCTCGAGCGCCCGTACTTCGCCCAGTTGGCCGGACGGCTCGCGGATCGCTTCGACGCGCACGGCCTGCGGATCGTGATGGAGCGCACCGGCGCGAGTCGCGAGGGCGAGCTCGAAGCGGTCGCGTTCTCGCGGCTGCGGATGTACGACGGCCTGATCCTCAGCGTGGTCGACATCGACCCAGGGGAGTTGTCCCGGCTGAACACCGATGCGCCGGTGGTGATGATCGGCGAGCGGGCACTGCCCTCGCGGTTCGACCACGTGCGGATGGACAACATCGGTGGTGCCCGGATGGCGACCGAGCAGCTGCTCTCGACCGGTGCCCGGCGGGTGGCGATGATCGGCGGTGATCCGTCCGGGAGCGCGACCATGCCGGGCCTGCGCGCGAGCGGCTACGCACTCGCGCATGAGGAGGCCGGCGTGCCGGTCGATCCGTTGCTGAACGTGCCGTCCAACTTCGGGCTACAGGATGGGTACGACGCGATCCGGTCGTTGCTCGATCGCGGTATCTCGTTCGACGCGGTGTTCGCATTGACCGATGTGGTGGCGATGGGAGCGCTCCGGGCGCTGGCGGATGCGGGGCTCCGGGTGCCTGCCGACGTGCAGGTGATCGGGTTCGACGATCTGGACGAGGCGGCGTACCTGGTGCCGTCGTTGTCATCGATCAATCCGGGCCACGAGCAGATGGCCGAGGAGATCACGTCCCGGATGCTGGCGCACCTCGGCGGCGCCGAGCCGGCCGGTCCGCACGAGCTGACCGTCCCGGCGCGCCTGGTGCTACGGGGTACGACGAGATCAGGCCAGTAGGCCGGCGATCTCCTGCAGTTGCTGGGGTTTCAGCGGTCCGAACTCGAGGGCACGAGCGTTCTCCTCGGCCTGCGCTACCGTCCGGAAGCCGGGGATCGGAACAGTCTGCGGACTGCGCGCCCACAACCAGGCCAGCGCGCCCTGGGCCAGGGTGCGCCGATCGCTCTGCAGCACCTCGCGGATCGCGGACACCTTCTCCCACCACTCCGGTGCCGGTACGCCGCCCTTGTCGAAGAAGCGGAGCCAGGACGGCGGCAGGCTGCGGATATCCGCACCAGTGGCCGGCCGAGTAGCGTCGCGCCGGCCGAGGATGCCCATGCCGAGCGGGGTCCGGTTGATACTGGCCAGGTCGGCCTGCTCGCAGAAGGCGAAGAAATCCGGGGCGTCGTGCAGAACGCTCGCCTCGTGCTGGATCGCTGAGCAATGGGTGCCCTCGGCAAACAACTGGGCACTGCGCAGAGTGTCTGTGCTCCAGGCGTAGCTGCGAATGAGGCCTTCGGCAACTAGTTCCTCACAGGCAGCTCGCAACGGCAGCGCCACCTCGTCACTGGTGTCGAAGTGCAACTGGTAGAGGTCAAGGTAGTCGGTGCCGAGGCGGTCCAGCGAGGCCTGAACGGCCTTGCGCAGGTACTCCGGTGATCCGTCCTGCTCGTGCATGACTCGCGTTGTCTCGTCGAAGGTGTTGCCCCACTTGCTGGCGATCACCACCTGGTCCCGGCGGCCCTCCAGCGCCTTGCCGAGAACGCGCTCGCTGTGGCCGGCGCCGTACACGTCAGCGGTGTCGAAGAACGTCACGCCGAGCTCGATCGCCCGCCGGATCGCCCGGATCGATTCGTCGTCGTCGACCTCGCCCCACCCCAGCGGATCACCGGCCGGATTGCTGAACGGACCGCCGATCGCCCAGCAGCCGAACCCGACCGGACTGACCTCGATCCCTACTCGTCCCAAGCTCCGCGTCTCCATGGCGTTGAGCCAACCAGGTGAGGGCTTATTCGTCCAATAGTTGTTTGAAACCATGTTCATGCATGAAACGCATGAACACTGAACTCTGGACGTCTGGTTCACCGGGGGTTTACGGTGCTCGGACTGTTAGGTAACCTTCCTAACAATTTTCTCCGGCACGCCCCACGGAGGTTGTATGTACCTAGCCGGAACCCGAGCCGCTGACCAGGCCGCGGCCCGGACGACCCCAGAGCGCACGGTCCTCGGCCGTGTGCCCGGCACTGTCGTCGCGCTCGGCGTCGTCAGCCTGGTCACGGACATTTCCTCCGAGATGGTGACCGCGATCCTGCCGCTCTACCTGGTCTTCGGGCTCGGTCTGAACCCGCTGCAGTTCGGACTGCTCGACGGCCTGTACGCCGGTGCGACCGCCGTACTGCGGTTGGTCGGAGGGCATGTCGCCGACCGCTGGCAGCGCCTGAAGGCTGTTGCCGGCATCGGGTACGGCGTCTCGGCGGTCGCGAAACTGGGGTTCCTGGTGGCCGGTTCGTCGGTGCCCGCGATCGGCGCCGTACTGGCCGTCGACCGGGCTGGGAAGGGCATTCGCACCGCACCGCGCGACGCCCTGATCTCACTGAGCAGCACGCCCGAAACGCTCGGGCGCTCGTTCGGTGTCCATCGGACCATGGACACGGTCGGCGCTGCCCTCGGCCCGTTGGCTGCGACCGCGGTCCTCTGGGCGGCGCTCGGCAACTACAACGCCGTTTTCGTCACCAGCTTCTCGTTGGCGACGTGCGCCGTACTGCTGCTGATGGTGCTGGTCCCGAACCGGACCCGGCTCAGCACTGAGCCGGCGAAGAACAAACCGTCCTTCCGTACCATGCTGGGGTTGTTGCGGGAGGCAAGCTTCCGGCGTTGCTGCGTCTGGGCTGCGGCGCTCGGGCTCTTCACCGTCACCGATTCGTTCCTTTACCTAGCGCTGCAACGCCGTTGGGATATCGACGGCCGGTTGTTCCCGCTGCTGCCGCTCGGGACCGCGGGCGCGTTCCTCCTGCTGGCGATTCCGCTTGGCCGACTCGGTGACCGCATCGGTCGCTGGAAGATCTTCATCGCCGGGCACTTGGCGCTGGTCGTCGCGGTCCTGCTGGTCTGCGGGCCGATCGGCAACTGGTGGCTGGCTCTTGCGTTGCACGGGGCTTTCTACGCAGCCACGGACGGCGTGCTGCCGGCGGCCGCCGGCCCGATGCTTCCCAAGGAGCTTCGGGCGTCGGGCCTCGCCGTACTGCAGACCGGCCAGGCGCTGGCGCGGATGGTCTCGGCCGTCACCGTCGGACTGCTCTGGACGTTGTGGGACGTCGGCCCGGCCCTGCTTCTGTTCACTGCGGCCCTGCTGACGGTGACCGTCGCCGCGGCCGTGATCCGACCGTTGGAGGCTGCACGATGAGGAAGATCATCGCCCTGATCGCCGGCTTCGCCGTACTGCTGGGCGGTGCCGTCGCGTACGTCGTCTCCGCGCGGCATGGCGGTGCCGCCGTGAACGCCGTAGCGGTGAGCACGGGGCAGACGCTCGCCCTGGAGCCGTCGACGCTGTTCTTCCGCAATCTCGCCGACGGGCCGGACCGCGGGAAACTCGCGGCCGTCCCGGCGGCCGATCCAGCGGCGGCCAGACGTGTCGGGGAGTTGTCCTGCGATCGGTTCGCCGCAGCACGGGGTACGGCGATCTGCCTGCGACTCAAGCCGGATTCGCTGCCACCGCTCACCGAGATGATCGTCCTCGACGCGAGCCTGAAGGAGGTCTACCGCGCGACGCTCCCTGGTACGCCGAGCCGCGCCCGGGTCTCGCCCAACGGCCGGATCGTCAACTGGACGCTCTTCGTCAGCGGCGACTCCTATGCGGCCAGCAGCTTCTCCACCCGGACCGGCTTCTACAACCTGGACAACCAGCACATCATCAAGTCGGTCGAATCACTCCCGGTCTTCGTCGACGACAAGCGGTACTTCGCCTCGGACGTGAACTTCTGGGGGATCACCTTCGCTGCCGACGGCAACCGCTTCTACCTGACCATGGCCAGCAAGGGCAAGACCTACCTGATCGAAGCCGACAACGCGAACTACCTCGGTCAGGCGATCGCCCGGAACGTCGAGTGCCCCTCGCTGTCACCGGACGGCCGCCGGATCGCCTACAAACAGAAGGTTGCCACTGGCAAATGGCGCCTGGCGGTGCTGGACCTTGCCACCCGCAAGGTGACCAACCCGCCCGACGACCGTCTGCTCGACGATCAGCCGGTGTGGCGCGACAACACCACGTTGCTCTACCCACTCCGTGCTCCCGACGGAACCACCGACATCTGGTCCGTCGGCCTGACCAAACCGCCCACCCTGCTGGTTCGGCACGCCACCAGCCCGTCCCTCGGCGGCGGCCAGAAGCCGTGAGGTCCGCCGAGTCGTCCAGATGGTTCTACGCCCCACGGAGGTTGTCATGAGCAAACGAATACGCCGGTGGTCGGCAGTGCTGCCACTGGTGCTGGTCGCCGGGGTCGGCGTCTCCGCCGCCACCGCCGGTACCACGGCAGACGTCCTGCTGTCCCGGGGACAGCCCGTCCTCGCGTCCAGCCTCGAGGACGGCACCTTCCCGGCCGAGAACGCGGTCGACGGCAACACCACGACACGGTGGGCCAGCATGGAAGGTGTCGACCCGCAATGGCTCTGGGTCGATCTCGGTCAGGCGGCCGATGTTCACCGGGTCAAACTCAACTGGGAGGCGGCCTACGCGTCGTCGTACCGGATCGAGGTCTCCGACGACGGCACGAACTTCACCACGACGAAGTCGCTGACCGGCCAGAACGGCGGGACCGACGACATCACCGGACTATCCGGCCACGGCCGGTACGTGCGAGTTGTCGGCACCCAGCGCGGCACGGCCTGGGGATACTCGCTGTTCGAGCTCGAGGTCTACGGCGTCACCGATTCCACTGGTGACACCGAGGCTCCGACAGTTCCGGCCGGCCTGACGAGTACGGGGGTCACGTCGTCCTCGGTCGCACTCAGCTGGAGTGCGTCGAGCGACAACATCGGTGTCTCCGGGTACGACGTACTCCGCAACGGTGTCGCGGTTGCGACAGCCACGAGCACGTCGTACACGGATGTCGGTCTCACCGCCGACACCTCGTACAGCTACAGCGTGCGAGCGCGGGACCTGGCCGGCAACGTGTCGGGGACGAGTACGGCGATCACGGCGAGGACGAGCGCGGGTGGCACCAATCAGTTCGTGCTCGCCGCGGCCGGTGACATCGCCAAGCAGTGCACCGCGTCGTCCTCGTCCTGTATCCACCCGAAGACCGCGAACGTGGTCGACTTCATCAAGCCGGCCAACGTCATCACGATGGGCGACAACCAGTACGACGACGCCTACTTGTCGGACTTCCAGAACTACTACGCCAAGACGTGGGGCAGGTTCAAGAGCATCACCAAGCCGTCGGCCGGTAACCACGAGTCGTACGCCGAGCCTGCGTTCAGTGGGTACGAGGGGTACTTCGGGGCGATCGCGAAGCCGCAGGGCAAGCGCTACTACAGCTGGGACAAGGGCAACTGGCACTTCGTCGCCCTCGACTCGAACGACTTCGTCAGCGGCGGTTCGTCGTCGACCCAGATGGCGTGGCTGAAGGCCGACCTGGCCGCCACGAACAAGGGCTGTATCGCCACCTACTACCACCATCCCCGCTGGAGTACGGGCGAGCGGGGCAGTATCGGCAACGCCGCGCTGTGGAAGGTGATGACCGACAACAAGGTGGATCTGGTGCTGAACGGGCACGACCACCACTACGAGCGGTTCTACCCACTGAACGGCGACGGTCAGCGGGACCCGAACGGAACCGTCGAGATCATCGGCGGGATGGCCGGCGCCAGCCCGTACGACCTCGGGCCGGCTGAATCCATCACGGCCAAGCGGCTGAGCACGTACGGCGTGCTGAAGCTGAACATGACCGACAACTCGTTCACCTCGACGCTGCTGGGCCTGAACAACGAGGTCCTGGACAGCAGCCCGACCTACACCTGCAAAGCGAAGCCCTGAGATCAGACGTCACTAGCCAATCGAGCCGCCAGGGCGTGGTTCATCGCCACGAACTGCGGCTCGATTGTCGTGCGCAACATCGAATGTAGGAACGGTACGGCGATACCGCGGAACTCCTCGTCGTGGATCAGCCTGGTGCGCGCACCGGGCTGATCCTCCAGCCGGTAGGTGTGCTTGCCGTCGAACAGACCACCGAAGCCGACCCGACTGAGCCAGGTGAGCTCCCGGTCCGGCTCGACGACCAGCACCTTCGGAGTGAAGGTGCGTTCCTTCCCCTTGGTGTCGCGGATGCGTGTGCTGACGGTCGACCCGACCGCCAGCTCACCGGTCAGCGAGAAGATGAACGGATTCCACTCGGGGTAGGCCGCGCTGTCGGTCAGCACCCGCCAGACCTCCGCCGGGGGCGCGTCGAGGTCGATCGTGGTCCGCAGTGCGAAAACCTTGGTCATGATCGGGAACCGTACAAGAAGGTCTGCCCGAAAGGCTCCTGTCGGCCGCTACCTGCCGACCTAGGCTGACAGAGACCTGGGGAGGTAGTGCGGAATGACGCAGACGGCTGACAGCGGGATCGACGAGCTACGGACCACGATCGCCGGGCTGGTGGTCGGGCCGCGGGATGCGGCGTACGACGATGCCCGGCGGGTCTGGAACGCCGCGATCGATCGGCGACCGGCTTTGATCGCGCAGTGTGTGAGCGTCGCCGATGTCCGGACGGCCGTCCTGTTCGGGGTGCACAACGGGCTGGAGATCTCGATCCGTGGCGGCGCGCACAGCATGTCCGGGGCGGCGGTCGTCGACGACGGGCTGATGATCGACGTCAGCGCGCTCAACAAGATCACCGTCGACCCCGAGGCGAAGCGCGCGGTGGTGGGCGGCGGTGCGTTGCTGTCCGAGCTAGATGCCGCAACGGCGGAGTACGGACTGGCAGCGCCGGCCGGGATGATCAGCCACACCGGCGTCGCGGGGCTCACGCTCGGCGGCGGGATGGGCTATCTGACCCGCAAGTTCGGGCTCAGCCTCGACAATGTGCTGTCGGTGCAGATCGTCACCGCCGATGGCCGGGTACTGCGCGCTGCGGCCGACGAGAATCCCGAGCTCTACTGGGCTGTTCGTGGGGGTGGCGGCAACTTCGGTGTCGTGACCGAGTTCGAATTCCAGCTGCACGAGATGGCGCCGATCGTCCAGTACGGGCTGCTCTGGTGGGACCTCGAGCATGGCGCCGACGTACTGCGGCTTGCGCGTGATCTGGTTCCGAACCTGCCGCGCGAGGTCACCGTGATCATCGGTGCGCTCAATGCGCCGCACGCCCCGTTCGTGCCGGCCGAGCACCAGCTCAAGCCTGGCTATGCGCTGGTCGTCGTCGGCTTTGAAGCTGAGCAGTTCGAGGAGACTGTCGACCAGGTCAGGACCGCGCTGCCGCCGACCGTCGAGTTCACCACGCCGATGCCGTTCACCGAGGTCCAGAAGTCGATCGACGAGCCGAACGCGTGGGGCCACTACTGCTACGACAAGGGCATCTATATCGAGGACCTCACCGACGAGGCGATCGAGGTGATCACCGACCAGGTCGCGCGGAAGGTGTCGCCGCTGTCGAACACTCTCTTCTACCGTCTCGACGGCGCCTACTCAGAGATCGATGACGACGAGACCGCCTTCGGTGGCGGCCGTTCCCCGCGCTACGCGGTCTTCCTGGTGGCGATCTCGTCGACCGCCGAAGGCCTGCCGCCGGAGCGTGACTGGGTGCGGACGTTCTGGGAGGAACTCCAGCCGCACGCTCTTGGCACCGGCAGCTATGTCAACGCGATGGCGGAATTCGACACCGACCGCGTGCGGGCGTCGTACGGGGAGAAGAAGTACGCGCGGTTGCAGGGGATCAAGACGGTCTACGACCCGGACAACGTGTTCCACCGGAACATGAACATCGAGCCGTTGTAACAGTACTTATATAAGTGCTGTTACGATGGCTCGGTGGATGATCCGACAGAACAGAGTCAGTGGCGTGCGCTCCATCAGTTGCTGGGGCGAATCGATGGTGAGATCGGCCGGGTCTACACCGACCGGGACATCCAGGGGCTCAAGCCCAACTACGTGATGGAGCTGCTGCGGCTTCATCTGCGTGGGCCGATGACGATCACCGAGCTGGCCGAGTCGGTGGGCCGGACGCATTCCGCACTCAGCCAGAAGGTCGCCGCGATGCGGACGGCCGGGTTGGTGCAGACCGAGGCTGGGCCGGATGCCCGCGCCAAGGTGGTCGCGTTGACGCCGAAGGCTCAGGAGCTGGCCGGGTTGCTGGCGGCGGAGTGGCGGGCCACCGAGGCGGCCATCGCCGAGCTCGAGGCCGAGCTGCCGTACCCGATGAGCCAGGTGGTGCGCGACATCGAGGAACGGCTGGCCCGGAAGAGTTTCTATCAGCGTGTGACCGAGAAGCTCGCCGAATGAAGGGTGTGCTGATCGACCTGGCTCCGCTGCGGGCGTCGCGCCCGTTCCGGCGGCTGTGGTTCGGCCAGGTGGTGTCGATCTTCGGTGCGCAGTTGGCGTTCGTCGCGGTGATGTTCCAGGTCTGGGACGACACGCACAGCACGGCCTGGACCGGCGCGATCGGTCTCGCGCAGGCGCTGCCGTTGATCGTGCTCGGCCTCTTCGCCGGGGCGGCCGTCGACCGGTTCGAACGGCGGCGGTTCTATCTGGTGATCACGATCTTCCAGCTGATCACCGCGCTCGTGATGGCGAGTCAGCTCGTGATCGGTTCGGTGCCGGTCGGCGTACTGCTCGGATTGGTGTCGATGCAGTCCGCCCTCGGGGCTGCGTCCGGTCCGGCCGCCCGAAGCATCCTCCCGCAGCTCCTTCCGCGCGAGCTGCTGGCCGGCGGTATCGCGCTCAACCGGATCGCCTTCCAGGGCGCGATGCTGGTCGGCCCGGCGGTCGGTGGACTGATCGTCGGCGCCTGGGGCCCGAGTACGGCGTACCTGGTCGATGCGTTGACCTTCACCGCAGCCCTGTACGGCGTCCTGGGCCTGCCACTGCTCCGGGTCAAGGGGGAGGTGCGGCCGGGGTTGCGTGGGG
>NZ_SMKA01000190.1 GCF_004348455.1 Kribbella albertanoniae
GAGCCCACCCACCCGAATCGCCGAGAAGATGAAGTCGGCCCCCCGAATGGCCTCATCCAGATCAGTCGTCGCCGTCACCACCGGCGCAACGTCCGAAGATCCGGAGACGGGCGTCGGCGTGTCTTCGGACGTTAGTGAGAGGGCCTGCTGGCGGAGGACGGTGGCGATTGCGGACAGCCGGCGGGCATCGGTGTCGTAGAGCTTGACCTCGGTGATTCGGCCGGGGCCGTGGTCGTTGAGGAGGGCGTGGTAGACGAGGGGGACCCGGAATCCGCCGCCGCCGAGGATCGTCAGTCTCACGAGATTCCCACCTGTCCGCTCTCCCTGCTCCCGTTATGTCCGAAAACCCGCCGACCACGCACTGCGTCCCTTCGGACGCAAGACGCATGGGGGGTCATGCGAGCACTACCTGTACGCCGGCTTCGGCCAGCTGGACCCGGGTCGCCGTGTCGGCGCCGGGCTCGGTGATGACCGTGTGGAGCTCGGCCGGCTCGCACACGCGGGCGACTCCGTGGCCGGGGAACTTGGTTGCGTCGGCGAGCAGCACCACGCGGTCGGCGGCCTTGATCATCGCTCGTTTGACCGGGACCTCGATCATCGTGCTGTCCATCACGCGACCGTCGGGCCGAACGCCACTCGTGCCGAGGAACAGCCAGTCGACGTGGATCTGCCGCAGGCTCTCCTCGGTCAGATAGCCGACGAGCGATCGGTAGCTCCGCCGTACGAAACCGCCGAGGATGATCAGCTCGATCGACTCGTCGTTCTGCAGCTCTTCGAGCACAGCAAGGTTGCTCGTGACAACAGTCAGTGACCGCCCGTGCAGATGCTGGGCAACCCGCAACGCGGTCGTCCCGATGTCGAGCAGCACGGATTCGCCGTCCTGAACCAGCTCCGCAGCCCGCCGCGCGATTCGGTCCTTCTCAGCGGCATGTACGGCGTTCACATCCGCGAACGGCTCGTCTCCCCCGTCCACGGCGAGAGCGCCGCCGTACACCCGGGTCAACCGGCCTTCGTCGTGCAACTGTTCGAGGTCGCGACGGATCGTCGCCTCGCTGACCCCCAGGCGGGCGGCCAGCACCTTCACACCTCCGGCCCCATCGACCCGGAGTGCGCGCACGATCTCGTCCTGACGCTGCTTCGGCAACACATCACGACCGTATCACGCAAACTCTGTCATTTTCAGTCACAGTCTTGATTAGGTATTGCGCAATCTGACGAAGAGATTCAAGATTCGTGCAGGAGTTTGATCAGACCTGCAGGAGTATGGGGCCAGCTCATGGAAGAGCTTGACGTGGTCGTATCCGGCCTGGTGTTCCAGGACCTGGTGCTCGGCCTGCCCACGCCCCCGCGCCCGGGGACCGAGGTCTGGGCGACCGACTCGCACGAGAGCCCCGGCGGGATCGCAAACTTCGCGGTCGCGCTGGCACGACTCGGCCTGCGCACCGGCATGGCCGCGACCTTCGGCGCCGACGACCTCGGCGACCGGCTCTGGGACAACCTCAGCACCAACGAAGGTATCGATCTCACCCTCTCCCGCAAGGTCCCCGACTGGCCGACCCCACTCACGGTGGCCCTTGCCTACGACAACGATCGTGCGCTGGTCACCCGCGGCAGCGCGCCACCACTGAGCGCCGACGATCTGATCATCACTTCCCCCAAAGCCAAAGCCGTTGCCTCGCACATCGGTCCGTGGCCGAACGACTGGCTCGCCAAGGCAAAGGCCGCCGGCAGTCTGGTGTTCGCCGATGTCGGCTGGGACCCGACCG
Source organism: Kribbella albertanoniae (assembly GCF_004348455.1). GTDB lineage: Bacteria > Actinomycetota > Actinomycetes > Propionibacteriales > Kribbellaceae > Kribbella > Kribbella albertanoniae. The sequence goes on from NZ_SMKA01000190.1 coordinate 1,767, forward strand.
AGCAGTGGGACCCAGCAGTCCTCGACCAACTCGAGCACTGCGACGTCTTCCTGCCGAACGCGGACGAAGCAATGGCCTACACCCGTACGACGTCGCCCGGCGCGGCGCTGGACGCGCTCGCCACGAAGGTCCCGGTGGTCGTCGTCTCGAACGGCGCGCACGGGGCCGAGGCGATCGACGGCCGCACCGGCGAGCGCATCGCCGTACCGGCCTTCCCTGTCCCGGCGGCGGACACCACCGGGGCGGGTGATGTGTTCGCCGCCGGCTTCATCGCTGCCACGTTGTGGGACCTGCCGCTGGAGCAGCGGGTCCGCTTCGCCGCCCTCACCTCCGCTCTGTCCGTGACCAAGCTAGGCGGCGCCGACGCGGCGCCCCGCTGGGCGGACCTGGCCAGGTGGCAGCAGGAACACCCCGAAGACCGTCACCTTTATGCGCTGATCAGCGCTCACTCAGGAAGGTAAGACCATGGAGCTGTCACGTCGAACGCTGCTTGCTGGGGGCCTCGCAGCCGTGCTCGGCGGCACAGTCGTCGCCTGTTCGTCCGGAATGGACACCGGCTCGACCAAGAAGAACGCCACCGGCAACCTGGCACTGTGGTGCTGGCCGGGCGGTCTGGGCAAGTCCGTCCTGGACGACACCATCGCGCACTTCCCGGACCAGCACATCAAGTACTCCGAGGTCGGCGGCGACTTCAAGCAGAAGCTGCTGACCACGTTCAGCGGCGGTACGTCGATCCCGGACATCACCGGTATCAAGGGTGAGGACATCGCCTCGCTGCTGCCGCAGGCGAGCCGGTTCGTGGACCTGAAGACGATCGGCGCCGACGACGCCTTCCTCGGTCAGTACCTGGAGTGGAAGGTCAAGCAGGCAACGACTCTCGACGGCAAGGTGCTCGGCATCCCGATCGACATCGGCCCGACCGCGCTGTTCTACCGCGAGGACGTCTTCACCGCGGGCGGCCTGCCGGGTGACCCGGCCAAGGTCGGCGAGCAGATGAAGAGCTGGGACGACTTCCTGCAGGCCGGCGTCGAACTGAAGGCGAAGAACCCGAAGGCGTTCATCGTCGCGGACGCGGTCGACATGTACGGCACGATCGTCAACCAGGGCACATCGCGCTATATCGACAAGGACAACAAGTTCATCGGCGACCAGGACCACATCCGCAAGGCGTGGGACACGGTGGTGAAGGCGATCACGCTCAAGGTCGACGGTAAGACGCTCGGCGGATCGAACGACTGGAACGCCGGTCTCGACCAGGGCACGGTGCCGACGGTCGTCGGCGCGGCCTGGGTCGCGCTGGACATCAAGGCCGCCGCGAAGACGAGTGTCGGCAAGTGGCGGGTCGCGCCGACTCCGGGTGGCCCGGCGAACTTCGGTGGCTCGTTCCTGGCGATCACGAAGAACGCCGCCGACCCGAAGGCCGCGTTCGAGGTGATCAAGTACATGCTCAGCCCGGACAACGAGGCCAAGGCGTTCGCGGACGCGCAGATCTTCCCGGCGACGCCGGCGGCGTACGACAAGCCGCAACTGAAGGCCGCGGACCCGTTCTTCGGTGGACAGGTGCCGATCGACGTGTTCGGACCGGCTGCCAAGGACATCCCGATCGCGTACGAGGCCCCGCTGGACGCGGCCATCGCCGTACCGTTCACTGACGCACTGAAGCTGGTGCAGGTCGGTAAGAAGACCTCCGACGCGGCCTGGGCCGAGGCCGTCGAGAAGGCCAAGCAGATCGGCAAACGACAGGGCGTTCAGTGACACTGACCGCTCCGATGAGGCACCGGCGCAGCGTCTGGTCGTACTGGCGGTTCTACCTGGCGCTGTCGCCGTTCTACGTGCTCTTCCTGGTCTTCGGGCTCTACCCGATGGTGTCGACGATCCTGCTCGGCTTCCAGAAGTGGGACGGGTTCAGCGCCCGGCAGTTCGTCGGGTTGCAGAACTTCGCGTTCCTGATCGAGGACAGCACGTTCTGGCTGGCCCTGAAGAACACGATCGTGCTGTTCTTCATGTCCACGGTTCCGACGCTGGCGATCGCGCTCGTGCTGGCGGTGATGCTGAACTCGGCTGTCCGGTTCTCCGGCGTCTACCGGATCGCCTACTTCATCCCGAACATCACGTCGCTGGTGGCCGCCGCGATCTTCTTCGCCGCGGTCTTCAGCACGAACTTCGGGCTGATCAACTCCGGTCTGCGCGCGCTCGGTCTGCCCAGTCAGGACTGGCTCGGGCAACCATGGGGAATCAAGATCGCGATCTCGACGATGATCGTGTGGCAATGGGCCGGGTACAACACGATCATCTATCTGGCCGGACTCCAGTCGATCCCCAAGGAACAGTACGAGGCGGCCAAGGTCGACGGCGCCGGCGCGGTCCGGACGTTCTTCCAGATCACGTTGCCGCAGCTGCGCCCCGTCGTACTGTTCACCGTCGTCACGTCCACGATCGGCGGTCTGCAGACCTTCACCGAACCACAGGTGATGGTCGGCAACAGCGGTGGTGTCGGCCAGAGCGGCATGACGATCGTCATGTACTTCTACAGCCAGGCCTTCCTCAACAACGACTACGGGTACGCCGCGGCCATTGCCCTGAGCATCTTCATGCTGGTGCTGCTGTTCACGGCGATCAACTGGAAGCTGGTCGGCGGAAGGGGTAAGCAGTGAGGTGGCACTGGAAGGGCGTCAGCCTGCACGTCGCGCTGGCGATCGCCGGGATCGCGTCGCTGTTCCCGTTCTACTGGACCTTGGTGATGGCGACGAACACCACCGCCGACATCTACCGGTTCCCGCCGAAGTTCACCCTCGGGTCGCAACTCGACGACAACGTCCGCGCCGTACTGGCGAACGTGGCGTTCTTCCAGTCGATGGGCAACACCTTGGTGGTCGCGGTCTCGACCACGCTGCTGGTGCTGTTCTTCGACTCGCTGGCCGCGTTCACGTTCGCGAAGTTCCGGTTCCCGGGGCGGAACGCGCTGTTCGTGATCCTGCTGGCGACGATGCTGCTGCCCGCGCAGCTCGGCGCGATCCCGCAGTTCCAGACGATGGCGGCGTTCGGCTGGGTCGGCTCTTTGAAGGCGCTGATCATTCCGGCGGCGGCCAATGCCTTCGGCATCTTCTGGCTGCGGCAGTACTTCCAGAGCTCGATCCACGACGAGCTGGTCGAGGCGGCCACCCTGGACGGCTGCGGCTTCTTCGGCGTCTACCGGAACGTGGCGCTGCCGTCGGCCCGGCCGGCGCTCGCGTTCCTGGGCATCTTCACCTTCGTCGGATCCTGGAACGACTACTTCTGGCCGTTGGTCGTGCTGACCAACCCCGACCACCTGACCCTGCAGGTGGCGCTGTCCAGTCTCAACCGTTCGCACGGGGTCGACTACAGCATGGTGATGACCGGTGCACTGATGGCGATGGTCCCGCTGATCGTGATCTTCATCGTCTTCGCCCGGCAGTTCATCAAGGGCGCAACCGAGGGAGCGATCAGGGGCTAAACTCCGGAACCGGAAGCAGCAGCGGTACGTCGGAGGGGCGTCATGGTTGGCAAGCGGGGGCGCGTGATCGGGCGGATCGCACCAGGAATCGTCGGCGAAGTGATGCTGCCGGTCCGTGGTGCCACCGAAGCCTTCTACGCTTACCCCGCGGTCGACGAAGAGATCGAGGTCGGCGCGCAGGTCGTGGTCGTGGACTACGACCCGCCGCGCACGGTCTACGTCTCCCGCGCTCTGTAACCCACGCTGTTGCTTCTGGTTCCCTGGAGGGGAAATGCTCTGGACCTACGTGATCGGTGGCGCTGTTGCCCTGGTCGTACTACTGCTCTTGTTCCGGATGGTCTGGCGGGTCGCCGAACCGAACGAGGCACTCATCATCTCCGGCCTCGGCGCGCACTCGAGCACGGAACAGGTCAACGAGACCCTCGGGTTCAAGATCGTGGTCGGCCGCGGCACCGCGGTGCTGCCCGGTTTTCAGACAGTCCGGCGGTTGCCGCTGGACATCCGCGCCACCCCGCTGACCGTCACCTGTGTGTCCAGCCAGGGTATTCCGCTGCACATCAAGGGCGTCACGGCGTACAAGGTCGGTGACGACTACGGCTCGATCGCGAACGCGGCCCGGCGCTTCCTGGAGCAGAGCGACGAGCAGGTCATGGGCACCATCCACGAGCTGTTCGCCGGTCACCTGCGGGCGATCGTCGGTTCGACCACGGTCGAGGAGATGCTGCACGACCGCGAGACGCTGACCACGAACATCCGGGGCTCGCTGGCCGGTGACATGGAGAAGCTCGGCCTGGTGGTCGACTCGCTGCAGATCCAGGAGACCTGACGCAACCAGCCTCTGACCTGGGCGAACTTGTCCCCTGTGTCCCGTTTGGGCACACCACGGGTGCACCAATTCCCGTAGCCTCTCCGGTGTAGGGAGCACACACCACACCCCGACTCATCACCGGGGATCGGAGAGCAGGAGGCAACTGGCATGGCCAGTGTTGTGAAGCGGGTAGGCAAGACCGGCACGTCATGGCAAGTGAAGTGGCGCTACAGCGGGCGCAGGACGGGCGCAGGGCAGTCGGTGACCCTGGACAGCGAGCGGGACGCAAAGCGGCTGAAAGCGGCTGTGGAGGTCCGGGGACACATGGTCTACGACACCGACCCCGAAGTGCTCGACCGCAGCATCATCGGAATCAGGCCGACGACCCCCGGCGAGCAGCCGGCCGTAGGCGGGCCGACCTTTGAAGCTGTCATGGATGAGTGGCTGGACCAGCACGAGGGACGCGGCAGCACGGTCCGCACGCACCGGGCGCGGAAGTGCCAGCTCAGTGCGTGGCTTGCCGTGCCGATCGAGTCCCTGACCGACAGCGACGCCGAGGCGCTGAAGAACGACCTGAGCAAGCGCGGGCTTGCACCGCGCCCGGCTCTCAGTACAGCCAAGGCGGTTTGCACCTACGCGGTGAAGCGGCGGCTGATCCCCGGCAACCCGTTCGCGACGGTGAAGATCCATCGGCCGGACCTCAAGGCATGGCACCGGCTGTCAGAGGAGGACTTCGCCCTGCTGATCAAGCACGCCAAGACCGGCGACATGCGACTGATGATCGAGACGGCGTATGAGTCCGGTCTCCGCGAGGGCGAGTTGTGCGCGCTCAAACCAGAGCGTGTCATCATCCGCAAGGGCCGCGCGTGGCTGGCGGTCCGGCTGACCGCGACCCGCACCGACGATGGCGGCTGGGCCACTGGCGAGCCGAAGACCGACAACGGCATCCGCGATGTGGAGATTCCGCTCGACCTGGGCCAGCGGTTGAAGGCCCACGGCAACAAGCACTGGACGTTCCCGAGTCGGACCGGCCGCATGCTCTCGCCGGGGACGGTGCAAACCCGCTGGCGGCGGCTGCGGGAGAAGATCGCGCCTCTGGGCTTCTCGGTGCCTGAGGCCCGCTTCCACGACATCCGGCACACGTTCGCGTCGGACGCGCTGGACGCCGGGGCCGACGACCTCGGTGTCAGCAGGGATGTGGGTCACTCATCCATCCAGATCACGCACGACATCTACGGGCACCCGAGCGAGCGCAAGGGCAACGAACGCATGCAGAAGCTGCAAGCCTGGAGGGCTCAGACCGCACCGGCCGATCGCCACCTCAAGGCTGTCAGCTAGCCCGATGTGTCCCTAATGTCCCGTAACGGGCTCTCCTGGCCGCGAATTGTGGCCAGGGGAGCCTTTTTTGCGGTAGGCATTTACCTAGCACTTACTAACACACCGGAAGGGAGCACCCCTAGATGGACGTGAAATGGGCTGACCGCGACGACGCCGCATCATGGGCCGCAGGCAAGAGTAAGGGCGTCCTGAAGTGTCGTCTGACGCAAAGCCACTGGTGGGATGGCTGGGCAGCGAGGCCGCTAACGGAGGAGCCGAAGGTTCGCGGCTACAACGGGATCACGCGCAAGACGGAGTGGCGGCACCTGCTGCTCCAGACGGCGCGATGCGTTCGCTGCAAGAAGGTCTACTGCGACTTCACCATCCACCCGTTCACCGGGGAGGCCATCCAGCGGTCTGCCCCACGCTACGAGGAGGGCTACTTGATGGACCCCGGCACAGGTCGTCTGGGTGCCGACAGCAAGGGCGCGCTGCGCCTGATGGTGCTGGCGGTGGAAGAGGAACGCCCGCAGTTGCGGCGGGTGGTCTGATGGGGTCGCGAGTCGTAGTCATCCGCTGGTGCGACAACCACGACGGGAGCCAGGACTTCCCCGCCGAGGAACGGACCTACTTAGGGGCCGACGGCAAGCCTCGCCTAGCCGACACCTGCGACCCCTGCGACGAGAACATGACCAACGGACAGATCCGCAGGTACGTCGCGGAGTTCGGCCGCGTGGTCCCCGTTGAAGCGAGGGGCAAGGCATCCGGCCGGGTGAGGCCGAACAGTCCGGAGCACAACGCGATGCACGCAACGCTGACCGGCACCCGCAAGGGCCGCAAACCTGCGGACGGCGGCGAGCGCGAGCACTACTGCCTGTGGTGCCCACTCAACTACGCGGCCAGCTCTGGTTGGGCCAAGCACGTCAAAGACCTGCACGGCTTCGATTCATCGCTCGATGCTCTCGGCACTGTCTGCCCGGTCTGCGGACAGGAGGACGTGGAAATCATGGGCGGGCATGCCGTGCGGACTCACGCCGCCATCGCCACCACGGCAACAGCTCTGTTCCTGTGGGCACGGGACAACGACGACCCGCACGGCATCTACGCGCAGCGGCGAGCCCTCGGCCGCAATGTCCAAGAGATCGCGGCGGCCTAGTGCTCGGCTGGCTCGTCACCTACGTGTTGGTGCCAGCGGTCGTCAGCCTGGTTGTCAGCCTGGCTGTGGTTCGCAGGCAGCGGTAGCAACGCAAAACACCCCCCACCCTTGCGCCGTCCCGCGCGGGTGGGGGGTGTTTTCGTTGGTCGACGTTACCGGGTCGGGGTGGGACTCGGTAGGGGTGTCGGGTTGGGCGAGTCGCAGTCGCGGTCGGCGTACACCGTGGCCAGGTACGCCCGGAAGGTCGCGGCCTGGCGGCGCTGCTCGGCTGTGAGGTTTGCGGTGCTGCGGATGGTGAGGTCCAAGACGTAGGTCCACATCTGCCGAGTGACGCGGCGTGCCTCGTTGCCGCTCTCACAAGTCACCTTGGCCGCCTGGGCATTGCGAGCCGCCAGGCTGTTGGCTTCCTCGGCGCGCCGGGTGGCCTCGCGGGTGTCGGCGGCAACGAACACCACGACGATTGACAGGGCGACCACCAGTGCCAGTACGACGACGATGCCGACAACGGCGGCCTTGACGCGACGTTGACTGACCGCGAGGGCGGACACGGCCTGGCTCAGTCGATCGACGCCGGCCGTCAGGTCTGTCGCCTGGCGGGCGAGGTCCGGATCGGTCACTGGTTGCCTCCTTGTAGGCGCTGCTGGTCTGTTGCGGCACGCAACTTCTCGGTGAAGTCGCGCAGGTTAGCCACGGTCTGGTCTAGCGTGGCCAGCAGGTTGTTGGTGTCGCGGATCAACCCGGCTGGCACATCAGGTACGCGGGCGCTCATCAATCCCCTCCGCAGGCGGAACAACTTCCCTCAACTGCTCGATGTAGCTGTCCAGCTTGCCGACCGCGCCCAGCAGGTCTTCGCGCAACGCCTGCGAGCTGGCCAGCAGCGCCTTGGCGTTCGCGATCTCGTCTTTGGTCGGTCCGGGCATGGTTACCTCCGTCGTTGCTCTTGCAGGGCATCGGAGATCGCCTTCGTTGCCTCGTGGAGGATCGGCAGCATCTTCTCCTGGATCACAGCATTCAGGCGCTGCACCTCGGCCTCCATCCGGTCGGCCCGTTCCTTCTCCCGCTCATGCGCCTGCGTCTCGCGCTGGAACAGGGTCCGGACGGCGAAGCCCGCAAAGATCACCATGACGCCGAGAGCGCCGTACTGCGCCAGGATCGGCGTCGTGTCCATGCATCACGCCGCCTGGTTGTCGGTCCAGTCGGCGGGCGGCTCCGCGGGCGGTTCCGGCTCTGGCTCCTTCGCAGTCGGCGTGACCTGGCTCCGAGTGACCAGCGCCATGACGGCGGCGGACACGGCCAGGATCGCGCCCACCTGCTCGGTAGACAGGCCGAAGCCGAGCGACACCGCCAGGGCGATGATGGCCTGGACGACACCGAGGATCAACGCTGGTTCGCGCTTCCAGATCATGAGTTCTCCTCTGCGTGCATGTCGGGCGGGCGCTACGCCTGGACGCGGTAGCCAGCGAGTCGGCGCAGCATGTCCGCCGTCTTCGGTCCGGGAATGCCGTCCGCGACGAGCCCATACGCCTTCTGGAATCGCTGGGTCAGGGAAAGGAAGGTCTCCCGGCCGTCGTACTTGACGCCCTTGCGGGTCAGGAGAATTCCGTAGCTTCGGCGGTACCACGACACCCAATGCGCCTCGCTCGCGGACAGGGACTCAGTGGGCTTCTGACCGGCGCGGGCCGCCTTGTCGATGCGCCACTGCTTCATCAGCAGGGACAGGTCGAGCGGCGGGGCTACCGCTGCGGGCGCGGGGTTGAGCAGCGCCTTGGCCTTGGCCAGGTGGGCGGCGACATCAGCCGGGCGGCCGATGTACTCAAAGTGCATGGCGTCCGGCCGGTTCTCATACCGGCCGCCCCAGTAGAACCCGCACGACTCCCACGCACTGACCACCCTCGGAGGCAGGTCGGTCTTGAACGTCGAGCCCATCGGGTTGGACAGGCTGTTGATGTCCACGGCCAGGCCCCAGGAGTGGTTGCTCGGGGTTTTGGTCCCTCGGATCGGTCGGTTGGCAAACCCCCAGGTCTGGCCGACCTTGACGTCATAGCCCAGCTTCTCCGTGACCTGGAGCAGGGTCTGTACGAGTGCAGCGATCTCGCGCCGCACGCGCACCTTGACCCCGGCCGCCGCAACGGTGGCCATCTTGGATTCCTGAGCATTGGGCCAGCCTGGACCCCAGCCGCGCGCCTGCGCATTGTTGCGGGAGGCACCAGCATGGGGGTTGGCCCCATAGGCGGAACGGGCTGCCATGGTGGTGCCTCCCGTTCGTCAGTGGTCGGTCTCGGCCGGGGTGGTATCCGGCTCGGGCTCGGCCTGCGGCTGCTCGCCGGCCGTCTGGCTCGGCTCCGTCCCCTCGACCTCGACCACGCCGCCAGTCGGCGTCGGATCGGCGGTGGGGGCAGCGGTGTCCTTCTCCTCGCGAGGGTTGGTCTCGAACACGCCCATGGCGATTTCTCCTTACTCAGTTGGGGTTTCCGGAGTCGGCTCCGGGGTGAGATTGCGCGGCACCCAAGGCGCATCGCGCAAAGTCCAGCCGTAGTACCAAGCGCAGTTCTCGGCGTGGTAGCCAACGCCACCCCACGGCTGGAGGCCGACCGTCGCGCCGTCGCAGGCTCCGCACAGCTCGGCCTGGGAGGTCCCGGCGAGCAGGCGCTCCACAGCGGCGGGACTGTTCACGATCGGGTCCGGGACCTCGATATTGAGGCACGTCGGACCGTCGATCTTCGCCTCAGTCACCTGCCAGTAGATGGTGTTGTCATCGCGCGATGCGCGGAAGTTGACCCACATGTAGCGGCTTCCTCCTTAGGTGGCCTGGATCAGCCAGGCGGCCAGCGAGCAGTAGTAGGGCGTCAGGACGGTGCCGATGGCCGCGCTGTGGTTCTGGAAGGCGTGCAGGGTGATCGGGTCACCGGCCGCCAGCGGGCCGTGCCAGGTCGTTTGCGCGACGGTCGCAAGGCTGTTGGTGGTCACCTGGTCGACGGCCATGAAGTTGAGATCCGTGGCCGCGCCCTGCCGGATTCCGACACGGCGGTAGGTGTTGGCCGCGCCCGCGATGTACTGGAAAGCGAGTTGGCCGATCACGCAGTAGATGCCCGCGACCGGGGCCACCAGGCGGTTGTTCGCGGCATCGGCCATGCCGCCTTGGCTGTGCACGACGGTCGGCAACAGGACCTGCGTCGAGACGGCGGCGGGGATGTTCTGTACGGCGTTCTGCTTGAGCATCGCGGACGGCTTGGGGACCGCCCACACTGCTTCGATGCGGTCGGCAAGGGCTTGGAACGCTGCGGGTCCGTCCGGGGCCTCGGTGAGCAGCGGGTACGGCAGTGCGTTCTTCGCTGTGTAGTTGGGCACGACGCCTCCGTTCAGGCGGGCAGGGTGATGTTGGTTGTCCGGGTGTTGAGGGAGAACTCACCGGCCGGGGTGAGCGGGATGGTGAGGCTGTCGATCACCCGTGTGGAGGTCGTGCCATCAGGCAGGGCGACAGTCACGGCATCGCCGGGGCGAAGTGCCGGGTTTGGCGCGATCGACAGGTCGACCGACGACGACAGGCCGAGCGAGCGGGCCAGGAGCTGGCGCGCGGCGGCGAGGCAGGCGGCCTCGGTCTGAAGGGTCTCGACCTGCTGAATCAGCGTGCGGCGGCCGAAGGTACGCACGTAGGTGGGGCTGGTCGGCGTGGTGTCCTCGGCGTAGCCGTAGGGGTCGGCGAACACCTCGGAGGCGGCCTTGCCCTGCACGCTGACGGCGTTGTAGACGTTCTCGCGGGTGACCGTGTGTTCCCAGTCGGCCAGCGATCCGGCCTCGCCATAGTCCACGGTCCACACCGGGGCCGGGGCGACCATGTCCGGGCTCGGGGCAACGATCAGACGGGAGTCGTTGTACGAGGCGTACACCTCGGCGTTGAGCTGGTAGGCCAGTTGCTGGATCGCATTCCAGCGGTCCTCATCTACCTCGGTCGCGGGCACGGCGGCATCCACGACGCCGGGCAGCACGTTGAGCGTGGCGGGCCGGTTGATGACCCCGGCATTCCAGGTCGCGGCCCAGGGTTCGGCGGCGAGCATGGCGATGAGGTCGAGCGCCGATGGGCCTTGGATCGTCCGCTTGGTCGGGAACTTGGCGTCCGCGATGACCAGCGACCGGTCGAAGGCGCGGACGCTCAGCATTTCCTTGCTGTCCCAGGTGACCTCAGTCAGGAACGCCTGCGCCAGCGGGACGGTCTCTTCCTTGCCATCGGCAAACAGGATTCCGCGGTACACCTGCACTTGCGTGCTGTACGGGGTCAGCGTGGAGTCGCCCAGGAATCCGGCGATGTCGCGACGAGCGATGGACAGATCGACCTGTGCACGGACCTGCGCGGTGCGGTCCAGGCTGACCGAGCCTCCGGCGATCGGCACGCGGTTCACGCGCCGGTTGCCGGAGAACAGGTCGACGTAGGCAACCATGCGATGGGACTGGCGTACGGCCTTGAGGAACCGCTCCGATACCGGGTACATCAGCCCACCGCAAACGGGGTCCGGTACACGTCGAGCCAGGTCGCGCGTTGCGTCTTGACGGCCTGCCAGTCGGCCGCTCCGGTGAGCACCTGCTGCCAGGTGTTGTCCCGGCCGGACACGAGGCGGCCAATGGGCGACGAGGTCTCCACGAACTCCAGGGAGAACCGTCGTTTGGGGAACATGCCGAGCCGGGTAACCCGCGCCTCGGTGGCCTTCTGCACCACGAGGTAGAGATTGCCGACGCCGAACTCTCGGGTGGTCCGGAGCAACAGGACATCGCCGTTCTCGAGCAGCCCCCACAGCGCGTCCCGGTCGTCCAGGGTCTCGGTGTTGATGCGGACCTCGCCGCGCCGAGAGCCACGGGTGCCGGTGACCACGACGGGCAGCGTGCGGCCGACCATGTCGAACACGCCGACCTCGGCCGGCCGTTCGATCTCATCGAGCCCATCGACCCACGCGAGAATCGCGCTGGCCGGGTCCACGGCGTTGCTGATCCACGCGCGGCCATACCCCTTGGCCTCCAGGCGGATGGTCGCGCTGTTGGTGGTGACGGTCTCAGGGTTACCGGTGCGGGTGAAGGTCGCGGTGTAGAACATGTCAACGCCGAGCGGGGCCTCATAGTCGAACCCGATCCAGCCGCCATTGTTCAGGGCTGCGTTCTCGCCGTCGCGGATCACTGTGGTGTCGCTGCCCACGGTGCGGGTGATGGTGACCCAGTTGAAGCGGAACGGCGCGAACGCCTCCAGGAGCACACCGCCGCTGGCCTGCCGGGGCTCGGCGTACAGGGTGATGGCGGTGGGCTCGCCAGGGTTGTCCTTGAGCGCCTGCCAGGTCGCCAGGCTGGTCTTGACTTCCTGCCAGTCATGGCGGGCGTAGACGACCTGCCGCCAGGTGCTCATACCGTGGTCCTCCGCAGGTTCTTGTCGGCCAGCTTGGTATTCGCCGCCTTGACCTCGGTCCGGGCAATGTCGGTGATCTCGCGGTCACCGATGAACACCCGAAGCTGACCGATGGCGAGCTGCGGGCCGAACCCGTTGGGCAGCGGCGTGGCGGTGCCAAGCGCGGGTCCGTTGATCGAGAGCTGGGCGCGGTCGACCAGTGGCTGCGAGCGCTCCAGGCCGAGCGCCAGACCGGCCCCGGTGCTCATGCCGATGTCGCGGAACACCCGCGACGGCGACTTGATCTTGAGCGTCTTCTTGAGCGCGGCAACCATCGAATTCGCCAGGCCGGTGAGGTAGGTCTCCAACTGCTTGCGCTTGGCCTGCAAGCCCTTGAGCAGCCCCTCGGCGGCCTTGATCCCGGCGTCGTACATGCCGCCCGCCACGAGGTTGCCGGTCTGGCTGGCAACCGAGCCGATCTGGGCATAGGTGGAGTTGAGTTGCTTCACCTGCGCCGGGGTGGACTTGAGCAGTACGTCGGCCATCTGGCCACCGGCTACAGCACCCTGTGCGGCGATCTGCTGCACCACATCGGCATTCAGGCCCTTCTTCAGCAGAGCCGCCATCTTGTTCTTGAAATCCGTTACAGCCTTGAGGTTCTGGCCGAGTCGGGCGATGACGGCAGCCGGGTCCGGCGCGATGCCCGCCATCATCTGGCCGAACAGGTCGCGTGCCCCGAGCCCGACATCCGCGACCGACTTGGCCACCTCTGCACGGAGGTTCTTCAGGTTCTTGATCTGGTCCGTCGTCGTAGCGATACGGGCGTTGAGCAGGTCGAGAGCCTTGCGGGCCGGAGCCAGCTTGGTGTTGTACGCCTTGCTGATCGCGGCCACCATCTTGTTGCGCTGGGCATTGATCAGCTTGATTTCGGCAGCCGACAGAGTCGACCCGCGCTGAAGGTCGGCGGTGATGTCCCGCAGGCGGGCGCGCGCCTCGGCGTCGGCTCGGCGCAGGACCGCAAGCTGCGCGCCCGAAAGCCCTGCCCGGCCTGCCTTCTTGGCCTTCTTGTCGGCCGACAGGCGCGCGGCGTTGTTCGCCAGCGTCCGCAGAAGACTCGTCTGCTGGCTGACCAGCTTGGTCCGCTCGGCTGGGGTGATGCGAGCACCCTCGATCAGCTTCGCGGCCGAGTCGCGGATCGCGGCCATCAGGGCAACCGTGGCCTGCTTCGCCTTGCCCGAGTCGGCCTGGAGGCCCTTCACGAAACCGGCAAGGGTGTTCTTCCCGATCTCGATGAACACCTTGGACGGCGAACTGATGCCCAGGGCACCCTTCGCCGCGCTGACGGCACTGGAGACGACCTCTCGCGCCTTGCCTGCAACGGCTCCAGCCATGGACGAGATACCGCTCATGAGTCCACGGATCAGGTCGGCACCGGCCGACACAAGCCAACTGCCTGCGCCGGACACTGCGCCGGTCACCTTGCCCCGCAGGGATGCGACCGCTGACACGGCATTGGACACGCCGTTGCGGAAGGCAGCGACCGCCGACGACCAGGCCCCGGAGATCGCGGACTTGATCGTGGACATGGCCGAGGACACCGCGCCGCGGATCGTGGAAAAGGCACCCGAGACCGCGCCCCGAATGGTGGCCATGGCCCCGGTGATGATGCCGCGAATCGCGCCAAAATCGCCTGTTACAAGGGCTTTCACGACCCGAACCACGGTCATGATGATGGTCCGGCCGATGGTAAATCCGGCTCGGACGACGGCGGCGATCGAGGTCAGGGCAGCCCGGATCACGGCGACGTAGATGGTGAAGTACGTCCGGATTACTGAGCCGATCACCGAGACGGCCCGCGAGATGAACGGGCCGATGAACCCCCAGACCGCAGTCACCACAGCGCGCACGGCATTCAGGTTGCTGACGACAACAGACCGGATCGCGTTGAAAACGGCCATCACGACCGTGCGGAAGGTGGAGCTGCGGGTCCAGGCCAGGTAGATGGCCCCGGCCAGCAACGCGAGCCCGGCCACCAGGAGGCCAATCGGGTTGGCGGTCATGGCCGCGTTGAGCGCCCACTGCACGACCGTCCAGGCGGCCATGGCTGCCCGAATGACGAGGGTCTTGGCTGCGGCCAGCGCCGACTGAATCCCAACCAGGGCGATGGATGCGGCCACCCGCGCATTCATGGCGATGATCTGCAGACCGGCTGCGGCACCGCGCCCGAGGGCTGCACCGTACCGTCCGATGGCAGTGCCGGCCGTGGCGGCACCGCGACCGATGGACGCGCCGATGCTGGCTCCGGTCTGCGCGGCGCGGCTGGCGAAGCCGGACAGTGCCGTGCCTGCACTTCGTACGCCGGTAGCGATCTTGGAGCCCAACTGGAGGAAGGTCTCCTGCACGGTGTAGCCGAACTTGGTCAACTTGGACTGCGTGTTGACCGCGCCCACTCCGATGCCGGTCCAGGCGGTCGAGAGGCCGGAAGCCATCTTCGCGCCGATGCCGCGCATCGAGTCGGCCAGAAGCATGCCCTTGAGCCGGATCGTGTCGAAGGTGCCGCTGACGCCGCCCTGCGACTTGATGCCTGCGGCACCCAGCTTGCCGATGGCAAGCCCGAGCTGAGTGATGCCGGTGACGGAGCCGACGAACCGGATCGCGGCCAGGGTGCCGAGCACACCGGCCAGGCTCGCGATGGTCTGCGTGCCACCGGGCACGGACGTGACGAAGTTGGCCAGGGCCTGGGTCATGGACGCCAGCGAGCCGACGAATGCGGCCAGCGCACCGCCAGCATTCATTTGCTGGAGCGCTGCGCCGATCTGGGCAAAGCCGGTGATGACCTGCTCTCCGACGCCCGTGGCGTTCAACTGCTGGAGCAGGCCAAGTAGCGGCTGGATCGCGGCCCGGATGTTGGCGATGGTCTGCGAGGGGTCCGACGTACCGGCCAGGCCACCGAAAGCGCGAGCTACGTCGCCGATCAGGCGACCGAACTCGATCATGGTTTCCTTGCCCTCGGCGAACCACTTCTGGAGGGCGGACTTGCCCTGGAGCGAACTCGTCCACTTGGCGAACCGGGCAGTCAGGTTGTTGATCAGGACCAGCAGCGAGTCCCCGGTTCCCTTGCCCTGCTTGAAGATGTTGCCGAGCGCAATGGCCAGGTTCTTCGAGATCGAGAGCAGCAGCTTCGCCGACGCGAACGCGCCGCGCATGAATACCGTGATCTGGTTTTGGCCCTTGGCGCTGGCCGCCCACCTGGCGAACGACAGGGCGATGTTGTTCACGGTGCGCGACAGCTGTACGCCGAACGGGAGAAGCGGGATCAGGGCGCTACGTGCCCCGGAGAACGCCCGGATGGCAGCCGAGCCCATCAGCTTGAGAATGGTGTTGTTCGCGCCCATGATGCGGCCCCAGTCCCGCATGGCGTGCGCCGTGGTGTTCGCGGCGACGAACGCCTTACCCAGCCGGTTGACTGTGGTCGCGCTGGTGTTCAACTGGCGCGTCAGCAGGGGCAGCACGCGGCCGGCCGTGGTGCGCATGACCCCGGCGACCCCGGCGAACATGCGCTGCTGGACACCTAGCCGCAGCTTCTGAAACGCCGGGTACAGCTTGAGCGTTTCGCCGACGACCTGGCGTGCGGCCGGTGCCAGGTTCTTCATGCTGGCGGTCAGCTTCTTCTGCTGCGCCTCGGTCAGCTTCTCACCGGCACCCAGCGCGGCCTGTGCCTTGAACGCTTCCTTGAAGGCGTCTTCCATGCCAACGGTCGCGATCTTGGTCACGCCGATGCCCTGGGCCAGCGCGGTGTAGATCGGGATGGCGGCAGCGGCCGAACCGCCAGCGTAGGCAGCCGACGAACCGAGCGCGGTGAGTCCCGCGGCCAGTCCGGAGGTTGCCGCCGACAACGGTCCGGCCAGTACCGCCCCGAGCCCGACCAGGATGCCGGTACGGCCGATCGATGAGGCGATGCCCGACTGCATGGCGTTGCCGAACCGCAGGCCGGTGTTGCGTCCGTGCTTGTCCGCCTGGCCGGATACTCCGGCCATCTGCGCCTTGAGCCAGGTACCGAACTTGTCGGTATCCGGCTTGACCTCTACGTAGGCGTCACCGACCTTGCCCATGGCTCACCTCCCGGCTGAGAAGAAGGCCATGACCTCGGCCTCATTGGGCTGTCGCGGCTTCGCGGGCGCGACAGCATCGCCCTTGTAGGGCTCAGGTCTGGGGACCTTGAGGGGTCGCGGCAGGCGCTTCACGCCACCGGCCGCGAGGGTTGCGCGGAACTGCGCATGTGCCAGCTCGACCAGAGCCGCCGCCAACTCCCGGTCGTCGTTCCAGTTGCTGTTCACTTCCCGGCTGACAGCCGAGTCGGGGGGCAGGTGAGCGAGGAACGACAGCAGCCGCCGCACGCCCACCCTGCC
>NZ_SMKA01000191.1 GCF_004348455.1 Kribbella albertanoniae
GGTGAAGAAGGAGCCGGCGCTCCAGGTGTCGTGGTCGGCCGGGTCGAGGACCATGCCTTTGCTGCGGCGCAGGGTCAGGACGGCTTCGCGGACCTCGGTCATGGGGGCGCGGGTGTCCGGGTCGACGTCGAGGACGCGGGCGAGTTCGGCGTACCCGATGGGGGCGGAGAGGTTGCCGAGCTTCAGCTGGAAGGCGACCTCCAGTACGACGAAGCGCTCCGGAGCGGACTTGAACATCGACGACCGGTACGCGAAACCGCAGTCGGCGGCGAAGATGGTGCGGATCCGGGACTCGGCCCGGTCCCAGACGCGGACCGAGGCGATCGTTTCGGCGACCTCGTGGCCGTAGGCGCCGACGTTCTGGACGGGGGTCGAGCCGGTCAGGCCGGGGATGCCGGACATCGACTCGAGGCCGCTCCACTCCTCGGTGATCGCGCGCTGGACGACGGCGTCCCAGTCCTCGCCGGCCTGGATGTGGACCATCGCGCCGGAGCAGGCGTCGGCGTCGGCCTTGATGCCCTTGGTGGCGACCTTGATCACGGTGCCGCGGAAGCCGTCGTCGCCGATCACGACGTTGCTGCCGCCGGAAAGCAGCAGGACGGGCTCGTCGGCCGCGTCGGCGTCCCGGACGGCGGTGATCAGCTCGTCCTCGGTGGTCACCTCGACGAGTTTGTCGGCCGGCCCGCCGATCCGCAGGGTGGTGAAGCCGGCCAGTGGTACCTGGGTTCTCACGAGACGCGCACGACCGCCCGGGACCGGCCGAGGACCTTCTCGCCGCCGAAGATCGCGGTGATGTCGAACTCGGCGAGCCCGTCGGCGACCTTGTCCACCTTGGCGGAGAAGGTGACCTCGGCTCCGTCGGCGTCATCCGGTACGACGATCGGCTTGGTGAACCGTACGCCGTACTCGACCAGGTCGGCCGGGTCGTCCAGCCAGTCGGTGACCACGCGAACCGCGGAGGCCATCGTCAGCATGCCGTGCGCGATCACGCCGGGCAGACCGAGGGCCGCCGCCATCCGGTCGCTCCAGTGGATCGGGTTGAAGTCGCCACTGGCACCGGCGTACCGGACCAGGTCCTCGCGCCGGAACGTCACGGTCAGCGAGGGGAGGACCTCACCCGCGGAGATAGCCTTCATGCGTCCGCCCGGTTGTGCGAGATCGTGGAGGTCGAGGTGGCGATCGGCTCGCCGTCGACCGTGGTGAGGGCGGTTTCGTACATGATCACCTCGACGTCACCGGCCTTGCGGACGGTGGTGATGGTCGCGGTCGCGGCGATGTCGTCACCGGCCTTGATCGGGCGGGTGTAGCTGAACTTCTGCGCTCCGTGCACGATCCGGTCGAGCCGCAGCCCGAGCTCCTCGTCGTTCAGCAGCTGCTCCAGCGCCCGGCTGCCGAGCATGAACGCGAACGTCGGCGGTGCCACCGCGTCGTCGCCGGTGTACGCCGGGTTGTCGTCGCCGATCGCGGCGGCGAACTCCCGGATCTTCTCCCGGCCGACCTGATAGCTCTCGGCGGCCGCGTAGCTCCGGCCGACCATGGTGGCGTCGATGGTCATATCGCCAGAGCCTACTGGCACACTAGGACGCCCGGCGCCGCCACCCGGGAATACTGAGACCCGACTGGGGAAGGTCGAACGTGACGGCAGTAACGGCGCTGGCCAGGTACGCGCCCCGCTACAAGCTGGAGATCGGTACGCCGAGCGGTCCGGAGTGGCTGCGGGTGGACCACGTCCTAGAGCAGGACGGTCCGGAGCTGACCGAGCTGCTCAAGCGGGACAACGACGCGAGCGGGCACGTCTCGGCGCATGCGAACGCGCTGAGCCTGATCTCCTTCTACGCCGGGCGCGCACCAGCAGCCGCACTGCTCCTCTGGGCCCTCGAGGGCCACGTCCTGGACATCCGGCCGCACAATCTGTGGGTGAGACCACACGACGGCCACGGGCTGGCCGCAGTCGCCATCGGGTCCGCCGACTACCTCCCCGGCGGTCTGGAGACCCTGTACGACGTAGTGCTGCGTCAGCACCTCCTCCCGCTGTCGGAGGAGCTGCACCGCCGGACCAGAGCCGGTCTGCGCCAGCTGCACGGTGGAGTGGCGGCTGGCTGCGCCATGGCGTTCTGCGCGGCAACCCGGGAGGAGGAGTCGATCGACCCGGGGTTCCTGCTAGAGCGCTGGCAGACGTTCGCAGCGAAGGCTCCGGCCGGGCTCGACAAGCTGGGCGACGTGGAGCTGGCCGGCGGGAAGCTGGTCTACCTACGGAAGACCTGCTGCCTCTACTACACGAGCGAGTCCGGCGACGGAGCGCTCTGCGGCTCCTGCTGCCTGACACCGCGCGACGAGCGACTGGCGGCGTACGAGGCCGGCCGTCCGATCGTGACGGTCTAGCAACAGCGAAAGGGCCGCCCCGGTTTCCCGGAGCGGCCCTCGCAAAAGACTGCTGAGGTCAGCGGGTCTCGCGGTGGTCCGTGTGGTCGTTGCAGCGCGCGCAGTACTTCTTCATCTCCAGACGGTCCGGGTCGTTACGCCGGTTCTTCTTGGTGATGTAGTTGCGCTCCTTGCAGACCGTGCACGCCAGCGTGATCTTCGGGCGGATGTCGGTTGACTTAGCCACTACTGCCTCTTCTGATCAGGAGTGCGCAACTTGGGTGATCGCACTCTCAGGTACTGCGTTGGTGGGTAGCGGGGGCGGGAGTCGAACCCGCGACACCACGATTATGAGCCGTGTGCTCTAACCACCTGAGCTACCCCGCCGGGTGAGTTCGTCAACTCATCCGGCGAACCGGATGAGTTGTCGATCTTCGAGCCCCTTTACGGAATCGAACCGTAGACCTTCTCCTTACCATGGAGACGCTCTGCCGACTGAGCTAAAGGGGCGGGCCGAGGAGAGAGATTACACGGTCTGCCGCCTCGATGTGAAATCGAGCCAGGCGCACTGTGTGCCCCCCTCTGTCCGACTCGGAAATCATACCGGGTCCTGGGTAGTGCTTTTGACCAGGACCCCGATGTCGAGAACGGCGACTCGGCTCCGTCGTACAGGTAGACACCGGCACAACGAGAGGACGACGAGATGACCGCGCTACCGACAGTGGTCTCGGCCGAAGAGTGGGAGAAGGCGCGAGCTGAGCTACTCGCGGCCGAGAAGGCGGCGACCCGGGCCCAGGACAAGCTGGCGGCCCAACGCCGACGGCTGCCGATGGTCCGGTTCGACGACTACACGTTCGAGTCGCCCACCGGTCCGGTGACACTGCTGGAGCTGTTCGGCGACCAGCAGCAGCTCGCGCTCTACCAGTTCATGAACAACGGCCCGGATCACTTCTGCCCCGGCTGCACGGGCTTCACCAGGAACGTGCCTGACCTCAGCAGCCTGGCCAAGCGCGGGGTGGCCTGGGCGACCGTCTCGGACATGCCGCTGGCCCAGATGACGGGCTACTGGGAGCAGATGGGCTGGACCGTCCGGTATGCGTCCTCGGCCGGTACGACGTTCTCCGCCGACTCAGGCGCCGGTGGCGGCTTCCTGCTCAGCGTCTTCCTCCGGGACGGCGACACCGTCTACCGGACGTACTCCACCTACTCGCGTGGGGTCGACCGGCTGCTGTTCGAGAACAACATCCTCGACCTGGCGCCGTACGGCCGGCAGGAGGAGTGGGAGGACTCCCCCGCCGGCTGGCCACAGCACCCGACCTACGGCTAAAGAAGGCGGCTAAGTCCAGACCCGCGAGGGGTACGACGAACGCAGTACCGGCATCACGTCTGTGACGAAGGTCTCCACCGAGGCGCGGTTCTCGGCCTCGGGGAGACCCGGCACCTCCAGCGAGACGCCGGACAGGTCATGCCCGAACGCCTCCTGGTAGCGGCCGAACTTGTCGATCACCTGTTCCGGCGACCCCACCAGCACCGACCCCTGCTCGAGAAACTCCTCCAGCGTCTTGAACGGGAGCTGGTTGTGGCGCGCACCAGGTGAGTCCATGAACGCGTCGAAGATCGGCCGGTAGCCCTCCAGCGCGTCCTGAGAGCTCTTGCGGACGTAGAGCCCGTTGAAGCCCGCCCCGACCACCGCATCGGCCGGATCGTGGCCGTACGCCTCCCAGCGCTCCCGGTAGTGCCGGATCAGACCTGCGTACTTCGCCAACGGGTGGAAGCCGTTCGCGGAGAACAGCGGGTCGCCGAAGCGGGCCGCCAGCTCGGTGGACTCCTCCGAGGACGCAGACCCGTGCCACAGCGGGATACCTGAAGGTCGAAACGGTCGGGGCTGCGTGGTCGCGTCCACCAGCTCCGGCCGGTACGCCCCGGACCAGCTCACCCCGGTCTCCCGCAGCAGCCGCCGCAGCAGCTCGTACTTCTCCCGGTTCCGGTCCCACTGCCCGTCCAGGTCGTACCCGAACAGTGCGTTCTGGTCCGGGTCGTTCCCCTTGCCGATGATGATGTCCAGCCGCCCACCGGACAGCTGGTCCAGCGTCGCGTAGTCCTCAGCCACCCGCACCGGGTCCAGCAACGACAGCACGGTCACCGTCGTCAGCAGCCGGATCCGCGACGTCACTGCGGCCAGATAGGACAGCACCACCGGCGGGGACGACGAGATGAACCGCTGTGCGTGCCGCTCACCCACGCCGTACCCGTCGAAGCCCAGCTCCTCGGCCCACTGCGCCTGCCGGACCACGTGCTGAAAACGCTCGTACGTCGTCAGCTGCACACCACTGATCGGGTCCGGGGAGTTGTCGATCAGGGTGTAGGTACAGAACTTCACCGGACCTTCTTCTCACCGGCCGCGACCGGCAGTCCGAGCCGGTTGCCCGTCACCGGCGCAGGGCAGGTCCCAAAGGCAGTGAAGGCGAACGGCAAGTTGATCGCACGGTTGAAGTCGATCAGCACCGACCCGTCGCGTTCCACCACACCTGTGGTCACAGTGCGCCAGGGCGCAGTCTCGGAGCCGTTCGTCGCGTCGTGGAACGACAGCGAGAGCCGCCCGTCCGAGGCAGCCGTGGCCACCAGCTCGTACGCCGCATCGCCCAGCGCCAGGTGGACCGTACCGACCGCAGTGACGTGCTGGCGCAAGTCATCGCGCGCGGTGGACACCTCGACCCGCTCGGGAGCGCCGTACGGCGTGTACCAGCCGCGCACGACCCACTCCGGATCCAGCGGGTACGTCGGTACGCCGGTGAACCCCTGTCGTGTCGCAGCGCCCGGGTCGCGCTGGCGGACGGCATACCGGCCTCCCCGCAGCACCAGCTCGACCAGCCGGTTGCCGAACAGCAGCCAGCTGAGCGAACCAGCCTCAGCAACTGTTGCCGACACAGTCCCAACCACGGGCGAGCCATTGAGCGTCAACGAGCCGTCAGCCGTGACATGCGCCCGCCCGTCGGCCACCCACCACTCTCCTGGCAGTCCGGCCAGCGCCGTGGGCTCATCCCCCAGCCAGTCGAACCCGACGATCGTCAGCCAGCCGTAGTCCGTGTTCAGATCCTGCTCACGCGCCGCATGCCACGTGTGCCAGTCCTGCTCCAAGTCCGAGACAACAGTCATGAGGCCAGGTCCTTCCGGGATTCGCGGTGCGCAATTTCGGACCGGACGAGCGGGATGACGTAGCGTCCGAAGTCGACCGCGTCGTCGTAGATGTCGTAGCCGCGTGCCGAGAAGATCCGGATGCCGAGGTCGTAGTAGTCCAGGAGCGCAGCGGCGATCGTGTCCGGCGTGCCGACCAGTGCGGTCGAGTTGCCGCCACCGCCGGTCAGACCGGTCGGCCCGGTCCACAGCGCGCGGTCGTGCCGCTCACCCTCAGCCACGGCCTTGAGCAGCCGCTGCGAGCCGGCGTTCTCGGGGTTCTTGGAGCGAAGTCGGCTCACACCGCCCGCTTGAACGTCCTTGATCCGGCCCAGGATGCGCTCCGCCTTCTCCCACGCGAGCTCCTCGGTCGCGCCGATGATCGGCCGGAATGCAATCTGGATGGTCGGCCGATCAACCCGTCCGGCACGCAAAGCCTCGGCTTCGATCGTGGCCAACTGCTCGCGCGTCCCGGCCAGCGGCTCACCCCAGAGCGCGAAGATGTCCGCCTCGGCCGCACCGACGGCGTACGCGGCGGCCGACGAGCCACCGAAGGAGATCCGCGGCCGGGGCTGCTGCAGCGGCTTGATATCCGCGACGAACTGCTCGAACTGGTAGTGCTTCCCCGCGAAGTCGAACCGCTCGTCCGACGTCCAAGCCTGCTTGAGGATCTGGATGAACTCCTGCGTCCGCCCGTACCGGTCGTCCTTACTGAGGAAGTCACCCTCGGCAGCCTGATCCGCGGTCGACCCACCGGTGATGACGTGCACCTCGAAACGCCCACCGCTGATGTGGTCCAGCGTCGCGAAGGTCTTCGCGGTCAGCGTCGGGTAGGCGACGTTCGGCCGGTGCGCGACGACGAGGTTGATCCGCTCGGTCCGGCCGGCCACGTACGCCGCGACCTGCGCCGGATCGGGTGACCCCGAGTGGTACGCGAACAGGATCCGGTCCCAGCCGTTGTCCTCGTGGGCGCGGGCCAGTTTCGCGGTGTACTCCAGATCGAGCGCACCACCGGTGCGCGGCTCGACCTCACTGGCCGGGTTGGTCCCGGCGATGCCCAGGAACTCAACTGGCATGACGTTCTTCCTTCCGTACGGCGGGTGCGAGCAAGGTCAGGAGATTCCGGGCGACGGCGTCGTTCTGCCGGAAGCCGGGACCGTTGAAGTGCGGGCGGGAGAAACCGGACGAGCCCGCCGAACCGGAGACCGACGGCCCGAGCAGGAACAACCGCGGATGGACCGAACCGTCAGCGCGGATCGCGCGACTCTGCGCGTCCGCCTTCAGCTGACCACCACCGAGACTCGTCCCGTCCGTGGCGAACAACTCGTCGGCCGCAAGCGTCCCGTCCGCAAGCAGCCCACGTAGCAAGGGATCCGTGGCAGCCAGTACGTCGGGCCGCGGCAACCGAGCCTCGA
The DNA here is from genome assembly GCF_004348455.1 of Kribbella albertanoniae. Lineage (GTDB taxonomy): Bacteria > Actinomycetota > Actinomycetes > Propionibacteriales > Kribbellaceae > Kribbella > Kribbella albertanoniae. Next base: position 6,951 of record NZ_SMKA01000191.1, read on the forward strand.
CAAAGGCGCGGGCCTGGATCTTGCCCGGGACTGCCGGGGACTGCGCCACGAAGTGATCGTTGTCGATGGCAACTTCCAGATCAGGTCCGGCGAACCGGACGATTCCGGCCCGGTGCAAGGCGAGCAGCTCCTCGAGCCGACGCGGCGGCGGACCGCTGGCGACGAACGAGAAGAACCCGTGCCACTCGGTCTCGACCCGGCGAACCCGATCCTCGTCCGACAGCCTGCCCTCGGTGATGGCAACCGACAGCACGCTGTAGACGCTCAGCAACGCGTTGAAGACCGCCAGATCGGCCGAGTACTCCGGGTTGGCGCGGCGCAACAGGTCGGTCTCGATCAACTCGGTCAGGAACTGCTCGAACGTGTACCAGTCCTCGAAGAACCGTCCATGCAACGGCCGATCCACGGCCGACCGGACGAACCGATCCAACGGATCCGGTACGGCGGTCTCCACCGCGGCCACGAAATCCGGTGCGTCGGGCAACGATCGGTCGAGGACATCCCGGAAGAGCGTCCATTCCCAGCGAGTGCGTTCGGGGTGCGCGGTGAACAGCTGCTGGTAATGCGCGAAGGCCAGTTCCTTGTCGATCAACGGTTGGATCTGACGGTCGAAATCCAGCACTCCATCACCCAGGGCATCGAGTGCGTCCTTGGTCAGGTAGCGCGTCGGCACCGGCTTGGTTCCGGCCACGGTGTAACCGAGTTTCGCGTGATACGGCACGCCTCGCCGCGAGCCGACGTACAGGATCGGTTCGGCGCCGGACGGGTGATACGTGAGCAGTCCGTCATGTTCGTCGTACCAGCCACCGCGGGCCTCGGTGAGTAGGACCATCAGGTCGATGAAGGCCTGACCGAAGCCGCGGACGATGACGCGTTCGCGGGGTTGCAGACCGCCCAGGTCGACGTCGGCGGTGTAGCCGGGTGGGATGTAGGTCAGACCAGCCTCCGAAGCTCTCGCGGCCCAGGCGGTTTCCGATGCCGTGGGCAACCGATCGAGATACCCGAGAGCCAGTACGACGAGGTCCGCCTGAATCTCGTGGCCCGACGCGAGGATCACGCGCTGGTCGGGGGTCAGCTCGACCGCCCGCTCGAGATGCGTGGTCACCGTGGCCGGTAGGTCACGGACGACCCGCTCCCACACCCACGACAGGTACTCCGCCTGGACCAGTCGTGGCGGGAAATCCATCGGGCCGGGCTGCTCGATCCCGGCTCGCTCCAGGATGGTCGCGCCTGCACCGGCAACCCACGTCGCGAGATCGGGACCCGGCCGGATCGGGCCTTCGCACTCGACGGATTCGTCGGTGAAGATCGTGACGTCCGAGGTCATCGAGTTCATCCAGAGCAGCCGGGACTGCTCGCGCCGCCAGATCCGGCCGCCACCAGCGGGGAACGGATCCACGACATGGATCTCCACCTGCCCGTCGTCGAGCAACTCGCCCGCACTGGCCGCGAACCGCTCGAGCAGGCCGACCGTCCGAGGTCCCCCGCCGACAAAAACCACGGTCGGGCGGCGGTGAATCGTGGTCACCTGACTCATTGCAGCAGCCCTAGATGGGAGCGGAGGGTCGTACCGGCGTACTCGGAACGGAAGACTGCGCGTTCGCGCAGCAGCGGTATGACCCGGTCGACGAAGTCGTCGAGACCGCCCGGGGTCAGGTGCGGGACCAGCACGAAACCGTCAGCGGCGTTCTCCTGGACATGGCGGTTCATCTCGGTGGCGACCGTCTCCGGCGAACCGATGAAGGTCTGCCGGTTCTGCTGGTTGATCACCGTCTGCCGCAGCGACCAGCCGTTCGCGTCGGCGGCCTCGCGCCATTCCTTGATGATCGATGCCGGGTCGTTGAAGCCGGCCCGGCCTTGAGTGACGTTCGAGCCGATGACCGGATCCTCCGTCGGGAGTGGGCCGTCCGGGTCGTACGCCGAAAGGTCGCGGCCCCAGATGAGCTCGGCCAGCACGATCGCGGTCGGCCCGGAGACCTGCTGCTCACGAATGTGGCGAGCCTTCTCGACTGCTTCGGCGTCGGTATCGGCGACGACGACCGTCACCGCGGGCATGATCTTCAGCGACTCCTCGGTGCGGCCGTACTTGGCCAGGCGGTCCTTCACGTCCTTGTAGAAGGTCTGCCCGGCCGCGAACGAACCGTGCCGGCTGAAGATCACGTCCGCGCCGGAGGCCGCGAAGTCCCGGCCCTGGTCGCTGTCACCGGCCTGGATCACCACCGGCCGCCCCTGCGGCGACGGTGGCAATCCGAAGCGACCGCGGATCCCGAAGTGCGCGCCCTCGTCCGCAAAGGCCCCAGTGCCTTCACGGGCGAACACACCCGCCTCTTGATCCAGTACGAGATCGTCGTCGGCCCAGGAATCCCAGAGCTTGCGGACGATCCGGAGTGACTCCTGCGCCCGGACGTAGCGGTCGGCCTTGTCCAGGTAGCCGCCACGACGGAAGTTCTCGCCGGTGAACGCATCCCAGGAGGTGACGACGTTCCACGCGGCGCGACCGCCGGACAGGTGGTCGAGGGTGGCGATCCGCTTGGCGAGTTCGTACGGCTCGTTGAACGTCGAGTTCACGGTCGCAGCGAGGCCCAGATGAGTCGTGACCGCGGCCAGCGCACTGAGCACGGTCAACGACTCCGGCCGCCCGACCACGTCGAGATCGTGGATCCGCCCCTTCACCTCCCGCAGCCGCAATCCCTCAGCCAGGAAGAAGAAGTCGAACGTCCCCCGTTCCGCCGTCGCCGCCAGGTGCTCGAACGACGCGAAGTCGATCTGCGACCGGGACTCAGGATCGGCCCACACCGTCGTGTTGTTTACCCCCGGAAAGTGCGCCGCCAGATGAATCTGCTTCGTCATCGCGCCCCCTCCTCGGCATACCGACTGGCCGGCCGCGCAAGCCCCAACCTGTTCCGCAACGTCGTCCCAGGCCGATCAGCCGCCGTCACCCCCAACAACGGCAACAACTTCTCCGCAATCACCGGTACGTCGAGCTCCAACGAGGCCGGCCTGAAATGCACCCCATCCACCCCAGCGGCCTGCCATTCCCGAACCAGCCCGGCAAGCCCCTCAACTCCACCGACGTAGTCGAACGACCCACCCTCAGCCCGCCCGTGAGCAGTAGCCGCGTCCTCATCCAGCAGTACGGCGACCGAAACCAGCAGCCGCAGTCCTCCGCCGGCCGGCTCCTGGCCGGCTGCTCGGATCGCCTGCACCCGCTCCGCGAGGTTCTCGGTCCCTGGCAGCAGCACCAACTCGGCGTCTCCTGCCGCTTCCAGCGCTTCCGGGGTGTTCACCCGCACTGCCGTGAGCGGGTGGCCCTGTGGGGGTCTGGGGACTATCGAGGGGCCTTTGATGGTGAAGGTAGGGCTTTCGTAGTTGACGTAGTGGAGGCGGTCTCGGTCGATGAAGCGGCCGGTGGGGGCGTCGCGGATGATGGCGTCGTCGTCCCAGGAATCCCAGAGCCGGCGGCTGACATCGACGACGTACCGGGCTTCGCGCCAGAGGTCGGCGGCGGGAGCTGGGTCGCGACGGCCGATGACGGCGGCAGCTTCGGTGGAGGTGGAGACGTCGGCTACCCAGCCGCCGCGGCCGGAGGAGACCCAGTCGAGGGTCGCGACCTGGGCCTGCACGTGGAACGGTTCGGTGTGGGTGACCGTGATGGTGGGCAGCAGGCCGATGCGTGAGGTGGCTGGCGCGATGCGGGCCGCGAGGCCGAGGGCGTCCAGCCGCACGCTCACCTCATCAACAGGTGCTTCCAACGTGTCGACGAAAGTGGCGATGTCGATCCCGGCGGCCTCGGCACGTTGAACCGCGCGCAAGGCCAGCGAACCGGTGAGGATCGCTCCCGGATCAACCTCCGGTCCGCGCCACGCGCCCGGGTGTCCACCGGCGCCATCGATCTCGATTGCGGTGATCAGTCGACTCATGAGGCCACCTTTAAGGCGAGTGTGAGGTCCTTCGTGAACGGCAGCGGGCCGATCGACTCCGGGTCGGCCTCGACGTCGAACTGTGGTTCGAAGCCGGCGGCTCGGTAGAGGCCGGCGGCTTCTGGCTGGCGTGGGCCGGTGGTGAGGTAGAGCTTGCGGTAGCCGAGATCGGCGGCCGCCTGCTCCAATTCCGCGAGCACCCGGCGACCGAGTCCCTGGCGTCGATGCAGGTGCGAGGTCCACATCCGCTTCACCTCGGCCGTCTGATCGTCGTACCGGCGAATGGCACCGCCGGCCACGGTCTGACCGCCGTACCGGAGGAGGACGAAGGCACCGCCGCTGTCGGCGTGGAAGTCGGTGGGTGGGACCTCGGTTAGCTGGGTGTTCTCGTTGGTGCGCCCGTAGCGGGTGCTGTACTCGACGACCAGATCCGCCAGCAGCGGTGCAGCCTCCGGATCCTCAGGCCGAGCCCGCAGCACCTCGATCGCCGCAGACTGCACCGGCGGGCTGGCAACAGGCTCCCCACCCTCGACCGCGGTCAGGAAGGCTTCGGTCACCTCGTAGAGCGGCACCGACGCCGCCTGATCGAGGAGGACGCCACCACCGTCGTACAGATTGATGTGCGACGACAAGACGAACCAGCCTTGGGTGATCGCGCCCGGGCCGAGGCTGTTCAGCACCGGCCGCAATGCGTAATCGATCACCAACACATGCGCCGGTGTCCCACCCGTTGCCAACGGCAACACGGTCTTACCTTTCAACGCGTACTGCGGCAGCAGGTCCAGGAACACCTTCAGCAGACCGGCGTACGCCGCCTTGTACACGGGAGTCGTGACGACGACGGCGTCGGCCGACTCCAGGGTCTTGACCGCGGCCGCGATCCCGGGGTCGTCGGCATCGCCGTGCAGCAACGGCTCGGCCGGCAGGTCGCGGAGCACGATGGGGGTGACCTCGTGGCCGTGACTGATCAGACGCTTGGTGACGTAGTCGAGGACGGCGTCGGTCCGGGACGGTACCGACGGGCTGCTGGAGATCGTTGCGATGGTCGCCATGTTTCTCCTACTCGTGCACTACTTGGCTGGAGGCTTGGGAAGGCCGGGAGGGTTGACCAACGACTTCGGGACGGCCTCGTCGCTGAGGCCCCACTTGGCCAGCACCTTCGCGTAGCTGCCGTCGGCGATCGCCGCGTTCAGGGCGTCGGCCAGCGGCTTGACCAGGCCGTTGTCCTTCTTGGTGGTGATCCCGACCAGACCCTGGATCGGGTAGCCGGACGACACCGTGCCGACGATCTCGGTCTTGTGCTGGGTGGCAACGTGGTACGTCGCGTTCGGGTTCGGCCCGAGGTACAAGTCGATCCGGCCGGACTGCAGCGCGAGGAAAGTGTCGGCGGACTGCTGGTAGTACTTGAGATCAGCCGGCGGACGCCCGGCGGCCGCGTTCTGCTTGTTCCACTCCAGGAGAATCGCTTCCTGGAGCGTGCCCGAGCTGACCGCGACCTTCTTCCCGGAGATGTCCGCCGGACCGGCGATCTTCAGGCCGGAACCCGTCTTCGCCTCGAACGCATGCAGACCGAGCCGGTACGTCGCGAAGTCGTACTTCTCCTTGCGCAGCTCGGAAACGCCGATGTTGGAGATGCCGACCTGGTACTTACCGGAGTCCAGTCCGAGGAACAGGTTCTCCCAGCTGGTCGTCTGCACTTCGGCCTGCAGTCCGAGCACACTGGCGACGAGGTGGGCGATGTCGATCTCGACACCGATCGGTGTCTTGTTGTCGTCGGCCGTGAACCCCAGCGGCGGTTGCCCACCGCCGGCGGAGCCGTTGCCGATCACCAGCTTCCCGCTCGCCTTCACGGCCTCCGGCAGCTCGGCCGCGATCGCGTCGACCTTCGTCGACGTGATGTGCGCCTGCTTCCCGGAGGTGTCGAAGGACACCGCTGAGGCATCGGACGGCGGCGCCTCCGCCACCGGATCGGCGCACGCAGCCAGCGACAGCAGTGCAATACCGACAAGGATCTTCTTCAGCATGATCGGCGTCCTCAATCGGTGATCGGTAGGCCGGGCGGGTTGATCTCGGACTTCTCGACCGCCTCCGTCGAGACGTTCCAGCGCTCGAGGACCTTGGCGTAGCTGCCGTCGGCGATGGCAGCGTCCAGCGCCGCCTGGTAGGCCTTGACGAGTCCGCTGTCCTTCTTCGTCGTCGCCGCGATCAGCCCCTGCAACGTCGGTCCGGCGCCGGAGAACTTGCCGATCGACTCCGTCTCCCCGGACGTCTGGATGTGGTACGCGATCGACGGGTTCGGTCCGAAGTAACCGTCGATACGCCCCGAGCTCAGCGCCAGGTAGGTGTCGGTGCTCTGCTGGAAGTACTTGATCGTTGCCGCCGGCAACCCGGCCTTGATGTTCTCCTCGTTCCAGTCGACCAGGATCTTCTCCTGGTTCGTCCCGGACCCGACCGCGATCGTCTTGCCGGCGATGTCCTTGCCTCCAGCGACCTTCCAGGTGCCACCCTTCTTCGCCTCGAACGCGATGTCGTCCTTGCGGTACGTCGCGAAGTCGTACTTCTGCTTGCGTTTCTCGGTCACCGTGATGTTGCTGAACCCGACGTCGTACTTGCCGGAGTCCAGGCCGACGAACAGGTTCTCCCAGCTCGTCACCTCGATCTCCGGCTTCAGCCCGAGCTCACCGGCCACCAGGTAGGCGATGTCGACCTCGAGCCCGATCGGCGTCTTGTTGTCGTCGGCGTAGAAGCCGAGCGGCACGGACCCGCTGCCGTAGCCACCACCGACGATCAGGGTGCCGCGCTCGCGAACCTTCGCCGGCAGCAGCGCGGCCGCGGCCTCGTTCTTCTTCACCTCGACCCGCTTCTGGTCGGCCGAGGTGTTCACGCCACCGGTCTCGGCCGAGACGTTCGTGGTCGGATCAGCCGAGCAGGCGGTTGCCGCTAGCAACAGTCCGGCTGCGAGGACGACATACAGGGGATTTCTCATGAAACTTCCTCAGAGGACTTTGGAGATGAAGGCGCGCGTGCGCTCGTGGACGGGGTTGTCGAGCACCTGGTGCGGCGGGCCCGACTCGACGATCACGCCGCCGTCGATGAAAACCACCGTGTCGGCGATCTCCCGAGCGAAGCCGATCTCGTGGGTGACGACGACCATCGTGGAACCGTCGCGGGCGAGCTCCTTGATCACATCAAGCACCTCGCCGACCAGCTCCGGATCCAGCGCGCTGGTTGGCTCATCGAACAGCAGCACCTTGGGTCGCAGCGCAAGTGCGCGCGCGATCGCGACCCGCTGTTGCTGACCACCCGACAGCTGCCGCGGATACACATCGGCCTTGTCGCCGACGCCGACCCGCTCCAGCAGTTCGCGGGCGAACGGTTCGACCTCGCTGCGCTTGCGCCGCTGGGCCGAGACCGGCGCCTCGACGACGTTCTGCAAAGCCGTCAGATGCCCGAACAGGTTGAAGTTCTGGAACACGAACCCGACCTGCGAACGCTGGTGCAGGATCTCCCGCTCACGCAACTCGTACAGCTTGTTGCCGCGCCGCTTGTAACCCATCAGCTGGCCATCGATCCGGATCAGCCCACGATCGACCTTCTCCAGATGATTGATCGACCGCAACAGCGTCGACTTCCCCGAGCCCGACGGCCCCAGGATCACCGTGACAGTGCCGGCCCGGACCTCGAGATCCACTCCCTTGAGCACCTCGAGCTCCCCGAAGCTCTTGTGCACACCCTTGATATCCACCATCGCGTTCATCGAGTCACCCCCGCCAGCAGGCGCCGTACCCGCTGGATAGGTGTCGGCGGCAACGACCTCGCCGTACCGCGGGCGAAGTGCCGTTCGACGTAGAACTGGGCGATCGACAGGATCGTGGTCATTACGATGTACCAAACAGTCGCCACCATCAGCAGCGGTACGACGCGGCTGTTCCGGCCGTAGATCACCTGCACCTGGTAGAAGAGTTCGGGGATCGCCATCACCGAGACGATCGACGTTCCCTTGAACAGGCTGATCACTTCATTGGCGCCGTTCGGCAGGATCGACCGCATCGCCTGCGGCAGCACGATCCGGAAGAACTGCCGCAGCTTCGGGATCCCCAGCGCAGCGGCAGCTTCGGTCTGACCGGCGTCGACCGAGATGATCCCGCCGCGAATGATCTCCGCCGCGTACGCCGCCTGATGCAACGCCAACCCCAGTACGGCGGCGCCCAGCGGCCCGAACAGGTTGTTCGTACTGAAGTGCACGAACTCCGGCCCGAACGGGATGCCCAGGCTCAGTTCCTGATACAGGTAAGCGATGTTGAACCAGAACAGCAGCTGCACGATCAGCGGGATCGACCGGAACGCCCAGATGTAGCCCCAGGCAACGACCTGCAGAAACGGACTGCTGGACAGGCGCATCGTCGCCACCACGGCACCGAGCGCGAAGCCGAGCACCGTTCCGTACACGGTCAGCTGGATGGTCACCCAGAGCGCGGAGAAGATCGTCCGGGTGGTGAAGAACTGGAAGAACGTCGGCCAATCCCAGCCAGGGTTGGTGACCAGGCCGTGCACGAACATCGCGAGCAGGGTCAGGACGACCACCACACCGACCCAACGCCATGGATGCCGGCGAGCGACGACAGGTAGATCGGCATCGGCCGGTACGCCGGATGCCGGTGGATCGGCGGTGTCCTGTGCGGACGTGAGTGAGGTGGTCGACACGTGTTCTCCCTGGCGGTGGGCAGGCTTACGCGAGCACGGCGGCGCTGACGTCCGGGCGGGACGCCGTACGGGCGGTGCGAAGGGCAGGCGGAAGTGCGGTCAGCGCCGACAGAGTGCGCTGGAGACCCGCAGCAGGTCGATGTGGAGGCGGTAGTACGGCAGTGCGCGCGTCATCCCCGTCGCCTCCTTTTGCCACTGAATCTGCGGTCTCACCCAGTATGGGACGAACTTGAAAGATCAGTAAGTTGGTCGACAAACCTCTCAATATGTGGACGCCTTATAGCGGCTCCGGAGGGTCCCTCCGCGCCATTTCACGGGTGATCCCGGTCACGCGATGATCGCCGTTTCAAGCACCTGCGGCCACGCCTGAGCGGGTACAAGGCGGAGGACGGCAGTCGCTCAGTGTCACCGAATTCCGTGATCCGGTCGCAATCCGCGTTTGAGGCCACCGTGATCTGGTCGTTATGGTCGTTGAGCCGTCGAGGACCCCGCCCGATGGCTATCCCCTCCTACAGCGCTTGATCGCTACGAAAGGCCATCGTGTCCTCTCACCCTGTGGCCAAACACCGGTCCAAGGCCCGTAACAAGCAACGAAGTACCAGCCGCCGGACGCAGCTGGTCGGTCTCACCGCCGCCCTCGCCGCGACCGCGGGCACCATCGGTCTCACCGCCTCCATGGGCGAGGCCTCCACCACGAGCACCGGACTGAGCCCCTCACAGGCCGACGCTCTCACCGCAGCCCGAGTCGAGCGTCGTGACCTCGGCTCCCGGGACGCATCCCGGATCAACCTGTCGCTCGCCGAGGCGAAGGCCTACCAGGAGCGCGCGGCCAGGGGCACCCTGACTTCGCGTCGCGCCCTGGCGCTGTCCGCCGCCAAGGCGAAGGCAGCCCGGAACGCCGCTGCCAAGGCCAAGGCAGTCGCCGCGGCCAAGGCTGCCGCCGAGGCGAAGGCTGCCGCGGTCGCGAAGGCCGCCGCGCTGGCCAAGGCCAGGGCCAGGGCCGCCCCGAAGGTCGTCCTGCCGACCACCGGCTACCACCTGACCGCTCGCTTCGGCCAGGCCGGCGGCCGCTGGGCCCGCAACCACACCGGCCTCGACTTCGCAGCGGCGTACGGGACTCCGGTCCGTGCGGTGATGGCCGGCGAGGTCATCCAGGCCGCGTTCGAAGGTGCTTACGGCCGCCAGGTGAAGATCCGGCACGCGGACGGCACCGTCACGTCGTACAGCCACATGGCCGAGTTCGACGTCTCCATCGGCGACAGCGTCACCGCCGGCACAAAGGTCGGCGCGATCGGCCTGACCGGCAACACAACCGGCGCGCACGTCCACTTCGAGGTCCTGCTCGGCGGCGAGACCGCCGTCAACCCCGACCCGTGGCTCCGCAAGCGCGGCGTCACTCCGTAGTCAGGAACCTCTCCCCCGAAGGCGTCGCGCTCCTGCGCGGCGCCTTCAGAGGGTCTTGGCCAGGACGAGGTCGTCGGTCGGGGTGCCGTCGATCAGGAACTCGGCGGTGTGCGTGGCCTCGACGACGTAGCCGTGCCGCGCGTAGAGGCGGCGGGCGGCGGTGTTCGTGCTGAACGTGTGCAGGCTGAGCTTGCGCGCACCACGACTGCGCGCCTCCTCGGTCGCCGCATCGAGCAGGGCCGACGCGATCCCCCGCCCTCGAGCGGCCGGGGCGACCGCGAGCCCGTTGATCGCCAGTACGCCGGCTCCTTCGGGGAACGGGTATTTGTCCTCCAGCCGCACGTACCCCACGACGACCCCGTCGTCCTCCGCGACCAGGTGAGCCTCCGGCCCGCTCCGCCCGAAGAAGGTGCCGTCCAACCTCTCCAGGTACGACGGGAAGCCGGTCGAACCGTCCCACGACGTCAGCTCGATCTCCAGCAGCGCCGCGTCATCGGCCGCCTCTGCCCAGCGAATCGTCACCTCACCCATCTCACCATCGTCACCCAGCCAGGAGGTCACCCCGGGGCGGTGAAAGACTGAAGGCTGTGAGGACCCAGGTCGTGACCGCGGAGGATCGGGCAGCACTGACGCAGTTCCTCAAGGACGCCGACCTGACGCTGAGCGGTCTCGACGATCCCGGCGTACTGGTCTGGATCGACCGCGACGACTCCGGCGCGGTGATCGGCAGTACCGGGTTCGAGCTCAGCACCGACCGCGACCACGCGCTGATCCGGAGCGTCGCCGTACATCCGGATGCCCGCCGCGGCGGTTACGGTACGACGCTCGCCAGGTTCGCCCTGGACGAGGCAGCTCGCCAGGGCGCGCGCTCAGCCTGGCTCTTCAGCCGCCGATCCGGCCCCTTCTGGCAGCGACTCGGCTTCCAACCCGCAGACCGCCAAGCCCTAGCCGCCGCTCTCCCCCACACCCACCAGGTCCGCCTCTTCACCCAAACCGGCCAACTCCACCAAGAACTCGCCTGGTCCCGCCCCCTCCCCACCTAACGTCCGAAGGATCGGAGGCGGGCCCTCCGGTCGTTCGGACGTTGTGCACCGCCCGAAATTAACGTCCGAAGGATCGGAGGCGGGCCCTCCGGTTGTTCGGACGTTGCGCACCGCCCGAATCTAACGTCCGAAGGATCGGAGGCGGGCCCTCCGGTCGTTCGGACGTTGTGCACCGCCCGAAACTAACGTCCGAAAGATCGGAGGCGGGCCCTCCGGATGTTCGGACGTTGTGGTCAGTCGAGGAGGGTGGCGG
>NZ_SMKA01000192.1 GCF_004348455.1 Kribbella albertanoniae
GGCTGGGGGTGGTGGGTAGAGCTGGTAGACGCGGACGTTGCCCAGTTCGAAGCGGAGGTCGGTGAGGCGGTCGAGGTTCTTCGGGGGCTGGGTGACGCGGTCGTCGAGGAGGAGCCACTGGACGCCGTACTTGGTGCGCAGTGTTTCGAGGAGTTCGCGGGTGGGGTTGGCGAAGACCTCGTCGTTGAGTCGGAGCTTCTCCTGGTCCCAGTAGTCGCTCTGCGGCTTGCCGGGGTAGGTGTCGTCGACGCGGGTGCGGTAGGCCCAGCCCTGGACCAGGACGCGGCGTTCGGCGTAGCCGGCGATCCAGTAGGAGCCGGCCAGGCAGCGGGTGGTGCTGGGTTTGTGGCAGTGCACGTTGGTGGCGATCCGGTCGTTGGAGCCGGAGTTGCGGCGGATGAAGCGGGCCGCCTCGATGCCGCCCGGTGCGATCGACTCGTACTCGGTCAGTGACGGCGTGGCGAATTCGCGCACCGACACCAGCGTCGGCGACACCGTGGTCCCCAGCAGGACGGCGACCGCGATGACAGCCCAGGTACGGCGGGAGCCGCGCAGAATCAGCCCGAAGAGTCCGATGCCGAGCACTGCGATCACCAGTGCGACTGCTAGTCCCTGGCCGAAGCAGTTGGTCGAAGTGCAGGAGTCAGGGGACCGGTAGCGGCCCCAGTAGATCGCCGCTGCGCCGATCAGCAGCGCGACCGCGGCAACCCAGTACTGCTTACGTTCCAACGAACTAAGGCCCCAGGTGGCCAGCAAAACGCCGTACAGGAAGCCGGTGCGGACGAAGAAGAGCTGTGCGCCGCCCTCGTCGTACAGAAGCGAGGCGGCGGCCACTGCGGCGAGTAGACCGACTACCAGGAACGCCGGTAGTGGGTCGCGGCGTACGCGGCTCCTGATCAGCAGAGCGCCCACGGCAGGCATCACCCAGCCGATGACGACTACTGCCGCAATCACAGCAACCGCACTGCCGCCACCCATCCGGTCAGCCAGCCAGTCGAACGTGCGGCCCGGGTCGAGGAGGACGCTGGACTCGGTGCCACGCAGTACGACGAAGAAGGTGAGCACGTAGGCCGCAGCGCCCCCCAGACCGAGCAGCAGCCCGCGCAGGTTGAGCCGGCCCCTGCGGACAGTCAGGTAGACCCACGCAGCGGCCAGGCCAGCGCCGTACACGGGCAGTGTGGTCGCCTTGGTGAGAGCAAGAGCAGCGATCAGTACGGCGGCCGCGACCAGCAACCGGAAGACGTGTGCACGAGGCGCGCGGCCGGGCTGGCGGCGCAACAGCAGCGCGGTGACTGCGATGAGCGGCAGCAGCAGCACAGTCGAGAACGCCTGCGGCGGATTGGTCAGCTGGCCGAGTGCGAACGGCCCGTCCGAGAAGACTCGGTCCGAGACGGCCCACGGCCAGGAGGTGAGTTCACCAGCTGCCACTGTCAGTCCGGCCGCGATCGGTGCGGCGACTGCGCGACCGGTCAGCACCATGCCGACAGCGGCTGCACCGACAACCGTCAGCAGGATCCACGCGAACGGGACGATCCGATGCGTCAGTACATCGAGGGGGATGCTCGTGATCCAGTGCGACGACGCGATGTGGTCGTACGCCGCCCAGTGGCCGGTCAGCCACTGGCCATCGGCGTACGGGAGTCTCGGGGGGAAGTGGTGCGTCAGCTCACCAGCAATGGCGAGGTTGTGGGGTGCGTCGGAGTTCGGCCGCAGGGCGGCCGGTCCGTGCAGTGGGATGAGCTGCGAGCCAGTCCGGACGAACCACGCGGCCGCTGCACCGACTGCGACCATCACACCCGCAGTCGCCCACCATGGTGTCGGTCGCTGGGCTCGTGGGGTCCGGGGGAGCGCACGGATCATGCCGACTGCCAGAGCGGGCATCAGCAACGCCGCAAACGGCATGCTGAACAGCATCCCGATCGGGTACACAAGTGCCTCGACGGCGAGCCCGAACGCGGTCCCGAGCACCGCGTCCACCGCGAACCATCCGGTGCCGCCGGTCAGCCGCCGCCAGAACATCGTCCCCGGTATGGCGATCACCACGAGGAAATACGCCAGGTACGCGATCGGCATCCACACCGGATGCTCCTGCAACCCCACGAACCAGGCCAACGGCAGCACCGGCAGACTCACCAGCCCGGCCACCCGCATCCCGCGGCCGCTCAAACGCCGCTCGCCCCGTTGGCGCCGGACCCGCTTCTTCTTCGCAGGAGCCTCAGGTGTGCCCTCGGGCTTGTCCTTCGGGGCATCGGCCTTGCCCTTGTCACCGGCCGGAACAGCCGGAACAGCCGCCAGCTCCTGCGTGACCGCCTCTGATGCGGTCTTCGGGTCCCCCTCGCCAGCTGCAGTCACCCGGAGAGTCTAGGCATGCCAAGGCAGCTCCGAGCCGTTTACCACCGGCACGATCCCCTTTACACTCAGTAACCTCCCAGGTCTCGCAGCATCCGGGAGGTCCCATGGTCGCCCTCCACATCGCCGGCCTGCCGGTCGAGGAGGTTCTGCTCGCCGCGATCGCGGCCGCGAGCCCACTGATCGCGCTGATCGGCTGGGAGATCTCCAGCCGGATGAAGCGGCTCAAAGCAGCCCTCCGCCGCCAGCCCGCGGATCCGACATGACCCCCTCGGCGGCTCCGACGCGAGCGGCTAGGCTCTGGGGTCATGAGTTCGGTCGCGCGGGACAGGGTCCGGGAGTTGATGGGTGAGGTGATGACCGCACAGGGCAGGTCGTTACCGGCCGACGACGGTGCCGAGCTGCGCACGATCGGATTCCGGTCGCTGGACTTCTCCGAGCTCGCCCTCCGGGTGGAGGACGAGCTGGGGGACGAGCTGAACTTCGATGCCCCCGGGCTGCGCCGGATCGCCACCGTCGGCGACGTACTGGACTTCATCGAACAACTCCAGACGGCGTGACTACGCGGCGCCGGACCACCGCACTGATCGGTGACGACAACACCGTGGTCGTCGCCGGCAAGAGCCTGACCTGGCGGACGCTGCACAAGCTTCCACAACTGCCCTCCCCGGCCGCAGTGCTCGTCGACAACGGCGCTGACGCGCTAGCGGCGCTCAGACACCATGCAGTGCACGGCACTGAGCTCCTGGTCGCCACCAGCTCACGTGTCGACGAGTACATGCGCGAAGAGCTCGGTGAGAGTGGCTTCTCGATCGTTCTGCCCGGCGGTGACGTCACTCCGGCTCGGCTGAAGCGGGTGGAGGAGTCAGGCCGCGCCTGGCTGCTCACCTCTGGTTCGACCGGCCGCCCGAAGCGCATCGGTCACACGCTCGAGTCACTCACCACTGTGACCGCCGACCAGCCGCCTCGCACCTGGCTGCTGCCCTACTCGCCCGGCACGTACGCCTGGTGGCAGGTCGTCACGATCTCTTTGACCCAGCAGGACCAGGGCCTTGTGGTGATCGAGCCACACGAGCTGGAGGACTGGCCTCTGACGGCAGCCCAGCACGGCGTCACAGCAGCTTCCGGTACGCCGACCTTCTGGCGGCAGGCGATCTACCGCGACTCCGAGGCGCTGGCCGCCGTACCGCTGGAGCAGATCACGCTCGGCGGTGAGCCGGTCGACCAGCCGATCCTCGACCAGTTGCGCGACCTCTTCCCCAAGGCCCGGATCTCCTGGATCTATGCGTCCTCCGAGGTCGGCGCCTCGATCGTGGTGCACGACGGCAAGGCCGGCTTCCCGCGCGAGTGGCTGCAGCGCACGCCCGATCCCGACCGCCCGATGCTGTCAGTGGAAGGCGACGAGCTGGTGATCCGCTCACCGCACCACGGCGCCGGACTGGTCGGTGCGGTGCATACCGGCGACCGGATCGAGTACGACGGTGACCGGGTGCTCATCACCGGGCGTCTCGACACCGACGAGATCAACGTCGGTGGCTCGAAGGTGTCGGCCGGAGTGGTCCGCAACGTGCTCATGGGGCACCCAGGTGTCTCCTGGGCCCGGGTGTTCGCCCGCAAGGCCCCACTGGTCGGCCGGATGGTCGCAGCCGAGGTGGTGTCGAACCAGTCGCTCGGTCCGATCACCGACGCCGACCTGGTGCAGTGGTGCTCGAGCCGCCTGCCGGACTACGGCGTACCGCGGCGGATCAAGTTCCTGGACGAGATTCCGCAGAAGGAGACGCTGAAGAGCGATGTCTGAGTCCGTACCGCCCGCGTCGGTCGTGCTGGTCTCGGGTGGTTCCCGCGGCCTCGGTCTGGCGATTGTCACCGACCTGCTCGCCGCAGGGATCAAGGTGGCCGCGTTCGCCCGCACAGTGACCCCAGAGCTCACCGCACTCGCGTCGAAGTACCCAGACCACCTGTACGCCGGTTCTGTCGACATCAACGACTCCCCAGCAGTACAAGCGTTTGTGAAGACCGTGGAGTCGACACTCGGCCCGGTCGACGGCCTGGTGAACAACGCTGCGATCGGTCAGGACTCTCTGCACGTCCACACCAGCCCGGAGCGGCTCGAGGACATCATCCAGACCAACCTGACCGCACCGCTGGTCCTCACCCGGTTCGTACTGCGCCGGATGCTCGCCAAGGGCCTGAAGGGCCGGATCGTCAACGTCACCTCGATCTGCGCCCAGCGTGGCTATCCAGGGCTCGTGGCCTACTCGGCAACCAAGGGCGGCATGGACGCAGCCACCCGCTCACTCGCTCGTGAGCTGGGTGGCCGCGTGCTGGCCAACGCCGTAGCGCCGGGTTTCTTCGCCTCCGACATGTCAGCAGTGCTCGGACAGACCCAGCTGGACCAGATCGTCCGCCGTACTCCGACCGGTCACCTGACCGAACCCGAGGACGTCGTCCCCGTGGTCCGGATGCTGTTGCTGGACAACACGAACATCAACGGTCAGGTGCTGGTCATCGACGGGGCTGCGTCCATCTAGGCAGGCCTGATGTTTGCGTTGAGGTGGAACACGTTGTCCGGGTCGTACTTCACCTTCACCTGCTGCAGCCGCTCGTACTTGAGCCCGTACGTCGCCTTGATCCGGTCGTCCTCCGCATCCGTCATCCCGTTCACGTAGCTGCCGATCCCGGCTGTGTGCGGCTGCAGTGCTGACCAGAACGACCGGGCCCACTGCTGGTCGGCCTCGTACAGCTCCGGCACCGGTGCCTGCCCGACGATGAACACGGCGAACTGGTCGGTGCGCTTGCCACCAAAGGCAGTCGCGTCGTCGTCCACCGCGGAGTACGCGTGGTCGAGCCGGTACATCAGTGCCACCGACAGCGGCGAGGTCTTCTTCGGGAACTCCTGCAGGATCACCTCGATGGCGCCGTCCGACAGCTCCTCGAGGTAGGAGCCCTTCTCGTACGAGTAGTGGCCCCACGCGTTCGGCTCGTCCAGCGACTGCTGCAGTGCGACGTACGGCATCGGCGTGACGAGCTCGAACGCCGGCGGGAGCGCGGTGCGGAGCCGGTCCAGCACCTCGGCGTGCTCCTCGGGCGAACCGAGGCCGACAACGACCAGCGCGAAACCAGGTGCGAAGTGCAGCGCCTCCGGGACGAACGGCGCGGGCGGCGCGTTCAGACCGGCCACGACGATGTTCACGTCCGGCGACAGCGTCGGGAAGAGGTCGCGGGCCAGCCGCAGTACCTCGGCGCCCTGGTCGACCGTCCAGAACAGCATGCCGTAGTGGATCATCGGCCCGGCCTCGTGCAACCGGAACTCGAACTCGGTGACCACTCCGAAGTTTCCGCCACCACCGCGGACGCCCCAGAACAGATCCGGGTTCTCGTCCTCGGCAGCGCGCAGAATGCTGCCGTCGGCCGTCACGATCTGCACGGACTCCAGGTTGTCGATGGTGAGCCCGTACTTGCGAGTCAGCCACCCCATGCCGCCACCGAGCGTCAGACCGCCCACTCCGGTGTGGCTGATCATTCCGGCCGGTACGGCGAGGCCGTGGGCCTGGGTGGCAGCGTCCAGATCGCTCAGCAGCGCACCGCCACCGACGCGGGCCCGACGAGCCTCGGCGTCGACCGTCACTGCGTTCAGAGCGCTCAGGTCGATCATCAGACCGTCGTCGACCGACGACGTTCCGGCGACACTGTGCGCTCCGCCGCGCACTGCGATCTCCAGCCCGTTCGCCACTCCGTACCGGACGGCGGTCGCGACGTCCTCGGCGCTCTGCACCTGAGCGATCACCGCCGGCCGCCGGTCGTGCTGCGCGTTCCACAGTCGCCGCGCGTCGTCGTACCCGTCCTGTCCAGGTGTCAGCACCGTTCCGCTGATGCTGAACTCCGCAAGCTGAGTCATTGCATTCCTCCCCCTTTGTGATATCGCCAGGCTAAGTTCCTGGACCCGTCGGGGCGGAGGTCCTTTAGGGCAGATCTTCGCGCGGAATCCGGACCGGCGCCAGGTTATCCACAGGCTGTCAGGGATCCGTTTGGGTGCGGCTCCGGACGGTGTCAGACTCGACCGCGTGAGTGACGAAGAAATCCTGCACCTGCTGCCGATGGCGGCCGCGATCGTTGCCTTGCGCGACGATCGGGCCGACCACGAGCTGGCCCGCCTGGGGGCGTACGACGAACGCGACCAGGGGCAGGTGGATCGCGTCCTGCACAGCTTCCTGAGCGGCCTGCTGCGGACCACCTGGGAGCGTGGCTGGACGCCGGCCGACGTTGTCCAGCACGGCCGTCGCGAGTTCGACACCGGTGTCGAGCCACTCCTTCTGGCCGCGATCGCCACCGAACACCGCAGCTACCGCGAGGACATGGTTGATCCGCGCTGGCTCGACCAACTCATCGACCTCGGCATCGCGCCGCCGTACACAACTCTCGACCTCACTGCCTGGGCCACCGGTCAGCGCATCGGGCGCTACCTCGCGCTACGCCATGCGCTCGCGCTGGCAGGCTTCCTGCAGTCGTTGCCGCCGCTGGCCCGGCTGTTCCCAGCACCAGGAACGACGGTCCGGCGAACCTCCGGCGACCGGCCCGCGGTGCCGGCGAACGCGAAGATGCTCTCGCGGATCCGCAGCCTGCTCGCGAAGGCGGAGGCGACCGAGTTCCCGGACGAGGCGGAGGCGTTGTCCGGCAAGGCGCAGGAGCTGATGGCCAAGTTCGCGCTGGACCGGGCGCTGGTCGAGGCGGATCCCGCGGTCGAGATCCCGGACGACTCGGCCGCCCGCCGGATCTGGCTGGACACGCCGTACGTGTCGGCCAAGGCGCAGCTGGTCGGCTCGGTCGCCACGGCGAACCGTTGCCGCACAGTCATGATCGAGCAGCTCGCCGTGGTCACCGTGATCGGTGCCGACCTCGATCTGCAGCTCACCGAGATCCTTGCCACCTCCCTGCTGGTGCAGGCGAATCGGGCAATGATCGCCTCCGGCAAACACATCGGCCGGTACGGCGAATCCCGGACCAGGTCGTTCCGGCAGTCGTTCCTGATGGCTTACGCGCAGCGGATCGGCGAGCGGCTGCAGGCCGCGACCGAGGCGACCCAGGCCGCCGTACCGGCCGTGGATGCGGATCGGTTGCTGCCGGTGCTGACGCGTCGCGAGGAGCAGGTGGAGGCCTTGTTCACCAAGCTCTTCCCGAACACCAGGACCCGGCGGACGCGGATCACCAACGGCGCCGGCTGGCAGGCCGGTTTGAGCGCGGCCGACCAGGCTCAGCTGGAGGCGCGACGGCAGGTCCGCCGATGAAGGTGCACGAGACGTCGATCGAGGGCCTGTTGCGGATCGAGCTCGATCTGCAGCCGAACGCCGACGGCTGGTTCGAGGAGAGCTTCCACCGGGAGAAACTCACCGCCGCCGGGATACCGCCGTACGACGTCGTCCAGCACAACGTCACGTACTTCGAGCGGGCCGGAATCCTGCGCGGGATCCACGCGGAGCCGTGGGACAAGTACCTGTCGCCGTCGTCCGGCCGGGTGTTCGTGGCGATCGTGGAGCTGCCCACCGGGCAGGTCGAGACGTTCGAGCTCGGGCCCGGGGACGCGCTGTACGTCCCGCGTGGTCTCGGGAACTCGTTCTGCACGATCGCGCCGCACACGGTCTACAACTTCCTCGTGAACGAGCCGTGGTCACCGGAGCGGATCGCGGTGAACCCGTTCGATCCGGAGCTGGCGATCCCCTGGCCGGTCGCCGAGCCGAGCTTCACCGGGCGGGATGCTGCGAGTCCGTCGCTGGCCGAGGTCCGGAGCCGGCAGGCCTGAGGCCGCACAGGACGATGTCGAGCAGCCGCATCGCCTGCTCCGGCTCCGTGTCGCGGGCCATGTTGATCCCACCGACCAGGCGCATGACGTCGTCCAGCTCGAGCTCGGCCCGGACATCGCCGCTGGCCTTCGCTTTGGACAGCAGTAGATCGCCCGCCTCCCGGACGTTCGTCTTACAGGCCTTGAAGAACGCCGAGTCCTTGCCCAGGGCATCCATCAGCTCGACGGCCAGGGTCTTCTTGGAGATGCCGTACCCGACGAAACTGCGCAGCCAGGCTGCGAGCGCCTCGAACGGCGGCAGCTCCCGGTCGAAGTCGTAGGCGCGATCGATGACCGACTGGATCTCTTCGACGTACACGGCCTCGAGCAGCGCGGTCCGATTCGGGAAGCGCCGGTAGAGGGTGCCGATGCCGACCCCGGCGCGGCGAGCGATCTCCTCCAGTGACGTGTCGGTCCCGTGCTCCGCGAACGCCTGCCGGGCGGCCGTCACCAGTAGGTCGTAGTTCCGGGCCGCATCCGCGCGAGTCGGCCGCGTGCAGGGCAGCGGTGTCGATGCCATCGAACCTCCCTCCAGAAGTCCGCAGAGAATATCGCTTGCAAAGCGGAGGATGCCTCCGTATCGTAAACCGGAGGAACGCTCCACTTCCTCCCTCAACTGTAACCCCTCCGGGGTAAGGAGCACTATGTCAGGCACGACCACCCGGCGGCCCGGGGTTGTTCTCGCGGTCATCCTGGTCACCCAGCTGATGGTGATCCTGGATGCGACCGTGGTGAACATCGCCATGCCGGAGATCCAGCACGCTCTCGATTTCAGTCCGTCCAGCCTGTCGTGGGTGCAGAACGCCTACGCCCTGGCCTTTGGCGGTCTGTTGCTGCTCGGTGCCCGCGCCGGCGACCTGCTCGGCCGCCGCCGCGTCTTCATCACCGGTGTCAGTCTCTTCACACTCGCTTCACTGCTCGGTGGCCTCGCCCCGAACGCCGAGCTCCTCCTCACCGCCCGGGTCCTGCAGGGCGTCGGTGGCGCCATCGCAGCACCGGCCGCGCTGACCCTGATGATGCTCACCTACCGCGAAGGACCCGAGCGGATGAAGGCGCTCGGCTACTACAGCCTGGTCTCGTCCGGCGGTGGCAGTGTCGGCCTGGTCCTCGGCGGCATGCTGACCGACTGGGCGTCCTGGCGCTGGGGCCTCATCATCAACGTCCCGATCGGGATCGGTCTGATCATCGCGGCCCGCAAGGTGCTGACCGAGACCGAGCGGGAGACCGGCCGGTTCGACATCGCCGGTGCGGTCACGTCGACAGTCGGCATCACGGCAGTCGTCTACGGGTTCATCCGCGTCGCCGACATCGGCTGGACCGCGGCTGAGGTGATCGCCGCGTTCAGCGTCGGTGTGGTGCTGCTGGTGGCGTTCGTACTGATCGAGCGTCGCGTCAGCCACCCGATCGTCCCGCTGCGGCTCTTCCGGAACGCATCCCGCTCGGCGTCGTACCTGACCATGCTGTTGGTGGTCGGCACGATGTTCGGGATGTTCTTCTTCCTGACCCAGTTCCTGCAGGGCGTGCTCGAGCTGAGCCCGCTGGCTGCCGGGCTGGCGTTCCTGCCGATGACCGGCCTGCTCTTCGCCGCGTCGCGTTTCGTGCCGCGGGTGCTCAACCGGATCGACGGCTCGCGGCTGATGCTGGTCGGCTCGCTGCTGATCACGATCGGGACGGTGTGGCTGACTCAGCTGGACGCGTCCAGCACCTACCTCGCCAACGTGGTCGGACCGATGGTGGTCTTCGGTCTCGGCGCCGGCATGCTCTTCATTCCGCTGGTCGGCCGGGCCATCGCCAACGTGGCACCGGAAGACTCCGGAGCCGCATCCGGTCTGCTCAACGTCGTCCAGCAGGTCGGCGGCGCACTCGGCCTCGGCATCCTCGTCACAGTCTTCGGTACGGCGAGCCGCAACTCCGCCGGTACGACGCCCCGCGCCGTACTGACCGACGGCGTCCACGCAGCGTTCATCGGCGCGGTCGTATACGCCGTACTGAGCCTCGCGATGATCGTGATCAGCGTGAAGCCATGGAGCTGGTTCCGCCGCTCACAGGGCCCGGCGGAAGGTGATCCACTTGCTGTGGACGCTGAAGCCAAGACTCTCGTAGAGACCGAGGGCACCAGTGGGGTTGTCGGCGTCCACACCTAAGGAAGCCCGCTGGTAGCCGGCCCGGGCGCCCTCGGCGAGTACCTTCGCCAGGGCGGCCCGGGCCAACCCACGTCCGCGGTACTCGCGCCGAGTGCCGACCTGACCGACATACACCTCCCGTACGCCTGTCGCCTCGGTGTCAGCGGCCCATTCGTAGCCGAGCGCATAAGCCGCCACCGTGTCACCGTCCAGCACCACATACGACACCTCCGGCCGGAACGACCGCGACCCGGTGACATGGGTCTTCCAGGACTCGGGATCACGCGGCAGTGCAGCCCAGTGGTCCCGAAACGCCTCGTTATGCGCCACCCGGAGCGCCTCGTCGATGGTCGGATCGAATGGCGCCAGCCGAAGGCCGTCCGGTGTCTCCAGAGCCCGGACCGGTTCGTCGAGCTCACGCTTCATGTCATAGAAGTAGCGAGCCTCCTCGAAGCCCAGTCCGCGCAGCATGGCGATCGTGCCGTCGTGCGTGCTCTTCGCACTGGCCCGAACCTCACCGGGGTAGTCCGGAAAGGTCGCAGCGTGCTGCTCACCCGCACCCCGGATGGTCCAACGCATCAGAGCAGCACCGACACCGCGCCGACGCCACTCCGGATGCACAGTGCCCTCGGCGTCGACCCGGTCCACGTCGACGACCGACGTACGTGGGTGGAGCTTGGCGTAGCCGACCATCTGCTCGCCGGACCACAGGCCGATCGTCGCCTGCTCGGTGTCGAGGTGTGGATCTGCCAGCTCCTCCAGGAGGTCGGCAGCCTCGTAGTTTTCGCCGCCCTGGTCGACCAGCTCACGTGCGGCGAGCAGGTCGGCCCAGGCTTGTACGTCGCCCGGGGTGATCGGCCGGGCGACGATCCCCTCGGGCCAGGTCACTGGAACTGCTCGCAGAGCCAGCGGACGGCTAGGGGGTAGCGGTACTCGATGAGGCCGTGTTTGCCGTCGAACAGCTCGAAGTGCACCTTCTCGTCCGGTACTCCGATCGCCTGCAGGCCGCGGTGGAACGCAGTCGCACCCAGGTCGAGGTAGTACTCGTCGCTGCGGCCGGCGTCGATCCAGATGGCTCGCAGCGAGCGCGCCGCGTCGGCGTACTGGGGCTGTTTGAGCATCTCGACCGGGTCCAGTGCCAGCCAGCGCTCCCAGACCTCAGGGATCACCTCGCCGAGGTCGTCGAACGGCAGCAGCACAGTCCCGTCCGGCTCGGCCGAAAACGCCGAGGAGACGCCATAGATCTCGTAGAGCTCGATGTCCTCGTTCTGCAGCCGGCCTGCTCGCCCAGCGGCGTCCTTCAAGAAGTTCTGGATGTCGCTGTCGTACTTGTCCCGCAGAATGCGGGCGATTCTGGGGAAGTCGCTGCGGTAGCTGAGCTCGAAGCTCGCATCACCCGCGTGCGTCGCCAGGGCGCCGAAAACGTCCGGTCGCATCAAGGGCATCACCATGGCGGTGTAGCCGCCACTGGACTTACCAGTCATCGCCCGGTGGTCGCGGTCCGCGATGGTCCGGTACGACGCGTCCACCCACGGCACGATCTCGTCGCACACGTAGGACAGGTACTGGCCGGCGCCGGGCGAGTCGAGGCTCTGACTGCCGCCCAACCGGGTCCAGGTGTCGACGAACACCACGATGGCAGGCGGTACGTCGCCGGCCGCGAACATCGCGTCCAGCAGCTCCGGGTACGGCTGTCGGAAGGCCATGCGGTTGAAGAACATGCCGAGATGACCGGTGTAGCCCATCGTCACGTAGACGACCGGGTAGCGCTGGTCGGACTCGTCGTACCCGGGTGGCAGGTAGACCAGCACGGGACGCTCGTGCGGGTCGCCCAGCGGGTTCCCCCGCAGCAACGCACTGTCGTACGTCTTCTGTTCCAGTCTTCCCGCCCAGTCGATCGACCACGGCAGCATCGACAACCCCCTTCAGACAGTCACATCGCGTCCGGTGCCGCGATGCCTAGTAGACCTAGCCCATCCTGCAACACCTGCCGGGTCGCCGCGCACAACGCGATCCGGCTCGCCCGCGTCTCACCCTCACTGGTCAGCACCGGACACTGCTCGTAGAACACAGACAGAGCGGCAGCCAGCTCATAGAGGTAGGTACACAGCCGGTGCGGCTGCAGCGTCTCAGCGACCTGTACGACGGTGTCGTCGAACCCAGTCAGCAGTAGCGCCAACCGCTGTTCGACCGGGTCGTCCAACAGTGTCACGGCGCCACCGGTCGCACCGGCTTTGGAGAGCAGCCGACACAGCCGTGCGTGCGCGTACTGCAGGTAGGGGCCGGTATTACCGGTCATGGCGACCATCCGGTCCAGGTCGAACACGTAGTCATTGCCCCGGTCGCTGGACAGGTCGGCGTACTTCACCGCACCGATGCCAACGGCCACTGCGGTTGCGGCGCGGTCGATACCGGTCCGGTCGGCCAGCAGGGCATCCGCCCGCTCGACCGCCTCGTCCAGCAACGTCGTCAGCTTGACCGTGCCACCGGCTCTGGTTTTGAACGGCTTGCCGCCCGGACCGAGCACAGTGCCGAAGCTGACATGCTCGGAGGTCGTTGTCGGCGGCAACCACCCGGCGGCCCGCGCCAGCGTGAAGATCATGTCGAAATGCAGCGCCTGCCGGTGGTCGACGACATACACGATCCGCTTGGCCTGCAGCGTCTTCACCCGATGCCGGATAGCAGCCAGGTCGGTTGCGCTGTACCCGAACCCGCCGTCGGACTTCCGCACGATCACCGGCAGCGGCTGACCATCGCGGCCGACAAACCCCGGCAGGAACGCGCAGGACGCACCCTCGGACTCGGTCAACAGACCGTCCCGCTCCAGCTCGTCCACAATCACCGGCAGGTCGTCGTTGTACGCGCTCTCGCCGACCACATCCTCCCGGGTGAGCGCCGAGCCGAGCCGTGCGTACACCTGCTCGAAGTCGGCCAGGCTGACGTCCACCATCCGCTGCCAGCTCGCCCGCGTCGCCGGATCACCGGTCTGCAGCGCAACGACCCGCAGCCGGGACAGATCGGCGAAGTCACCGTCACTGTCGAAGTGCCGCCGACTCCGCTCGTACAGCTCCTGCAACCCCTGTAAATCAAGCGTTTCCGGGTCCAGACTCTCTTCGAGCAGCTGCTCGATCATCATCCCGTACTGCGTCCCCCAGTCGCCGACGTGGTTCTGCCGAACCACCTTGTAGCCAACGTACTGCAGCACGTTGCAAACCGCGTCCCCGATCACGGTCGACCGCAGATGACCGACGTGCATCTGCTTCGCCACGTTCGGCTGCGAGTAGTCCACGACGACCCGTTCACCCCGCGGCGCGAACGCCGTACGAGCGTTTACTGCGGTTGCCAGCACGTCGGACCGCAAGGTCAGGTTGACGAAACCGGGTCCTGCGATCGCAGGGGTCTCGCACAGGTCGTCGACCTTCAGTGCAGCGACGAGGCGCGTGGCAACCTCCCGCGGCGGCAGGCTGAGCTGGTTGCCGAGCCGCAGCGCCAGATTGGTCTGGTAGTGGCCGAACTCAGGTTTGGTCGCCGACCGCAGCTCCGGATCGAGCGTGACACCGAAGGCGGTGGTGGAGGCATCGGACAGTCTGGTGGACAGCACAGACGACACAACGGACATGAGAAGTCCTTCAAAAACGACAGACGTGAACAGGGAGGCTGAGGTGTTCAGGCAGTCTGTCGTCGTCGCGTCATGTCAGCCATTATGCATGACGGTGGCTCCAGTACGCCGACGGCGCTGGCGACCGCTCAGCCAGCGGAGTGATCGCCGGTACGTCGTCCTCGCCCAGGAACACCCGCCGTACGACGCGCTCGCCGGCCCGGCCGTCGTCGTACTCGCAGAAGCGCTCCCGGAACAGCTGCCGGTGTTTGGCGGCCTCTGGAGCAGCGAAAGCACCACTGCGGAAGGCACTGACCAGCTCCTCCGCCGACCGGGCGACCACGCCGGGCGGGAACTCGGTGAGATCGAAGTAGGCGTCCCGAGGCGGTCCGTCGATCAGCAGCACGATCGGACGGTCCAGGTTCGCGTAGTCGAAGGCCAGAGGGGAGTAGTCCGCGATCAGTACGTCGGCCGCCAGCATCAGGTCGTCAACACGCGGCCCCGAGTTCACGTCGAGTACCACTGCCTCGTCCAGCCGACCCAGGTCGAAGTGTGACTCCTCACGCGCGTCCAGCAGCACCAGCTGTGAGTCGTTCAGCCCGAGCGACGCCCTGACCGCCCGCACGTCCTCCAGCGTCGCCGTCAGCAGCCGGTCGTTGCGCGGGTACCCGTACTCGAGCTCTTCGAAGTACGACGGGTAGGTGCGCTCCCAGATCTCGGAGGAGTACCGGTTCGAGGAGAGGTTGAAGTCCCAGTGGTCCACCTGATGGAAGTCCGGCCGGGTGGTCAGCTTCTTGAGCGGTGTGCCGTGCTGAGTCTGCAGATGGACCTGTCCGGAGCGCTTCTGCACGTCCTTCGGCCAGTCCGCGTTGTTAACGAAGTACGTCCCCTTGGCGAGCAGCTTCTGGTACGCCGGTGATCCCGCGACGACGTACTCGACGCCCTCCGGGATGTCTGCCAGGTGCTCTGCCTCGATCACCCAGACCCCGCGGACCTGTGGCGCCAGCTCGGCCGCCTTCTCGTAGATCGCCCGCGGGTTGCACGCATACCGGGTGCAGCGGCAGGCGGCGTACACGGCGAGGTTCGGGTCGAGCTTGGCGCGGTGCAGCAGCTTGTCGGCGGTCTTGCGCGGACTCGGGATCTGCAGCATCTTCCCGGTCACCTTGAGCGTCGAGTACGTCGCGTAGTCGTCGTAGATCAGCTGCCAGCGCCGGAACCCGCGCCTGCTGCGGTCGATCGTGTAGTCCTCGGGCTTCCACCGCTTGGCGAACGCATGAGCCGCATGGAAGAAGTCGGCGCGGTCCTCAGGAGCGATCCGCTCCGGCTTGGCCAGTACGGCGAGGATGTGGTCGAGCGATCGGTCGAACGCGAACCGGCGCCAGCCGGCCAGCTCCGGATCGGACTGGATGAACGCGTGCACCCGGTCGTACTGGTCGAAGATGTCCCACTGCCGGCGGCCGCTGGTGGCGTGGATGTTGCCACCGGTGCGGTGCTGGCGGTAGTGCACCACCACGCGGTCCAGGGTGGCGATCCGCTCCGCGGTCAGCATCGTGGAGTACGTCCAGGGCGCGTCCTCGTAGAAACCGGCGGTGAAGGCGAAACCGTGCCGGGTGAGGAAGTCGCGCCGGCAGGCCTTGTTCCAGACCACCTCCAGGAAGGTGAGGAAGATCGGCCGCTCCGCCGCGGTGAACACCCCGGCGCCCTCCCGGGCGAACGCGTCGTGCCGCTGGTTGCCGACCAGCCGGCCGTCCCAGAAGATCCGCTCGTAGTCGAACATCACGATGTCCGGCTGCCCGGTGTCGTCGATCCGGCGGGCGATCGCGGCCAGCGAACCGGGCAGGTACAGGTCGTCGGCGTCCAGGAACAGCACGTACTCGCCGCGGCACTCTTTCAGCCCGGCATTCCGGGCCGGACCGAGCCCGACGTTCTCCTCCAGGTGCAGCACCCGCACCCGCGGATCGGCGGCGGCATACTCGTCCAGGATCCGGCCGGAGCCGTCGGCGTCCGCGTCGTCGACACCGAGCACCTCGAAATCGGTGAAGGACTGGCTGAGCACCGAGTCCAAGCAGGGCCGCAGCCACGCCCGGGAGGCATGGCAGGGGACCACGATGCTGAACTTGGGGACGGTACCGAGCGCCATGCCAAGTCATCCTAGGCTGCACGTATGACAACAGATGTGTTCGAGCCACTCGCTGGTCTGGAGGGGGTGGGCTCGGCGGCACGCGCGGCGCGGGATGCGGTCGACGTACTGCTCCGGGACAGGGGGCTGCGCAAGGTGGGCGCGGACATGACCGCCGAGGCGTTGCTGCGGGGCGCGCACGCGTCGGCCGCGCTGGCTGGCAGTACGGCGACGCTGGAGGAGGCGCGGGCGGGCAGTGCGGACCCGCTGGTCACCGGAGCGGTCCGGATCACCGGTGAGCTGATGCGGCTCGCACCGCAGGTGGACACCGCGCCGGTGCAGGTCTGGACCAGACTGCACCAGCTGGCCGGGGCCGACCTGGGGCCGGAGCCGACACTGGGCCATTTGCGGACCAGCCGGGAGCCAGTGCCGGACGACATCCCCGGACTGCCGCCGGCACCGCCCGCGGAGGAGATGTGGGAACGGCTGAGCGCGCTGGGCAAGGCGCTGACCCGGCCGTCCAAGGCGCCGGGCCTGGTGGTCGCCGCGATCGTGCACGCCGAGCTCGCCGTACTGCGTCCTTTCCCGACCGCCAACGGGCTGGTCGCGCGGGCCGCGGAGCGCGCGGTTTTAGTTGCCCGAGGCATCGACCCGGTCGCGGTCACGGTCCCGGAGCTCGGTCACTGGGAGTTGTCGGCAACCTATGTGCCGGCGCTCAACGACTACACAGCGCGAGGTCTGGTCGGGGTCCGGGATTGGGTGCTGCGGTCCTGTGAAGTCGTTGCCCTGGGGGCGGAGCGGTCGCCGCTGGCGGGCTGACTGTGTCTTGTCTTATTGGCTTACAGGGCGGACGCAAATGCAACGGCGCTCTCACGGGGAGAGCGCCGTCGCTGGCACGTCAACCTGGTTACCATGCGTGCACCTGTCTGCCGCCACAGGACTAGCCTGGGTCGCGCTGCCCGGTTGGGATGGGCTGGTCGCCGCGTGGGTGCCTGGTTGCCGTGCAATCTCTACCGGATCCGAAGATCCTTTGTGCTTCCTTTGTACTCCTCAAATCCCTTCCTGTGAAGGGGAAGTGCGGTGTTCATGGAGTTGAGAAGAATGAAGCAAACTTCAGCTTTTGCGCTACTCAGCCGATGGTCTGCCGCGCCGCCTGGATGCGAGGAGGAACGCCCCGGCGGCGATCCCCGCAACCACGCCGGCGGCCAGTGCCGGACGCCGTACATCCTTCAGCCGGGAACGCTCGGTGAGACCCACCGGCTCGCTGAAATCCAGCACCGGCCAGTCTCGCGACAGCGCGAGCCGGCGCAGGGCCTTGTCCGGGTTGACGGCGAACGGGTGCCCGACCGCGGCCAGCATCGGCTCGTCGGTGATCGAGTCGGAGTAGGCGTAACTGGCGGCCAGGTCGTAACCCTCGGTCGCGGCCAGCGCCTGGATCGCGGTCGCCTTGTGCGGTCCGTAGGCGTATTCCTCGATCACGCCGGTGTACTTGCCGTCGGCAACTACCATCCGGGTGGCGATCACCTTGTCGGCGCCGAGCATCGCCCCGATCGGCTCGACCACCTCGGCGCCGGACGACGAGACGATCACGACGTCCCGGCCCTCGGCGTGGTGCCGGTCGATCAGCTCGACGGCCTCTTCGAAGATCATCGGCGTGACGATGTGGTGCAGGGTGTCGGCGACGATCGCCTTCACCGTTCCGACGTCCCAGCCGGTGCACATCGCCGACAGGTACTCGCGCATCCGCTCCATCTGGTCGTGGTCGGCGCCACCGAGCAGGTAGACGAACTGCGCGTACACACTGCGTAGCACGGCCCGCCGGTTGATCAGCCCGCCGGCGTAGAACGGCCGGGAGAAAGCGAGCGTGCTCGAGCGCGCGATGATGGTCTTGTCCAGATCGAAGAAGGCGGCCGATCGGGCGGTCTCAGGGGGCGGTTCGGCGTGCTCCATGAGGTCGAGGATAGGCACCTCGGCGAAACGCCGAGCGACCCGGGCTTTTGTGTTGGCGACTCTCCCGTTAGACTGTTGAGCAGTGTGACAGTGGTACTGGTCGCAACGGTCGGTTCACCGGCCGCGACGCCCGGAAACCGCGCGCTCGGTTGCAACAGAACTGAGATGTGTGAGATCCGGACTTGGGGGGTACATACTTCCTGACAGTGGCAGACTGTCGCCTCCTGAACGGCCCCCGGCTC
>NZ_SMKA01000193.1 GCF_004348455.1 Kribbella albertanoniae
CCTCTCGCCCGGCCGCCGCCCGCCCCTCCGGCAATTTGAGGGGAGATCCACTTGAGTTGCCGGTTCTCTGGCCAAAATTCGAGGGGAGAAGGGGCCATTTCAGGGGATACCCGTCGATATCGACGGGCAGGCTGATCGATGGATTCTGCGGGACTCGGCTCCGGGCGGGCTAACGCACCCGCGATCTCAGGGACCCGAGATCGGGGGTCACTTTGAGCATCCACCAACCATTTGGCACCCGATGCAACGGTCGAACCGTGCTCAAGGTCGCCCGGCCGGCTCACCTTGAGCACGCATCGACCACCTGCCGGCCGCGCAACTGGTTGACCCGTGCTCAACGTCGTACCGACGCTCCCCGATGGGTAAACGCGGTTTCAGGGGTACGACGCGATGTCGTCGAGGTGCGCCCAGTCGAGGAGGCGGGCGGTGATGACGGGTTGGTCTGTCAGTTCCGCGTGCAGGAGGCGGTGGATGCCGTCGAGGATGGTGATGCGGCCGTCTTCTCGGCGTACGGCGTCGATGGGGTGACTGAGGTCGGCGGCCAGGGTGCGGGCGTACTGCTCGTGGTACCGGTTCGGATCGGCCGCCACCTCGTGCGGCGTGACCTGGAACGGGCGCCCGCCGTACGCCCAGAACGGGAGGTCGAGGTGGTGGGCAAGCGATGCCACTGTGAGCTCGGCCGTGGGCAGTTCGAGGGCATGCAGCCGGTCGACGTCCCAGAGGAAGTCGAGGATGTATGGCCGCAGAACCGGTGGGATCGGAAGTGGGAAGGGTTTCACTCGTAGATCTTGCGGAGGCGGGATTCCATGGAGTTCTGGATGTGCCGGGTCATCGCGGCTTCGGCGGCAACCGGGTCGCCGGCGGTGATGGCCTCCACGAGCGTCCGGTGTTCCGTGAGGACCTCGGGGCCGATGTCCCGCTCGTAGTGGAGCCGGAAGATGTGCAGATGGCAGTGGGTGCGTTGGAAGGCCAGCCGGACCTGTTCGCTACCTGAGAGAGTGGCGATCAACGTGTGGAAGCGGTTGTCGTGGACCGTCAGTGACTTGTAGCCGGCGTAGTCCACCGACGTGGGTTCGACGGCAGTGGCCAGCTCGGCCCGGAGGCGGTCGCGGCCTTCGTCGGTGATGAGTTCGGCAGCGCGGCGAGCGGCCCACGGCTCCAGCAGCAACCGGAAGCGGTACAGGTCGTCGAACTCGGCCAGCGTGAGCAGCTGCGTCGCCCGGTACCCCTTCAGCGGTTCCTTCAGCGCGAGCCCCTCGGACTCCAGTCGGGCCAGCGCCTCCCGCACCGGCGTCGACGAGACCTGGAACTCCCGCGCGAGTCCGTCGATCGAGATCCGGGCACCGGGCCGTACGACGTGATCCATCAGCATTGTCTTGATCGCCTCGTACACGTCATCGGCCAGCATCTGTCGCCGCAGCACCCGCCGGTCAGCAGTATCCACGCGAGTTCCTCCGGATCCTGAGCGCGGCCTTGACCCGGCCGTCCGTCTTCGGCAGGGTGGATCATGCATCATGCACGATCTGGCCCACGGTAGCGCCGGAGTACCCACCTACGGAAGGCGGACACGGTGTTGAATACGTTTCCCACCCCACCGCCCCGGTCGGTGAAGTTCGAAGAGGTAGGTGTCCTTCCCGAACCCGAGGACAACGCCGCCATCTGTTCCCGCCGCCTCGACGCCGGCACCCAGATCGAGCTCGACGGCACCACCGTCACCCTCCCGCACACCGTCCTCGAGGGCCACAGATTCGTCGTACGCCGGATCTCCCAAGGCGACGCGATCACCTCCTGGAACACCCCGTTCGCCCGGGCGTCCCGCGACCTCGTCCCCGGTGACTACGTCTGTACGCCGACCAGCCTGCAGGCGGTCACCGCCCGTGGCGTGGAAGGTCTCCCCGCCGAACCCTCCGCCACCAACGAGCCCCTCGACCCCTTCACGCTCGACGAGAACGCACTCCACCTCGGCCAGCAGGTGACCAGCGTCGAGCAGCCCGGCACCTTCCTCGGCTACCCCCGCGCGCAGGGCCCAGCAGGCACTCGCAACCACGTGGTCGTGCTGGCAACCAGCTCCCGCAGTTCCGGCTTCGTCACCGAGCTCGCCCGCCGCTTCGACGGAGCGGCCGCGGGCGACGGCGTCGTACCGGTTGCCCACACCGAGGGCGGCGAGGACGAGGTCCCGAACAACCTGCACTTCCTGCTTGCCACCCTGGCCGGCTTCACCCTGAACCCGAACGTCGGCGCCGTGCTGATCGTCGACACCACGGACGACGTCGTCTCCGGCCAGGCGATCCGGGACTTCATGACCGAGCACGACTATCCCGGCATCAAGGTCCCGCACGCATTCTTCACCCGCGCGGCCGGGTTCGAGCACGACCTCAGCACGGCCGGCGCCCTGCTGGAGCCCTGGCTCCCGATCGTCGACGCGCAGCAAAGGGTCGAGGTCCCGCTCGCCGATCTCAAGATCGCGCTGCAGTGCGGCGGTTCGGACGCGTTCTCCGGGATCTCCGCCAATCCGCTCGCCGGCCTGGTCGGTGCAGAGGTGATCAAGCACGGTGGCACCGCCGTACTGGCAGAGACCGACGAACTCATCGGCGCGGAACCGTACGTGCTGAAGAACGTCCGCGACCTCGCCACCGCGCGCCGCTTCCTCAGCACGATCCGCTCGTTCAAGGAGCGGGTGGGATGGCACGGGCACACGGCCGAGGGCAATCCCTCCGGCGGCAACGTGTACCGCGGGCTCTACAACATCGTGCTCAAGTCGATCGGCGCCGCGCGCAAGCTGCCGCGCGAGGTTCGCCTGGACCACGTCATCGACTACGGCGAACCGCTGCCCGGCAACGGCTACATCTTCATGGACAGTCCCGGCAACGACCTCGAGTCAGTGGCCGGCCAGATCGGCAGTGGCTGCAACCTGATCTTCTTCACCACCGGCAACGGTTCCATCACCAACTTCCCGTTCGTCCCGACGCTGAAGTTCGTCACCACCAGCCAGCGGTACGAGCATCTGCAGGCCGAGATGGACGTGGACGCGGGCCGCTACCTGACTGGTACGTCGATGGCCCAGCTGACCGCGGACACGTTCGACCTGACCGTCCGAGTCGCGTCCGGCGAGCCCAGTGCGGGCGAGCGCGCCGGCCACAGCCAGGTGTCGATCTGGCGGAACTGGAAGCAGAGCGGACCGCGTGAGGGCATCTCGATCAGCACCGACGGCCGCCAGAGCCGCGCGCTGGCCGATATCCCGGCCGACGACCGTGACGCCCCACTCGATGGTCTCCCGTTGACCGGCTTGAGCAGCCGCACGCGCACCCCGGCCCGGCTGCTGCGAGTCGACGATCGTGACCTCCCCGAAGCGGTCGGCCTCATCCTGCCGACCAGCCTGTGCTCCGGCCAGATCGCACTCCGGCTTGCTGGGCAGGCCGAGCTGGAGAAGTGGGCCGGTGACGCGGTCACTCGGATGGTCGCGCTCCCGCACACTGAGGGCTGTGGGAGCAGCGGTGGAGCCTCTGAGGAGACCTTCGCCCGGATCATGCTCGGCTACCTCCTGCACCCGAACACTCGGATGGCACTGCTCCTGGAGCACGGCTGCGAGAAGACCCACAACGACTACTTCCGCTCCCGCCTTGTCGAAGCAGGTAAGGATCCAGCGCGATTCGGCTGGGCCAGCATCCAGGCCGACGGTGGTCTCGACGCCGTCGGCGCCAAGGTCAAGGACTGGTTCAACAGCTTCTCCCTGCCGAGCCCTGTCGAGCACCAAGGCGATCTCGGCGCGCTGACGATCGGGTTGGAGGCGCGCGGTCCGCTCACCGCGGATACTGCCGAGGCGCTCGGTTTGATGGGCGGCGAGATCGTCGGTTCGGGCGGCTCGGTCGTGCTGTCCTCGCGGGGGTTGTTGCTTGCCGATGAGGACTTCCGTCGTACGGCGTTCGGTTCCGCCGCCGAGGTCGGTCCGACGATCGCGCACGGGCAGCGGCCCAGCGCTCCGGGATGGCACGTGATGCGGATGCCGGGTACGGACTGGATGGAAACCGCGACCGGTTTCGGGGCATCCGGCGTACAGCAGATCCTTGCGCACGTCGCCGGCGGCACCTTGTCGGCGCAGCGGTTCGTCCCGGTCGTCGAGATCAGCAGGGACCCCGAGACGGTCGCGCGGTACGGCGACGATCTCGACGCGGTCGCCACCGGAGACGCCGCCGATCAGGCACGAATCGGGCTGGAGACGATCGCGCTCGTCGCGAGCCGGCAGCTCGTCCCGAAGGCCGTTGCTTCCGGCAACGTCGGCTTCCAGATCACCCGCGGTTTGCTCGGCACATCTATGTGAGAGGTGGACTTATGCACGTGGTCCGTTACCAGTCGCCCACCGGGCGGCCGGTCGTAGGCGTCCGTACCGGTGACACGGTGGCACCGGTCGAGGGTATCGCCAGCATGGCCGAGCTGCTCCGGCTCCCACTCGCAGATCTGCAGACAGCTCTCGCCAAGACCGGTACGGCGGTTCCGGTCGAAGGGATCAAGTGGTTGCCGCCGATCGATGGTCGGGGCGAGGTCTGGTGCGCGGGGGTCACGTACGAGCGCTCGCGGGGCGCCCGGATGGAGGAGAGTACCGAGCAGTCCGTGTACGACAAGGTCTACACCGCGGACCGGCCGGAGCTGTTCCAGAAGGCGCCGGCCTGGCGGGTGGTGACGGACGGCGAGCCGGTCGGGATCCGCGTCGACTCGGGGCACGACGTACCGGAGCCGGAACTCGCGGTGGTCGCCAACAGTCACGGTGAGATCGTCGGCTACACGATCTGCAACGACATGAGTTCACGCTCGATCGAGGGCGTGAACCCGCTGTACGTGCCGCAGGCCAAGCTGTTCGCCGGCGGCTGTGCGCTCGCGACCGGGATCCGGCCGGTCTGGGAGGTCGGCAATGCGAAGGAACTGACGGTTGAGCTGGTGATCAGCCGTGCCGGCGAGGACGTCTTCACCGGTACGACGTCGACGGCCAAGCTCGTCCGCGAGCTGCAGGATCTGATCGACGTGCTGTTCGTGCCGAACGACTTCCCGGACGGCGTGATCCTGGCGACCGGGACGGGCATCGTGCCTGAATTTGCGTTCGAGCTACGCGAAGGTGATGTGATCAGGATCAGCATCGACCAACTGGGTACCTTGACGAATACCGTGGCCACCGGCCGGGAGCCGTTTGCCTTCCTGGCCGAACAGAACTCTGAGGAGAAGCGATGACCGCCGACACCACCCCCGCCGAGCTCGAGCAGGCCCTGGCCGACGCGGCCGGTGCCGCGGCCGCGCTCGGGTCCGCGGAGCCTGCTGTCCGGGCCGGGTGGATCCGGGCTGTGGCCGACGCCTTGGATGCAGCCGCTGACGAGTTGGTGCCGATCGCGATGCGGGAGACCTCGTTGCCGGAGCCGCGCTTGCGCGGTGAGGTCGGCCGGAGTACCGGGCAGCTGCGGATGTTCGCCGATGCCCTGGTGGAAGGATCGCTGCTCGAGGTCATCATCGACACCGCCGACGCGCAGGCCAAACCGGTGCCGCGTCCGGATCTGCGCCGGGTGCTGGTGCCACTCGGCCCGGTCCTGGTGTTTGCCGCCAGCAACTTCCCGTTCGCGTTCAGTGTCTGTGGTGGTGACACTGCTTCCGCGCTGGCCGCGGGGTGCCCGGTGATCGTCAAGGCGCACCCGGGGCACCCGGAGCTCTCGGTCCGGACGGCCGCGGTGATGATCGAGGCGCTGCGGGCGGCCGGTGCGCCGGATGGTTCGCTGGGGTTGATCCTGGGCTTCGACGTCGGTGTCATCGCGCTGAAGGATCCGCGGATCACGGCGGCCGGGTTCACCGGCTCGGTCCCGGCAGGCAAGGCGCTACACGAGATCTCCGTCACCCGGCCGGAGCCGATCCCGTTCTACGGTGAGCTCGGCAGTCTCAACCCCGTCTTCGTCACCCAGGCCGCGATCGATGCCCGCGGCAACGACATCGCCACTGGGTACGTCGGTTCGTTCACGCTCGGTGTCGGTCAGTTCTGCACCAAGCCGGGGCTGCTGTTCCTGCCGGCCGGTCATGGCCTGCAGGACAAACTGACCGAGGCGGCCGGGGGAGTGGCGTCGGCGACGATGCTGAACGACCGGATCAAGGACACCTTCGACTCGGGTCTCGATCGGCTGGGCAAGGTCGACGGAGTCCGGGTCTGGTCGGCGGGTGGCGCAACGCTCCTGCAGACAACGGTTTCTGAGCTGCTGGCGCGTCAGGACGAGATCCTCGAGGAGTGCTTCGGGCCGGTGTCGATCGTCGTTGAGTACGACGGTCTCGACGAGCTGCGGAGCGCGATCGCAGCCTTCGACGGCAACCTCACGGCGACCCTGCACGCCGAGGAGTCCGACAACGAGCTGGCGACTGAGCTCCTGCCGCTGCTGACCGCGAGGGCCGGGCGCGTGCTGTGGAACGGCTGGCCGACTGGGGTTGCGGTCTCCTGGGCGCAGCACCACGGCGGTCCGTTCCCTTCGACGGTTGGTTCGATCCACACCAGCGTCGGGGTGACCGCGGCCCGCCGGTTCCAGCGACCGGTCGCCTACCAGGACGCTCCCGATCCGGTGCTCCCCGCCGTACTGCGGGATGCGAACCCGCTCGGCATCACCCGCCGCATCAACGGAGTCATCAGCCAGGACGAGGTGGAACGATGAGCGACGACACCACGGATCTGCCGCCGACCGCGGATCCGCGCGAGTTCGACGTACCGGATCCGTCGGGTATGCCCACCCCCGAGAAGGGATCCGAGGTTCCGTCGGGGGCGCCGAACGGGTTGCGGAGTTACGAGCACTGGTTCGGCGAGGAGGGGCGGAACGGGTTCATCCACCGGTCGTGGATGCGGGCGCAGGGCTTCTCCGAAGAGGTGTTCGACGGGCGGCCGGTGATCGGGATCTGCAACACCTGGTCCGAGCTGACGCCGTGTAACGCGCACCTGCGCCGGCTCGCTGAGTCGG
Organism: Kribbella albertanoniae; assembly: GCF_004348455.1. Taxonomy (GTDB): domain Bacteria; phylum Actinomycetota; class Actinomycetes; order Propionibacteriales; family Kribbellaceae; genus Kribbella; species Kribbella albertanoniae. Next base: position 6,969 of record NZ_SMKA01000193.1, read on the forward strand.
TCAAGCGCGGGGTCTGGCAGGCCGGTGGCTTCCCGCTGGAGTTCCCGGTGATGTCGCTGGGTGAGACGATGCTGCGGCCGACCGCGATGCTGTTCCGCAACCTGCTCAGCATGGATGTCGAGGAGTCGCTCCGTGGCAACCCGATCGACGGCACCGTGCTGCTGACCGGCTGCGACAAGACCACGCCCGGTTCGATCATGGGTGCTGCGAGTGTCGACCTGCCGACGCTGGTCGTCACCGGCGGCCCGATGCTGAACGGGAAGTTCCGCGGCTGCGACATCGGCTCCGGTACGGCGGTTTGGCGGTTCACCCAAGATCGGAACGCGGGCCGGATGACCGAGGAGGACTACGCGGCTGCCGAGTCCGGCATGTCCCGGAGCAACGGGCACTGCATGACGATGGGGACGGCGTCCACGATGGCCTGTATGGCCGAGGCGCTCGGGCTCCAGCTGACCGGCTCAGCCGCCATCCCGGCGGTCGACTCCCGGCGGTATTCGCTGGCCCAGCAGGCCGGTCGCCGGATCGTCGAGATGGTGCACGAGGACCTCAAGCCCTCCGACATCCTGACCCGCGACGCGTTCGCCAACGCGGTCCGGGCGAATGCGGCGATCGGTGGTTCGACCAACGCTGTCATCCACCTGCTCGCGATCGCCGGCCGGGTGGGCGTCGAGCTTTCGCTGGACGACATGGACGAGTGGGCCCGCGGCGTACCGTGGCTGGCCGACCTGCAGCCCTCGGGGCAGTATCTGATGGAGGACTTCTACTACGCGGGCGGGCTGCCGGCGGTGATGCGGGAGATCCTGCCATTGCTCAAGGCTGACGCGATCACCGTGACCGGCCGGACCATGGGGGAGAACGTCGCCAACGCCGAGCGCATCGACTGGGTCGGTCAGGAGGGGCGACCGGGTGCTGCGGTCATCCGCCCGGTCGGCAATCCGCTTGGGAGCGGCGCCGGGACCGCCGTACTGAAGGGCAATCTGGCGCCGGACGGCGCTGTGGTCAAGCAGTCCGCGGCTTCGGAGCGTCTGCTGCAGCATCGCGGGAAGGCACTGGTCTTCAGCAGCATCGAGGAGTACGACCTGGCCGTCGACGATCCGGATCTCGATGTCGACGAGGACACCGTGCTCGTGCTGCAGAATGCGGGACCGCGCGGCTATCCGGGGATGCCGGAGGTCGGCAACATGACGATCCCGCGCAAACTCGCCGAGATCGGCGTCGACGACATGGTGCGGATCTCGGACGCACGGATGAGCGGTACGGCGTATGGAACCGTCGTACTGCATGTCACGCCGGAGGCGGCGGTCGGTGGACCGCTGGCGCTGGTGCGGACCGGTGACTGGATCGAGCTGGACGTTCCGGGCCGGCGGCTGCACCTCGACGTGTCCGACGAGGAGCTGGAGAAGCGTCGTGCCGACTGGCAGCCACCTGCGCCGCCGACGGATCGCGGCTGGGCCAGGCTGTACGTCGACCACGTCACGCAGGCCAACCTGGGTTGCGATCTGGACTTCCTGGTAGGGCGCACCGGCTCCGCCGTAGCGAGACAGAGCCACTGATGCCGGCGCCGTCGCAGGGATGGGGACCGTTCGAAGCGATCCGCGGGCTGCGGCCTGCTGGATCGATCCCGCAGGTCACTCCGATTCGTCGGCTGCTGCCGGACCTGCCGTCCGTGGACGATCCGGCCGCGGCGACCCAGGCGGCGCTCGAACCTCTCCGCGCGCAGATCCAGCCCGGCGCCCGGATCGCGGTCACCGCCGGCAGCCGCGGGATCCATGACCTCGTACCGGTAGTTCGCGCGGCCGTCGCCTGGTTGGCAGCAGCCGGGGCTGACCCCTTCGTCGTACCGGCAATGGGTTCGCACGGCGGAGCGACTGCGGAGGGGCAGCGCGACATGTTGGCCGGGCTCGGAATCACCCCGGAGAGCGTGGGGTGTCCGATCGAGGCGACCATGGAGACCGTTGTCGTCGGCAAACTCGATGACGGTACGGCGGTTCACCACGACGCGATCGCCGCAGCCGCTGACGGTGTGCTGGTGATCAACCGGGTGAAGCCGCATACCGACTTCCACGGGCCGATCGAGAGCGGTCTGGCGAAGATCCTCGCGATCGGTCTGGGGAACCACGCGGGCGCTGCGTCGCTGCATGCCGGTGGGATTCCTTCGCTGGGTGCCGCGATCGAAGCAGCCGCGCGCGTGGTCGTCGCGCAGGGCAAGATCCTTGGTGGGCTGGGCATTCTGGAGAATGCGCTGGAGCACACGGCGGCGATCGAGTTCGTCCCGGCCGACGGGATCGCGGGTGCCGCCGAGCATGCGTTGCTGCAGCGGGCAGGCAGTCTGCTGGGTCGGCTGCCGTTCGATGAGCTGGACGTGCTGGTTGTGGACGAGCTGGGCAAGGACAAATCCGGCGCCGGCATGGACACGAATGTGATCGGGCGGTGCTGGGTGCACGGCATCCCCGAGTTCGAATCGCCGTCGATTGCGGCGATCAGTGTGCACTCGCTCTCCGAGGCGTCGCATGGGAACGCCTCCGGGCTGGGGCTGGCCGATGTGATGCCGGCCAGGATTCTCGAGCAGATCGATCTGCAGGCCAGCTATGTGAACGCGTTGACCTCGGGTGCCGGGGGAGCGCGTCGTTCCCGGCTGCCGATGGTGATGGCGGACGACGAGGCGGCCGTGCTCGCGGCCATCACGATGTGCGGCCGACGCGACTGGACCGACCTGCGACTGGCGCGGATCAAGGACACGTTGTCGCCGCACGAGTTGCTCGTGACACCGGCCCTGCTGGACGAGGCCGCGGACCGGTTCGATCTGGAGATCACCGGTGCGGCCGGCGATCTGACTGTCGGTGGGAAGCTTTCGCCATGGTGACACTTCGCGAAGCACATGCCCTGCTGGCCGACCGCGGCTTCCACCCTGGCGGCGCATCCACCTCGACGTTTGCGGACGGAGCGCCGTACAAGGTGGAGATCCCGTCGTGTGAGGGGCCGCGGGTGTTCGAGGCCGTCCTCGACGAGGCGGCGCAGCGTGCGGTGACCATCGATCGGGTGTCACAGGGCAGCGGGGTAATGATGCTGACCGATGCCGAGATCGAGGAGATGCTGTCGCTCGGCGCCTCCGCCGGTGTCGAGGTGTGTCTCTTCCTCGGGCCCCGCGGTGCGTGGGACATCGGCGGGCAGGCAAAAGTCTCGGCCGCGGTCGGAGGCGTTGCGCGCGGCAACGAGATGGTTGCCGCGTCGCTGTGTGATGCCTTCCGGGCGGTCGAGCTGGGCGTGCGAAGTCTGCTGGTCGGAGACATCGGCGTGCTGGAACTGCTGGGACAGCTGAAGGTCGACGGGTCGCTGCCTGCCGACCTTGTGTTGAAGACGTCGGTGTTGATGCCGTTGCCCAATGCCCCGACCGCGCGGCTGTACGAGCGATTGGGGGCCACGAGTTTGAACGTGTCGACCGATCTTCCGGTGCCGGTGCTGGCGGAGATCCGGTCGGTGACCTCGGTGCCGATCGACATGTATATCGAGGCTCCGGACGACCAAGGCGGGCACGTGCGGTTCTACGACGTACCGGAGGTCGTGAAGGTGGCGGCGCCGGTCTATCTGAAGATGGGTCTGCGGAACGCGCCGAACATCTACCCGGTCGGCGCGCACCTGGCCGCGACCGCGGAGGCGCTGGGGCGCGAGCGGGTCCGCCGGGCCGAGTTGATTCTGCGCCTGCTGGCGGAACAGGAAGAGGGCCTATGAGTGACCTGTTCGTTGCCCGCCTCCGCTCGGTGCTCGGGGACAACGCAGTCGTGGACGATGTCGACGTACTGGACTCGCATCGCAACGATCACGCGACCTTCTGTACGGCCGGTGTGCCACGGGTGCTGGTGCGGCCGTCTACTACAGCTGAGGTGTCTGCGGTGATGAAGGCCGCGTCGGAGTTCGGCGTACCGGTGGTGACGCAGGGGGCGCGAACGGGGCTGTCCGGTGCGGCGAATGCGGTTGACGGGTGTCTGTTGCTGTCGACGGCGCGGATGAATCGGATCCTCGAGATCTCCGCCGAGGACCAGGTCGCGGTGGTCCAGCCGGGCGTGGTGAACGCCGAGCTGTCGCGCGCTGTCCTTGAGCAGGGGTTGTTCTACCCGCCGGATCCGTCGTCATGGGAGATGTCCACGCTGGGTGGCAACATCGCGACCAACGCCGGCGGACTGTGCTGCGTGAAGTACGGCGTCACGGCGGACTTCGTGCTCGGGCTTGAGGTGGTGCTGGCGTCTGGCGAGGTGGTTCGCACCGGCCGGCGGTCAGCGAAGGGCGTTGCTGGGTACGACCTGACACGGCTGATCGTGGGATCCGAAGGGACACTCGGCGTGGTCACCGAGGCCACGCTCTCGCTGCGGCCCGCCCCTGAGACTGCGCTGACCGCGGCGGCCACGTTCCTGTCCATTGAGGACGGGATCGCTGCGGCTGCCGCGGTGATGGCCGCCGGCCTGCGGCCGTCGCTGCTCGAGTTCATCGACGGGCCGACCGCGCGCGCGATTCAGGACTACCGCGATATGGGTCTGCCGGCGGATGTCGGTTCGCTGCTGATCGCGCAGTCCGACCGGGGCGCACGGGCAGCCGAGGACGTTGCCCGGATCGCAGCCATCTGCACGGCCCACGGTGCTGTCGAGGTCGCGGAGGCTTCGGACGCAGAGGAGTCCCGGATGCTGCTTGAGGCGCGCCGGTTGGTGCACGCGGCGCTGGAGCCGCTCGGTACCTCGCTGGTCGATGATGTGGCGGTGCCGCGGTCGAAGCTGGTCGCTTTGCTGCGGGGGATCGCCGAGATCAGCGTGAAGTACGACGTACCGATCTACTGCGCCGGGCACGTCGGCGACGGCAACATGCATCCGAATGTCATCTTCGAGCCCGGCAATCCGGCCGGTGAGGCACGCGCGATGGAGGCGTTCGGCGCGGTGATGGAGCTCGGGCTCGCGCTCGGCGGGACCATCACCGGCGAGCATGGCATCGGCACGTTGAAGGCGCGCTGGCTCGAGGACGAGCTCGGCCCGGTCGGGCTCGAGCTGCACCGGCGCGTCAAGCAGGCCTTCGACCCGGCCGGTTTGCTGAACCCGGGGAAGGTGCTGCGGTGATCGACCCGTCGGCGGTGCGACCGTCGGCTCGACAGCTCGCCTGGCAGCAGCAAGAGCTGACGGCGTTCGTGCACTTTGGTGTGAACACCTTCACGGATCTCGAGTGGGGGACCGGGCTGGACGACCCTGCGGTCTACAACCCTCAAGAGCTGTCTTGTGACCAGTGGGTGCGGGTGCTGGTGGATGCTGGGTTCAAGAGCGTGATCCTGACGGCCAAGCACCACGACGGCTTCTGCCTGTGGCCGAGCCGGTTCCTGACACACACCGTTGCTGCGAGCCCCTCCGGGCGTGACGTGATGGCGGAGCTATCCGCTGCTTGCGCTGAGCACGGGTTGGGGCTGGGGTTCTATCTGTCGCCGGCGGACCTGTACCAGGAGAAGGCGCCCGGCGGGTATTACGGCAACGGCAGTCCGGTGGTTGCCTCGGAGATCCAGCCTGGGTTCACCTACGAGGTGGACGACTACAACCGGTTCTACCTGAATCAGTTGTACGAGCTGCTGACGCAGTACGGTCCGATCGCCGAGGTATGGCTGGACGGGGCGAACCCAACGAGTACGGCGCAGGAGTATGCCTTCGACGCGTGGTTCGACCTGATCCGTCGATTGGCGCCGGAGGCAACGATCGCGGTCGGTGGGCCCGATGTTCGGTGGGTCGGCAACGAGGACGGGTTCGCCCGCGAGACCGAGTGGAGTGTCGTACCGTTCGCCGATGGTCGGATGGTGGCCGAGCAGAGCGCTGCTTCAGTGGCTGGGCCTGCGCAGCTGGCTGCCGCCGACGAGCTGCGGTGGTATCCAGCCGAGGTCGACGTGTCGATCCGGCCGGGGTGGTTCTACCACGCGTCTGAGGACGACCAGGTGAAGTCGCTGCCCGCGCTGCTCGACATCTACCGCAAGTCGGTCGGGCGGAACGCCGTGCTGCTGCTGAACATCCCGCCGGACAGGCGCGGCCTGTTCGCGGATGCCGACGTACAGGCGTTGTCTGCCTTCGGCGCGGCGATTCGGTCCTCCTACGACACGGCAGTTGAGCTGCCAGGTTCGTTCAACGTCGTGAGCCTGCGCGAGGACATCGCCGCTGGCCAACAGGTCGAGTCCTTCGCCGTCGACGCCCTTGCTAACGGCTTGTGGACCGAGGTTGCCGTCGGCACCACCATCGGCCACCGTCGCCTGATCCCGCTCGACCGTTCGGTGACGGCCGACGCCGTACGGGTCCGTGTCCTTGCCACCCGAGCGGACGCCGCCGTGACGCTTACCGTCCACCACGATCCGACCCTGTCCTGAAGTCCCCCTGCCTGGAGTCGAACCAGGAACCGAGCCTTCGGAGAGCCCGGCGTACATCCGTTACCAGAGGGTCCGGCGCCACCATCCACCTGAATGGCGGCGCCGTTCGCATTACTCCTCCACCGAGACGACCCGCATCCAGTCAGAGCATTCGCCCTCACACCAGACATGGTCACCACGGTGCGCCAGCCGATCCCGCTGCACGTGCCCACACGCCAGCAGAACCCGCCGCAACGCATGCCCCTGACTGACCGGAGAACCGGTCCGCCCACCAGGCACTCGCTTCCTGTTCCTGAGTCCCGCCATTAGCCGGTCCTCCTCTCATGTCATTTTGTTGCCCCAGGCACCTTTGCCTGAAGTGGTGCAGGAGGCAGGATTCGAACCTGCTAGGCCCGAAGGCACCGGGGTTACAACCCGGCCCACCCCTCCAACGGTGGCGCTCCTGCTCGGTATCGCAGCGCAGACGGGACTCGAACCCGCAAACCCCGCGGTGAAGACGCGGTGACTCTCCCATTTCGTCCACTGCGCCCCACGTACCCCGTACCGGATTCGAACCGGCGATCCCCGGCTGAGAACCGGATGTCCTGACCACTAGACCAACGGGGCCCTTCGCCCTGCGCGGTGAGAGTGAGATTCGAACTCACGGACCGGCCGAAGCCGATCGACGGTTTAGCAAACCGCTGCCCCTGCCAACAGGCGAACCTCACCAACTCCGTACCGAAGAACGGGTAGTAGTCCCCCTCAGCGATCTCTCTCCCGCCTGAACACCAGAGCCCAGCCCACAGATCGCCTACCTCTACCCGTCCTTCGGTACAGACCAGACCCGATGCATCTGGTCCTCGGCAACTCGCCCGCCGCCTCCCCTGACGGCGGCGGACGACCCGCCTGTGGATAACTTCACCGCCGACCGCTGCCCGACTTGTACGCTTAGTACAAAAGGAAGCAGCGCACGCACGGTCACGGCGACTTGCAGCCGCCCGTCAGCCCTTGACGCAGATGACCTGCTTGAGGTGGGCGACGACCTCGACCAGATCGGACTGGGCGGCGATGACCGACTCGATGTCCTTGTAGGCCGCCGGCAGCTCATCGAGCACACCGGCGTCCTTCCGCGACTCGACACCCGCCGTCTGGGCGATCAGGTCGTCGACCGTGAACCGGCGCTTCGCCTCGTTGCGGCTCATCCGCCGGCCCGCCCCGTGTGAGGCCGAGTAGAAGGACTGCTCCGAGCCGAGCCCACGTACGACGTACGACCCCGTCCCCATCGATCCCGGGATCAGCCCGAGGTCACCGGCGCCGGCCCGGATCGCACCCTTGCGGGTGACCAGCAGATCCAGCCCGTCGATGGTCTCCTCGGCCACGTAGTTGTGGTGGCACGAGATCGGCTCGTCGAACCGGATCTCCTGCGGGAACGACTCCCGCACCGCCTGCATCACCAGCGCCAGCATCGTCGCGCGGTTGCGTGACGCGTACTGCTGGGCCCAGGTGAGGTCCCGCCGGTACGCCGACATCTGCGGCGTACCGGACAGGAACACCGCCAGATCGCGGTCCGGGAGATCCGCGTTGTGCGGCAGCTCCTTGGCGATCGACATGTGCCACTCCGCCAGTTCCTTGCCGATGTTGCGGCTTCCGGAGTGCAGCATCAGCCACACCCGGTCCTCGTCGTCGAGGCAGACCTCGATGAAGTGGTTACCCCCACCGAGTGACCCCATCTGCTTCTTGGCCTTGCTCTCACGCTGCTGCACGCCCTTGTGCAGCTCGCCGAACGACCCCCACAGCCAGTCCCACGCCCGCGGGTTCAGCCCGAGCCGCCGGATGCTGACCGGCTCGTCGTGCGCCCGGAAACCAACCGGTACGGCGGCCTCGATCCGGGACCGGATCCCGGACAGATCATCCGGCAGGTCCGCCGCCGTCAGTGACGTCAGCACACCCTCCATCCCGCACCCGATATCGACCCCGACCGCAGCCGGCGACACGGCCTGGTACATCGCGATCACAGACCCCACCGTCGCGCCCTTGCCGAGGTGCACGTCCGGCATCACCCGAACCCCGTGTACCCACGGCAGCGCAGCGATGTTCCGCAGCTGCTGCAGCGCCTGCGCACCCACCTCGTGCTCCTGCGCCCACATGAGCGTGGAGCTCTTGGCCCCGCTCAGCTCAACCGGAAACTCCACGTTCATCCCTCACCCTTCTCGTGTGTGTACATGCGGCAGGGGAGGGACTCGAACCCTCACGCCCCGTTGAGGGACAGACCGTTTTCGAGACGGCTGCCGTTAGGCCGAACTCGGCTTACCCTGCCTGGCTGGTAACTGTGCTGATGTGTCGGTAGCTGCGTGTATCTCTAGATCATGAGCACCCGCCTTCCCGCGTCGGAGACGAGAACCTGTCGTAAGTGTGGTGAAGACTTCGCCACCAGTTGGTCGCGCTGGACGTGTTGGCCGTGTCGATCCGTGGGTGGCTACAACATGTGTTCCGACTGTGGTGGTCGAAAGTCGAGCCGATCTGTCCGCTGCCAAATCTGCGCGACCGGTGGCCCGCAATCTCCTGTAAGCGAGATGTCGGCATCTGCTCTCGCGTGGACAGCAGGTCTCATCGAAGCTGAGGGAACCTTCACGAACTCGACATCTTCGTCAGTGCTGCGGGTCGTCATGACCGATCTAGACGTCCTCGAAAGACTAGAGCGGATCACCGGCGTCGGCAGTATTCGTTCGGTCGCAAGTCGACAGCCGCACCACAAGCAGGCCTACTCCTGGACAGTTAAGCGCCGGATGCACCTGGAGCCGTTGGCCCAGGCTCTGTGGCCACTCATGGGGGAGAGACGACGTGTTCAGATGAGCTCTTGCAAGACGCTCAAGCAAATCGCCTGGCCAGAAGTCGCAGCTCCTCCGGCTGAGTTGCTTGGGCCAGCCGCAGCTTGGGTCGCAGGTGTGCTCGAGGGCGACGGTTCCTTTGGACTCAGCAGGAGGCACGGTGGCCGAATCGACCTTGTGCTCACCGAGCGAGACGTTGTTGGGCGCGTCCACGCTTTGACGGGAGGAGATCTGTATCAGTTGGAGCCCAGAGTGAAAACCTGGCAGCCGACCACCCGGCTCGTGATTCGTGGTCGCCTGCGACTTCGCCAGATCCTTCGTCCACTCCTGCCTTGGTTGCTCCATCGTCGAGCAACGCGGGCGTGGATGATCTACAAGTGGGCTTGCAGTTCAGGTTGGCCGACGGAGTGCCGTCCTACCTCTCCATGAGTTCTTCTCACAGAAGCTGCCAGGGCAGGGCTCGAACCTGCGGGGCCTCGGGTCAGAACCGAGGGTGGGACACCGTCGCCCACCTGGCATCGCGCTCCAACGCGACACCAGGTGATGTCACGTCAGAGCGATAACTCCGCACGTGAAGGAATCCACGGCTGCCACAACAGCGGCATACCGGCTTCCTCGGGCGTGCGTGAGCCCTTCTTCTCGTTACACGACGCGTGCGCGGCCACAGCGTTCAGCCACTCACCACGTCCACCACGGGAGCGCGGTACGACGTGGTCCATCGTCGTTGCACCCTTCTGGCCGCAATAGGCACAGGTGTGCTTGTCACGCCGCAGTACGCCGGCTCGCGTGTACTGCAGGCGGCCGGACGCGTAACGCCACTTGGTGACGACGTAGCGCACCAGTCGCAGCACCCGGGGAAGAGGGAACGGTCCGATACTGGCGCCGTCATGTGCTTCCTCGACGACAGCCACCTCGCGCACCAGCATCCTGATGGCGTGCTGAATCGACACGACATGCAGTTGCTCGTACGACGCGTTGAGAACGATCACACCGCTCATGCGCTTCCTCCTCCCTTCCAGTGTGCCCGACCACGCCACGCGAGGTCGGGTGTTTCGGTGTCGGTGCGGCCCCAGGGAGTCGAACCCTGAACCTCCTGGTCCTAAGCCAGGTGCCTCTGCCAGTTGGGCCAGAGCCGCAAGTACTACGGTGCGTTGTGGTACGTCGAACAGAGGGTGCTCGGTCAGAGGGTGTCCGGCGGGACTCGAACCCGCTTCCTCCGGGGTCACATCCCGGTACCTCGACCACTTCGGCCTCGGACACAGCACGCTCGGCAGGACTCGAACCTGCAACCTCCTGCTTCGTAGGCAGGCGCTCTCTCCACTTGAGCCACGAGCGTTCGTGCACCCTGCGCGGGATGTGCTGCGGATTTCCCGCGCAGGGCACGTTTGGGGCGCCCGCTCGGCCGGTAGCAAGCATCCTGCGGGCGCCTGGTCCAGCTGGAGGGACTCGAACCCCCGTCTCCCTCAACCCAAATGAGGTGGCCTGGCCACTGGCCCACAGCTGGAAAACAGATGTAATTGTCAATTGTGCGAATGGGCATCCGTAAATGCCCGAAGAATGCATCGGTGGAAGGAATCGAACCCTCGCGACGCGGGTTTGGAATCCGGTCCGCAACCTTTGCGCACCGACGTGGTCCGTGTGTGGACAAAACAAAAGAGCCGCCTACGGCCGGTTGCCCGGCCCAGACGGCTCCTGAGGTATCTCCCTCGCGGGATCACCCAGGCGGACCGCCCGAACGCAGGCTCTGCTCACTGCCGAGTTCGTGATAGAAGGCATCGATACGCACAGTTCGCAGGCACGACAGCAAAGCCATGGGGCTACGCCGCCATGCTTTCCGCGCGTTCTGCGTCCAGGTCACGATCGTCTCCTAGTCGGTAGTCCTTGCGGGGAATAGTCTCACCCAAAGCCATCCTTCGAGTCAACGCATTTCCCGCACATTTTCTTCCCGACCGTCATTCAGCCCGGGCCGGACGCCTTCTTTGTGGAGTCCTGCGGTCTCTCCGTGGCAGTAATCATCCACAAAGACGCCTCCAGTCCCACCTCCCCGGCGCCCACCCGTGCCGCAC